>JANOSR010000178.1:0-2104 GCA_031415935.1 Steroidobacteraceae bacterium | reverse complement strand
CTGCCCGACCTTGCGGCCCGAGACCAGCGAAACGAGTGGCAGCGTGAAGTCGGAGAGCGGATTGGTGTCGACGAAGCAGCGCCGGAAACGCTCGACCAATTCCTCGTCGGTCCAGTCCGCGGCGACGCCCGCGGCGAGGATGCCGCCCATGCTCGTGCCGCCGACCAGATCGATCGGCACGCCGTGCTCGCGCAGCGCGCGCACGACGCCCAGATGCGCGAAGCCACGCGCGCCGCCGCCCGACAGCACGAGACCCACGGCCCGGTGTGTCATCAGACGCACGATGCGCGGCATGTCGGCGGGCCCCCGCAAGTGATGGCAGGGCGCGCCCGGAAGGGTCGGACGCCAGCGCGCCGCCGCGCCATTGACGATGCTGCCTTCGTGCAGCAGGAGCAACTCAGCGCGCTGCGCGGCATTCGGGTGCCGATCGAGCACGCGCCACGGCCCGGCTTCATCTCCCGCGCGTGCGGCCAGCAGCAGCACATCTGCCTGGCGCACGCACAACTGCGTCCACGCCGTATCGCCGTGCTCGGCGGTGTAGACCACGAAGTCATTGCGCGATTCGACTTCGTGGAACCACTGACTGCTGTGCCCGCCCGCACGGGTGCTGCCGACCAGGTCGACGCGACCCAGACGGGCGAGCGCCGCGACCAGCCCGGTGGTGAGCGCCGCGACGTCGATCGACGAATCGTACGGGATAACCGTGATTGTGCGTGGCGCGGCCGGCGCAGAACTGCGTGGCGGGGCGTTCTCGAGCAGCCGTTCCACCGAGAGCCGCGCCAACCGCAGTATCGCCTCGGGGTGGGAGAGCAACACGCGCTCGAAAGTACCGGACGACAGCCGCGCCAGCTCTGAATCGCGCAATGCACGGACTGTCGCCGCACGCGGACGCGCGACGATCAGACCCATCTCGCCGACGCTTTCGCCGGCGGCGATGCGGCCGACAAGTTCGCCTCCAGTGCCGAAGGCACCGAGACAGCCGCTGACCACGAAGTACACGGAATCTGCCGGCGCGCCGGCCTCGAACAGCAGGCTGCCACCGGGCAGCGAAATCCATTCGAGTTCGGCCACCGCGCCGTCGATGACGGTCTTCGGCAGCCCGGAAAACAAGGGCAGCGAAGCCAACATCGCCCAGGGATTGGCCGTCGGATCGACCTGGGTGCGTTCGTCCTGCGGTTCCACGGCAGGCGGACGATAACACGGCGCGGATACAATCGCCGCCGATGGCCGACACCGATCGCAAGCTGCTGGAACGCATCTGGAAGCAGGTCGCGAGGATCCCGCGCGGCCAGGTCGCGAGCTATGGCGGCATCGCGCGACGCGCAGGTCTGCCGCGTCGCGCGCGCCTCGTCGGGCATGCGCTGAAAGTGGCGCCGGACGGGCTCCGGCTACCCTGGCATCGTGTCGTCAATGCGCGCGGCGCGATCAGCTTTCCGCCGGGTTCGCGGCCATACCGGTTGCAGCGCGAGAAGCTGGAGCAGGAGGGCGTGCGGTTTCGCAATGGTCGCGTGGATCTGGCGAGCCATGATATGACCGATGACCTCGACGCGCTGCTGTGGCGGCCGCGCCGGGACTGATACCATCGGCGCGAAAGGGTTCTGGAGCGGATCATGTCGAGTCGTCACGTGGTGTTTTCTCACGGCCTGGAAAGCAGTCCGTGGGGAACCAAGATTTCCGCGATGGCGGAAGTCGCGAAGAGCGAAGGCTGGAATGTCGATTCAGTCGACTATCGCGGCGTCACCGACCCGCGCGACCGGGTCACACGGCTCCTGAGCTTCTGCCGCGACATTCGCGGCGACCTGGTGCTGGTCGGCTCGAGTCTCGGCGGCTATGTCGCGACCAGCGCATCGGCGCTGCTGCATGCGCGCGGTCTGTTCCTGATGGCGCCTGCGTTCTACATGCCGGGCACCGAGGAGCTGACCGCGAAACCTGCGCCCTGCCCCAAGACCATCGTGCACGGCTGGCGCGATGACGTGGTGCCGGTCGAGAACAGCATCAAATTCGCCCGTGAGCACAACGCGACGCTGCACATCCTCGACTCGGATCACCGGCTGCACAGCGAGCTGTCGCTGGTCAACTACTTGTTCGAGTACTTTCTCGTCGC
>JANOSR010000177.1:0-7380 GCA_031415935.1 Steroidobacteraceae bacterium | reverse complement strand
GCGCCAGCATTGGCCGGAAGGGAATCGCATCACCGTGCTTTGCGGCTCCGGCAACAATGCCGGTGACGGCTATGTGCTCGCGCGGCTCGCGCGCGATGCGGGTCTTTCGGTCAATGCCTGCGCGCTCGTAGATCCGCTTCGCCTTGCAGGCGATGCGGCGCGCGCTTACGCGGATTTCACGGCGACGGGTGGGCGCGATTCCGGATTCACGAGCACGGGTCTCGCCGCAACCGATGTCGTCGTCGATGCGCTGCTCGGTACCGGTGTCGACCGGCCGGTGGATGGCGCAATGCGGGATTGCATCGAGGCGGTCAATGCCTCGGGGCTCCCGGTACTCGCGCTTGATCTCCCATCAGGCCTCGACGCCGACACCGGCCTCATCCATGGGGTGGCGATTTCGGCGACACGCACCATCACATTCGTCGCGCTGAAAGCAGGCTTGTTTCTCGGCGATGCCTGGGATCGGGTTGGCAAACTCGAATTTTCAGGGCTCGGAATCCCGGAAGCGGCACGCGAAGCGCATGCACCCGTCATCAGGCGCATGGACGGGCAACTGCTCGAAGCGGCCCTGCCGCGGCGGCGACGCTCGGCGCACAAGGGCGACTACGGCCGTGTGCTGATCGTCGGAGGTCTCGCGATGCCGGGTGCCGTGCGGCTGGCGGGCGAAGCGGCGCTGCGGGCAGGTGCCGGACTCGTGACAATCGCGACCGGGGCGCAAAGCGTTGCTCCCATCATCGCAGGCCGGCCGGAACTGATCTGCAACGCCGTGAAATCCGCCGCCGAACTGGAAAGTCTGCTGGATGCTGCCGATGCAGTCGCGATCGGACCGGGTCTCGGCCTGAGCCGCAGCGCCCGCAATTTCTTTGGCGCCGTCGCCGAATGCGCCAAGGCACTCGTGCTCGACGCCGATGCGCTGACGCTGTTGGCAGAAAAGCCGCGGCATCGCGATGACTGGATACTCACGCCGCATCCGGGCGAGGCCGCGAGGCTGCTTGGAACGGATGCGGCGACCGTCCAGCGCGACCGACTGGGATCCGCGCGCGCAATCGCTGCGCGCTATGGCGGCGTCTGTGTGTTGAAGGGTGCAGGCACGCTTGTTGCCGTAGAAGAAACCCTGCCCTGGGTTTGCGATCGCGGCAATCCCGGCATGGCCACCGCAGGCGCCGGCGATGTGCTCACCGGAATCATCGCGGCGCTCGTCGCCGGTGGCTGCGATCTCGAACGAGCCGCGGCGGCCGGTGTCCTGCTGCACGCCCGCGCCGGCGACCAGGCGGCGCTCGCCGGTGAACGCGGGCTCGTCGCCTCCGACCTGATCGCGCAATTGCAGGCCGTCGTGAACCCGCCATGGAACTGAACCTGCCGGACGAAGCGGCGATGCAGCGACTTGGCGCTGCGCTCGCGGACAGCCTGCCCGATCTGCGAAGTGGCAGCCTGCTGCTCGCATTGCAAGGTGAACTCGGCACCGGCAAGACGACACTGGCGCGTGGTCTGCTGCGCGCGCTCGGTGTCGAGGGCCCGGTCCGCAGCCCGACATTCACGCTGGTGGAACCGTACGAAACGAATGCAGGCACGATTCATCATCTCGATCTCTATCGCCTGCAGGGAACGCAGCCAGAGCTCGATGCGCTGGGCTACCGGGACTATCGCGGCATGCCGGGCCTCGTGATCGTCGAATGGCCGGAGCGGGGCGAAACCGGGCTTGGGCCTGCTGATCTCAGGATTACGATCGAGCATCGGCCCGTTGGCCGCGGAGTTCGCATCAGCGCGGCAACCGATGCCGGACGGGTATGGCAGGGAGCTTTAAGATATGAGCGTATCTGACTGAAATACTTGAATTAAAATGTTTCCGTCGCTAGAGTACCGCGAGCTTCACCCGACCAGAGTCGTCATGCGATCATTGCACTGGATCAACACCTGCGTGCTGATGGTCACTTCGTTGCTGGCCACTTCGTTGCAGGCTGCGGCGGCGGATCTGCACGAGATCCGTCTGTGGGCCAGCCCGGATTCGACCCGCGTCGTGCTCGACCTCTCGGCGCCGGTCAGCTATTCGGTATTCGCGCTGTCGGACCCGGAGCGAATCGTCATCGATCTCGAGCAGGTCGGCGCAGATGCGGTGCAACTGCCTGTCACCTCAGTCGTCGGCGTCGTCAGCGGCGTCCGTGTCGCGGCCCGCGACAATGGCGGGCTTCGCGTCGTGCTCGACCTGACGACCAAGGTCGAACCGAAAAGCTTCCTGACGCCGCCGAATGAATCCTATGGCCACCGCCTGGTCGTCGACCTGGGCCTCCAGCAGTCGCTGCGCCCGGTCAAGGTCGCGAGTGACGCCAATGGCCAGCGCGACGTCGTGGTCGCAATCGATGCCGGCCATGGCGGCGAAGACCCGGGTGCGGTCGGCAAAGCCGGTACGCGCGAGAAGGATGTCGCGCTTGCAGTCGCCCGCCGGCTTGCCGAGCGCATCAACGCGGAACCCGGTATGCGCGCGGTGCTGACCCGGACCGGCGACTATTTCGTGGAGTTTCGCGAACGCATCCGGCGCGCGCACGCGCAGCAAGCGGACCTGTTCGTGTCCGTGCATGCCGACGCTTTTGTCAATCGCTCGGTGCGCGGCTCTTCCGTCTATGTGCTATCGACGCGCCGCGCGAGCAATGAGGCTGCGCGCATCCTGGCCGATCGCGAGAATGCGGCCGACCTGATCGGCGGCGTATCGCTGGACGACAAAAGCGATGTGCTTGCATCGGTGCTGCTCGACCTGTCGCAGAACGCGTCGATCAGCGCAAGCCGTGAGGCGGCCACCCGGGTGCTCGAGGAACTGGATCGAGTCGGCCAGCTCAAGAAGAGCGAAGTACAGCACGCGAGCCTGATCGTGCTGACCTCACCCGACGTTCCGTCGATGCTGGTCGAGACTGCCTACATTTCGAATCCAGAGGAAGAGCGGCGGCTGCGCGATCCGAATCACCAGACCCGGCTCGCGGGCGCGATACACGCGGGCCTGCGTCGCTATTTCCATGAAAACCCGCCGCCAGGCACGCGTATTGCGATGCTGGCAGCCCGCGAGCGTGGGCAGCTCGCAACCGGAACAATCCTCGAAATACCGGTTTCCGGCACCTGATCCACAGCGCAGTGCGCTGCTAGACTGGCGTGGCCCGCCGGGCGCGCCATGCCGATCCAGATCCTCGCCGACCCGCTCATCGACCAGATCGCCGCCGGCGAGGTCATCGAACGCCCGGCGTCGGTTGCGAAGGAGCTGATCGAAAACGCGCTCGATGCCGGGGCGCGCCACATCGCAATCGATGTGGAGCGTGGCGGCATCGGGCTCTTGCGCGTGCGCGACGATGGCGTGGGCATGGAGTCAAGCGAGCTGCCACTCGCGCTCGCACGCCATGCGACCAGCAAGATTGCGTCACTCGACGATCTCGAACTCGTAATGACACTCGGCTTTCGCGGCGAGGCGCTGCCGTCGATCGCTTCGGTATCGCGGTTGCGGATGGCGTCACGGACTGCTGCCGCAGGGAGCGGCGCGGAAATCGAGTCGTCGGACGGCCGCGTGGGCCGCCCGCGGCCCGCGGCACATCCTGCGGGCACCACGGTCGAGATCCGCGATCTGTTTCACAAGGTTCCGGCACGGCGCAAATTCCTGCGCGCCGAAGCGACCGAATTCCAGCATGTGCTGCGTACGGTCACGCGCCTCGCGCTGTCGCGATTCGACGTGGCCTTCACGCTGACGCACAACCGCAGGGAGCAATTCGCGTTGCCGTCCGCCGGGAGCCGACTCGAGAAGGAGACACGCATCGCGAGGCTGGTTGGCGCGGATTTCATCGCCAACTCGCTGCATGTGGAGCACGTACATCAGGGCCTGAGACTGGAGGGCTGGATCGGACTGCCGTCGCAGGCGCGCGCGCAGGCGGACCGCCAGTACCTTTTCGTCAATGGCCGCATGGTGCGTGACCGGCTGCTCGTGAATGCCGCGCGGCTCAGTTACCAGGACGTCATGTACGGCGGCCGCCATGCGGCCTGGCTCCTGTACCTGACGCTTGATCCCATGCAGGTCGACGTCAACGCCCATCCGCAAAAGCTCGAGGTGAGATTCCGCGACGGACGCGGCGTGCACGACTTCGTGTTCCGGACACTGGAGCGCGCCCTGGCTTCGACGCGCGCGGCGGCAAGCGGTGCGCCGCCGGCTTCGGCGGCCGGGCTCCTCGGCGCCGCCGCGGAATACGCGCCAGGCTTGCTGCGGCTCGGCGAACCGCCGCCTGCGGGCTATGGTGCGTGGGGATCCACGCCGCAAGCGCCCGACGGCCGCGAACGGGCTCGCGAAGCGGCTGATGCACCACTTGGCCATGCCGTGGCCCAGCTGCATGGCATTTACATCGTGGCGCAGACGACTGACGGCATCGCGCTCGTGGACATGCATGCGGCGCACGAGCGAATTCTCTACGAGCGCCTGAAGGCGGCTGTCGATTCGGGTCACGGAGCGCGCCAGCCCCTGCTGGTGCCGGCTATCGTCGAGTGCACGGAGGCGGATGCGGAACTCGCGATGCAGCATCGCGACGAACTCGCCGCGGCGGGTCTCGTCGTGGACCGCGTCGGGCCCGCCACGCTTGCGATCCGCGAGGTCCCGATCGTGCTCGCCGGGCAGGATGTCGCCGCGGTGCTCCGCGACGCGTTGGCCGATCTCGGTGAGCAGGGCGCGACTCACCGCATCGCCGAGCGCCAGAACGAGCTGCTGGCGAATATCGCCTGCCGCAGCGCGGTGCGCGCCCATCGAATGTTGTCGATTGACGAAATGAATGCGCTGCTGCGCGACATGGAGCGGACCGAGCGCTCCGGGCAGTGCAGCCATGGGCGGCCGACCTGGACGCGCGTGACAATTGCCGAGCTCGACCGGCTGTTTCTGCGCGGGCGCTGATGCAGGGGCATCCGGCGATCCTGTTGATGGGCCCGACCGGCGCCGGCAAGACCCAGCTTGCGGCCCAACTCGTCGCGGAGCTGTCACTCGAAATCATCAGCGTCGACTCGGCGATGGTCTTTCGCGGGATGGACATCGGCACGGCGAAACCTGACGCGGAGTTGCTCGCGCGCGCTCCCCATCATCTGATTGACCTGATCGACCCGACCGAGAGCTACTCGGCGGCGCGCTTTGTCGTCGATGCGAACCGCATCGTGGGCGAGATCCGGTCGCGGGGCAGGGTGCCACTGCTGGTCGGCGGCACGATGCTCTACTTCCGCGCCTTGCAGTCGGGACTGGCGGTGTTGCCGCCGGCGGACGCGACCGTACGCCAGCGGCTGGAGGAGCGTGCAGCCCGGCTGGGATGGCAGGCACTGCATGCGGAATTACAGCGTCTCGATCCGGTTGCGGCCGAGCGCATCCGCCCCGCCGACCGGCAGCGCATCCAGCGCGCGCTGGAGGTGATCGAACTGACCGGCCGGCCGATCTCGTCGCAGCAACGCGAAGACCTGCGCGGTGCGGCGCGTGCCTCCGACCTGCGCCTCGTACTGGCGCCGGCGGATCGCAGTGTGCTCGGTGAACGGCTGGCGTTGCGATTTCACGCGATGATGAGTCGCGGCCTGCTGGACGAAGTCCGGCGGCTATACAAGCGTGGCGATCTGCATGCGGGATTGCCGGCGCTGCGTCTGATCGGCTACCGCCAGCTATGGGCGCATCTCGAGAGTCGAACGGGCCTGGACGAGGCCATCGGGCGCGCGATCATCGCGACCCGCCAGCTCGCCCGCCGGCAACTGACCTGGTTGCGGGCCGAGCCCGATGCAGAGTGGTTCGATTCATCGGATCCGGCCTTGTTCAGGCGGGTGTCCGCCCGCATCAACGGCTGGCTGGCCGCTCACTGAGAATCGTTCCAGGCCTGGTGCTAGACTCCACGGCTTGCGGGCTACGCCATTTGCGTTTGACATATGCCCGTAGCGAGTAGGGTGGAGCCGCCGAAACCCCAGAGAGCGGCCGCAAAGTACGAGAAAAAACAAGGAGATACCATGGCCAGAGGTCAATCATTGCAGGATCCGTTCCTGAATGCACTGCGTAAGGAGCGGGTGCCGGTTTCCATTTATCTGGTCAATGGCATCAAGCTTCAGGGCCAGATCGACTCCTTCGACCAGTTTGTCGTGCTGCTGAAGAATTCGGTCAGCCAGATGGTCTACAAGCATGCGATTTCGACGGTCGTGCCGGCGCGCAATGTGCACCTGCCAACGGTCGAGGGAGCCGACGAGGAACCCGCCAAGGAGGCGGAGCCCAGTTGATCGGAGACCCGTTGCGGCTGCCGGTGGGACCAGTTGTTCGAACGACCTAAGCGGGGCGAACGCGCGGTCCTCGTGCGCATCGGCCTTGGCGCGCCGGTGAGCGCCGACGACCTCGCGGAATTCGATGCACTTGCGCGATCCGCGGGCGCGCTGCCGGTCGCAGCGATATCCGGCTCGCGCCGCGTCCCGGATCCAAGATTCTTCGTGGGCAGCGGCAAAGCCGAGGAGATTCGCGCGCGCGTCGCGGCGACCGATGCCGAACTCGTACTGATCGACCACACCCTGTCGCCGAGCCAGGAACGCAATCTGGAACAGCTGATCGGCCGGCGCGTGCTGGATCGCACCGGCCTGATACTCGACATCTTCGCGCAAAGGGCGAGAAGCGCCGAGGGCCAGCTTGAAGTCGAACTCGCGCAGCTGCGTCACCTGTCGACGCGACTGATCCGCGGCTGGACCCACCTCGAACGCCAGAAGGGCGGCATCGGCTTGCGCGGGCCCGGCGAGACGCAGCTCGAGACCGACCGGCGGCTGATCGGCAAACGAATCCGCACGCTCAGCGCGAGACTCGAAAAACTCGCGCGGCGCCGCGATACCGGCCGCTCGGTGCGCAAACGCGTACCCGTACCGGCTATCGCCATCGTCGGCTACACAAATGCCGGCAAGTCCACATTGTTCCGGTCGCTGACCGGCAGCGACGCTTATGTCGCCGACCAGCTGTTCGCGACCCTCGACCCGACGGTGCGACGCTTGCGGATGCCGCATACACCGGACCTGGTGGTCGCCGATACCGTCGGTTTCGTGCGCGACCTGCCACACGAACTGATGGCTGCCTTCCGCTCGACGCTGATGGAGGCCAGGGACGCCGACCTGCTGCTGCACGTCGTCGACGCTTCCGATCCCGAGCATGACCGCCGCATTTCGCAGGTTGACGAAGTGCTCGCAGGTATCGGCGCCGGTTCGATTCCGCAGCTGCGCATCTACAACAAGATCGATCGGCTGGACCGGCCAGCGGAGCTCAGGCGCGATTCCCAGGACCGCCCAGGCGCGATCTGGCTTTCTGCCGCGAATGGCGTGGGGCTTGCGCTCCTGCGCGACAGCCTGCAGGAGATCTTCGGCCAGTCGGCGATGCGC
>JANOSR010000176.1:0-7514 GCA_031415935.1 Steroidobacteraceae bacterium | reverse complement strand
ACCGTCATTCCTCGACCGCCTGACGGACAACTGGCTGTTCCTGCTCGGTGCTGCGGCGCTGGTGCTGGTCGGCGGCCTCGGCTATGGCTATTTCCGTCGCCGGCGCGAACAGGATGTCGATGACGCGCTGAGGGGCTTCGAGGTTCCGGCGACGGCGCCGGTGCCCTCAGAGACGATGCGCCTTCGCGGGCTGGCCCGGACTGACGGCGGAACCGCCGAGCTCGAGCGGCTCGACGAGGAGGACATTGTCGTCGAGGAACGGGAACGCCCCATTGCGCGCCCGAAGCACGAAGCCGCGCCGGCGTTCAGCCAGGAAGAGACGATCAGCACCGAGGCGGCGCTCGATCTCGATCAGGCCGACCCGCTGGCCGAAGCTGATTTCCACATGGCCTATGGCCTTTATGACCAGGCCTGCGACCTGGTCAGGATGGCTCTGAAGCAGTCGCCTGACCGCAATGACCTCAAGCTGAAACTTGCCGAAATTCATTTCGTGGCCGGCGACACGCAGGCATTCCTCGCGGTCGCGCGTGACCTGCGCAAGTCCATCGGGCCCGGCGGCGACTGGGACCGCATCGTCATCATGGGCCGGCAGCTCGCGCCCGACGAAGCGCTGTTTGCCGGCGGCATTCATTCCACCGGTGTCGATCTCAGCCTGGAAGGCGGCGACAATCGGGTTGACCTCGACTTGCTCTCGGCGCCCTCTGGCGATGAAGGCATCGACTTCGATCTGGGCCAGGTGCTGGCCGCCAGCGACAGCAATTCGATCACCGGCGAACGCGAAATCCTCGAGTTCAACCTGGATGAAGGTCCGGCGTACCTCGGCACGACTCAGAAAATCTCCCCGCGCGACGGTCCGGGCACGGTCGAGATGCCGACCCTCGAACTCCCATCTTCGGAAACTCCGACGGTGGAGACACCGGCGCTGCGCCTGCGCGGCAACGATACGGTTCGTGAACGCGTCAGTGGCCGCGATTTCACGGGTGGCATTTCCCCGGATTCAACGGCAGAGATGGCGATCGACGACCTGGGCCTGGATATCGGCGGTTTCGACAGCGAGCACGACTCGCAGGATGACGCCACGATTCAGTCCACGCACGTCGACGAGACGATGCGCGTCGCGCCGCGCGACGAGAGCACGCGCGTGATGCCTAAGGCCTCGGGTGGCACCGACGCCACCGGTATATCGAGGATGTCGGATTCGGATCGCACAGCGTTGCTGGTGTCGCTGGAGGCCAACGATGCATCTGGCATCGACCTGGATGTCGGCAGTGCCGCGGACGATGCCGGCACGCCGACAGCTTCAACCGCGCGCCTCTCGACGGAACAGCTGCCGCAGTTGTCCGACCTGGAGCCCGTCACGATGAGCGAAGTCGGCACCAAGCTCGACCTGGCGCGTGCCTACATGGACATGGGCGACCCTGACGGGGCCCGCAATATCCTTCAGGAAGTGCTGGCCGAGGGCAGTGCCTCGCAGAAGCAGGAAGCACGCCGGCTGATCGACTCGCTGCCGGGAGCGTGAGCGCGGCGCGGCGACGCCTCGCCGTCGGTCTGGAATACGACGGCGCGCGCTTTGCCGGCTGGCAATTGCAGCCCGGCCGGTCCACGATCCAGGACCACGTCCAGCGCGCGCTGGGGAGCATCGCCGATCATCCCGTCGAGGTTACCTGCGCCGGCCGCACCGATGCGGCGGTTCATGCGAACGGCCAGGTCGCGCATTTCGATACCACGTCCGACCGCCCGATGCGCGGCTGGGTACTCGGCGCCAATGGCGAGCTACCGCCAGAAATCGCGATGCTCTGGGCGGTCGAGATTGACGCCCGGTTTCATGCCCGGCATTCGGCGCATTCGCGCAGTTATCGATATTGCATCCTGCAGCGCGCCACGCGACCCGCCCTGCTGCGCGAGCGCGTCTGGTGGGTCCGGACCGAGCTTGACGCAGCGACGATGCACGAGGCCGCCCAGCAGCTGGTCGGCGAACATGACTTCTCGGCATTCCGTGCGGCCGAATGTCAGTCGAAGACGACCCGGCGCCGCATCGACACGATCAGTGTCGTTGCCGACGGGCCGCTGGTGACGATCGAGGTCACGGCAAATGCATTCCTGCACCACATGGTCCGCAATATCGTCGGAACTCTGCTTCCGGTCGGAACGGGCGAGCAGAAGCCTGGATGGGTTGCCGAGACGCTGGCCAGCCGCGACCGCGCACACGCAGGCATCACCGCGCCCGCCCACGGCCTGTACCTGGCCCGTGTGCGCTATGCGCAGGACCTGGGGATACCCGAGCTTGTCCAACTTCCGCCATGGGCTATGATCGCCGGCCAGAGTCAGCGGGGACCGACGTGACCTGGTTCGAGAAAATCATCCCGTCGCGGATCAAGACTGAACGGCGCACGCGCTCCGTCCCGGAAGGCCTGTGGATGAAGTGCCCGGCCTGCGACTCGGTGCTGTACCGGCCCGAGGTCGAGCGCAATCTCCAGGTCTGCCCGAAGTGCGCCCACCACATGCGCGTCGGCGCGCGCGACCGCCTGACGCGGTTCCTGGACCCGGACACCGTGAGCGAGATTGGCGCGGACGTGACGCCCGAGGACCCGCTGCGCTTCCGCGACAGCAAGCGCTATCGCGACCGCCTGGCGGCGGCGCAGAAGACAATCGGCGAACTCGACGCACTCGTGGTGATGGCCGGCACGCTCGATGGCATCGAGGTCGTCGCCTGCGCTTTCGAGTTCGCGTTCATGGGCGGATCGATGGGTTCGGTGGTCGGCGAGCGTTTCGTGCGCGGTGTCGAATACGCCGTCCAGCACCGCATGCCCGTCGTCTGTTTTTCGGCGAGCGGCGGAGCGCGCATGCAGGAGGGCCTGTTGTCGCTGCTGCAGATGGCCAAGACCAGCGCCTCGCTCGCGGTACTTGCGCGGCATGGCCTGCCATTCGTGTCGGTCCAGACCGACCCGACCACCGGCGGAGTTTCCGCGAGTCTTGCCATGCTCGGCGACGTCAACATCGCCGAGCCGCGCGCGCTGATCGGGTTTGCCGGTCCGCGCGTGATCCAGCAAACGGTCCGCGAGACCCTGCCCGAGGGCTTCCAGCGCAGCGAGTTCCTGCTCGAGCATGGTGCGGTCGACATGATCGTCGACCGACGCGACCTGCGTGACCGCATCGCAGGCCTGCTGCGCTTGCTGCTGCGCCGGCCGCCGGTTTCCGGCTAAGGAACCTCTGATCTATTCCCGCATGGGCGCGACCGTCAGCGAGGAGCGATGTGTATCGGGATACATGAGCGACGAGCGACGCCGCCAGGGACGAAAATCGCCCGGTCCCGGAGGGTTACGCGCGGGCCTCGGCGCGACTGCGTTACTCGCCTGGCCCATAGTCCCTGCTATGGGGCTTCGGCTCGCGCCTTGTCGCGCCGAGGCGCGCGCGTAACGCGCCTCATGCGGGAATAGATCAGAGGTTCCCGAACCACATGCGATTCGATTCCGTCGCGGCCTGGCTGGAATGGCAACAGGTCGCGCATCCACGGGTGGTGGATCCGGGGCTCGAACGGGTCGGCGTCGTATTCCGGCGTCTTGGGCTCGCGCGGCCGCCCACCGTACTGACCATCGGTGGAACGAACGGCAAGGGTTCGGTCGCGGTCTGCCTCGACGCGATGCTGACTGCGGCGGGCTACGACTGCGGCCTCTTCACGTCGCCACACCTCATCCGCTACCACGAGCGGATCCGCATTTGCGGGCAGGAGATCACGGACGACCTGCTGTTGACCGCGTTTGACCGGATCGACGCGGCTCGCGGGGACGTCTCGCTGTCATTCTTCGAGTGGAACGCCCTGGCGGCATTCGTCGCCTTCGCGCACGAGCGCATCGACGCGGCCGTGCTCGAAGTCGGCATGGGTGGCCGGCTCGACGCGGTCAATCTGTTCGATGCCGATGTCGCCGCCGTCGTCTCGGTCGGCCTCGATCATTGCGAATGGCTGGGCGACACGGTCGAGCAGATCGGCATCGAGAAGGCGGGCATCTTCCGGCCGGAGCGACCGGCGATTTTCGGTTCACGCAACATGCCGCAAAGCGTGGCGCGCGTCGCGTCCGGATGCGGTGCGCGCCTCAGGCGCATCGGCGTGGATTTCGACTTCATCGAGCGTCCGGATGGCTGGGACTACCTGGGTCTGGGTTCACGACGCCGCGAATTGCCGCTGCCGGCGCTCGCGGGCAGCATGCAGCTTGCGAATGCCGCCACGGCGCTCGCGGTGCTGGAGGCCGCGGAGCCGGGAGTGCTGGTTCCGGATGACGCCGTGCGCGCGGGACTCGCACGCGTGCTTCTCCCTGGCCGGTTCCAGGTCGTCAGCAAGGATCCGGAGTGGATCCTGGATGTTGCCCATAACCCGGATGCCGCGCGCGCGCTTGCCGCAAGTCTCGCTGCGCGCCAGACCCGCGGCCGCACATTCGCGGTCTGCGGCATCCTGGCCGACAAGGACATTGACGGCATCGTCTCGGCGCTCCGGGGCCAGGTACAGGAATGGGTCGCTGTCAGGCTCGACGGGCCGCGATCTTTGCCGGAGCCGGAGCTCGCGGCGCGCATCGCATTGCGAACCGGTGCGCCGGTTGCGGCGGCTGACAGCGTCGCCTCCGGATGCGAGCGCGCGGCTGCGGCCTGCGGGGAGGGTGACCGCATTCTCGTGTTCGGATCATTTCATACGGTCGGTCCCGCCCTCGTACATCTCGGTCTACAATTCGAGCGTAATGGACGTCAGCATTCGTGAAAGACTGGTTGGAGCGCTTGTACTGGTGGCGCTGATCGTGCTGCTGGTGCCCGCGCTATTGAAAGGCCCCGGCACCGCGAGCGACCAGCCCCCGGTTGCGGACACGAAGAGCGTCGAGATCATGCTGGACGGCGCGGCAGGGCCTGCGGAAAACGAAGGCCTGGTGCCGGAGCCCGAAATCGTCCAGTCCAAGCCGGAAGTAGCGGCGCCCGTGGCGCCGAAAACCGTCGAGCCGGCGCCGCCGGCGGGCGAGCCGGCCAAGCCCGCATCCGCCCAGCAACCGGCCTGGGCCGTGCAGCTTGGCGCATTTTCCAGCCGGAGCAAGGCGGATGGACTGGTTGCCAAGCTCCGTTCACGTGGCTATTCGGCATTCGTGCTCGAGTACCGGGCTGGCGGGCAGTTGCTGCACCGGGTCCGAGTCGGACCGGAACAGGATCGCGCACGCGCGGTTGCCATCGCCGAGCGACTGCGCAATGACGGATTCCAGCCGGTGGTCGCGCCGCATCCGTGAAACGCGTCCGGCGGTTCAAGGAACCTCGGATTCGCTCCCACGGGCCCGCGCGTGGGAGCAAATCCGAGGTTCCTTTTGCAATGTTCGGCTAGAATGCCGCTCGCCCCGATGGAGCCACGGCCCGATGAATGGCGCTGACCATCTCTTCACAGTCATCCTGCTGATATCGCTCGTCCTGGGCTGCCTGCGCGGATTTGTCCGCGAAGCCATTTCGCTGCTGTCCTGGCTGATCGGCCTCTGGCTCGCCTGGCATTTCTCCTATCTGCTTTATCCCTGGATGGGCGGCGCGCTCGCGGAGCCAGGCATACGCGAGTGGACTGGCCGGGCGATCGTCCTGTTCCTGACGCTGCTGACAGGCTCAGCGGTCGGCGCCATCGCGGCGCATTTCGTTCAACGCGCCACGGGTCTCGCAGTGATGGACCGCATGCTCGGAGGCCTGTTCGGGCTGATGCGCGCCGTCGTCGTGATCGGCCTGCTGGTGATCGGCGGCAGGGCCGTCGATCTCGACCTGGAACCCTGGTGGCAAAAGACGAAATCCATGCCGGCGGCCGAAGCCGTCGCCAACTGGCTCGAGCGTTATGCCGAGCCGGCCGCCGACTTGCTGGAACGGGCCACCAAAACCCCGGGGAGCTGAGGCCATGTGCGGCATCGTCGGCATGGTCGGCACGGGCCCGGTCAACCAGAGAATCTACGACGCGCTGACCGTGCTGCAGCACCGCGGACAGGATGCGGCGGGCATCATGACGATGGACGATCGCGCGCTGTTTTCCCGCAAGGACAACGGCCTGGTCCGCGACGTATTCCGCGAGCGCGACATGCGCCAGCTGATCGGCCATGCGGGCATCGGCCACGTGCGTTACCCGACCGCCGGCTGCGACAGCGCCGACGAAGCGCAACCGTTCTACGTGAACGCCCCGTTCGGCATCGGCATCGGACATAACGGCAACCTGACGAACGCCGATGAGCTGACGCGCACGATGATCGCGGAAGACCGCCGTCACCTGAACACACGCTCGGATTCGGAAGTGCTGCTGAATGTGTTCGCGAGCGAATTGCAGCGCTCGACCGCAGCGCGGCCCGCGGCCGCCGATGTCTTCCGCGCGCTCGAAGCCGTGTTTCGCCGCTGCCGGGGTGGTTTTGCGGTCGTCGCGCTGATCGTCGGCCACGGAATCATCGGATTTCGCGACCCGCACGGCATCCGGCCACTGGTGCTCGGGCGGCGCGAGACACCGCGCGGACCGGAATGGATGCTGGCATCCGAGAGTGTCGCGCTCGACATGCTCGATTTCGACCTGGTCCGCGACGTCGGCCCCGGCGAGGCGATCTTCATCGACCTGCAGGGGAGGATGCATGCGAGGCAATGCACGCCGGCGGCGCAGCACACGCCCTGCATCTTCGAGTACGTCTATTTCGCGCGTCCCGACTCGATCATCGACAACATCTCGGTGCACAAGGCACGCATGCGGATGGGCGAGAAGCTGGCGGAAAAGATCGCGCGCCTGCGGCCCGATCATGACATCGATGTGGTGATCCCGATTCCGGACACCAGCCGGACCAGCGCGTTGCAGCTGGCGCTTTCGCTCGGCGTCAAGTATCGCGAGGGCTTCGTCAAGAACCGTTACATCGGGCGGACCTTCATCATGCCGGGACAGGACCTGCGGCAGAAATCCGTGCGCAGCAAGCTGAATGCGATCGACCTGGAGTTCCGTGGGCGCAATGTGCTGCTGGTCGACGACTCGATCGTGCGTGGCACGACATCGGCGCAGATCATCGATCTGGCGCGCGAGGCCGGAGCCCGCAATGTCTATTTCGCCTCGGCGGCGCCACCCGTGCGCTTCCCTAATGTCTACGGCATTGACATGCCGGTCGCGACCGAGCTGGTTGCCGCCGGCCACAGCGACGACGAGGTGGCGAGGATCATCGGCGCCGACTGGCTCGTGTACCAGGATCTCGACGATCTGGTCGTCGCCTGCCGCCATGACCACGCGCGCATCACGACCTTCGACACGTCCTGCTTCTCGGGGCATTACGTCACCGGCGACGTCACGACCGAGTACCTCGCGCGCCTCGAGCGCGATCGCTCGGACGGAGCGCGCTCGCAGCGCCTGCTGGATCTGCAGGGCGGCCGCGCAGCGCGCGCCGTCTGACAATCGCGCCGATGGCCGGCGCGCAGAGCGACCAACGCCGAGAGCTTCTGCTGCATCTATACCGGGCTGCGCTGTCCGCCGTAGACGGCCGCCGGCGCGTGCGGGCTGC
>JANOSR010000175.1:0-1559 GCA_031415935.1 Steroidobacteraceae bacterium | reverse complement strand
GAGATGTACTCGATCGGCGGCGGTGCCGTGCTGCGCGCGGGTGACGAGGCGGTATCCATGGGTGGCGACGTGCCCAAGCCGCCACTGCCATTCGCCAACGCCGATGAACTGCTGGTGCGCTGCCGCGAAGCGGGTCTCACGATCGATGGACTGATGCTCGAGAACGAACGTGCGTTGCGCAAGCCCGCCGAGATCGACGCAGGGCTTGCGCGGATCTGGAGCGTCATGCAGGCCTGCGTGCAGCGCGGATTTGCGGCCGAGGGAATCCTGCCTGGTGTCCTGAAAGTGCCGCGTCGAGCGCCGCGCATGCAGCGCATGCTGCTGGCCGAGGCTCCCGGCGGGCTCGTGGACGCGATGGAATGGGTCAACGCCTGGGCCCTGGCTGTCAATGAGGAGAACGCGGCGGGCGGCCAGGTCGTCACGGCGCCGACCAATGGTGCGGCCGGCATCGTGCCTGCCGTGCTGCATTACTACGCGAATCTGTGTCGGGGCAGCGACGATGCGGGCGTGCGCCGGTTCCTGCTGGTGGCCGGCGCGATCGGCCTGCTGTACAAGCGCAATGCGTCGATTTCCGGCGCCGAAATGGGCTGTCAGGGCGAAGTCGGCGTGGCCTGCTCGATGGCGGCCGGCGGCCTCGTCGCGGCGCTCGGCGGCTCGAACGAGCAGATCGAGAACGCCGCGGAGATCGGCATGGAGCACAACCTGGGTCTGACCTGCGATCCGATCGCGGGTCTCGTCCAGATTCCCTGCATAGAAAGGAACGCGATGGGTGCCGTGAAAGCCATCAATGCCGCGCGCCTGGCATTGCGAGGCGACGGATCGCACAAGGTCTCGCTGGATCAGGTCATCGCGACGATGCGCCAGACCGGCCGCGACATGTCGTCGATTTACAAGGAGACCTCGCAGGGAGGGCTCGCGGTCAACGTACCCGAGTGCTGATCCTGTCGGGGGCTCAGCCCGCGAATCTGTCGGTCGCGCGCACCAGCTCGTCGGTGATGCCGATTTCGAAAGCCGAATGTCCGGCGTCCACGACCACGCGGAAATCCGCCTCGGGCCAGGCGCGATGCAGGTCCCAGGCCGTCATCAGCGGGCAAACGACGTCATAGCGACCCTGCACGATCACCGCCGGTATGTGGCGGATCCGGCCGACATCGTCCAGTAGCTGATTCTCGCCGCGCAGGAAGCCGCCATTGACGAAGTAGTGGCACTCGATGCGCGCGACCGCGAGTGCGAACTCGTCTTCGCCCCATTTGCGGACATTGTCGTCATCGGTCAGCAGGTAGCTGGTCGAGCCTTCCCAGACTGCCCACGCGCGCGCGGCGGTGATGGCCGCGGTGCGGTCCGTTCCAGTCAGGCGGCGGTGAAATGCATGCATCAGGTCGCCGCGCTCGCTCGAGGGAATGGGTGCGAGGTAGGCCTCCCAGCGATCCGGAAACAGCGCGCTGGCGCCCTGCTGGTAGAACCAGTCGAGCTCGCTGCGGCGCAGCAGAAAGATTCCGCGCAATACGAGTTCCGAGACGCGCGCGGGGTGTGCTTCTGCATAGGCAAGCGCGAGCGTC
>JANOSR010000174.1:0-2459 GCA_031415935.1 Steroidobacteraceae bacterium | reverse complement strand
CAACGGCATCTCGATCGACGGCGAGGTTGCCGGCTGGTTCACCGACGACACGCCGAAGCGCTTCGAAGCCTATGGCTGGCAGGTGATCCGTGCTGTGGACGGCCACGCTGCCGACGCGGTCACGCGCGCGATCCGCAAGGCAAAGCGCGAGAAGTCGAAGCCGACGCTGATCTGCTGCAAGACCGTGATCGGTTATGGCGCACCGAACAAGCAGGGCAAGGAGGAATGCCACGGCGCGGCTCTCGGCGCGGAAGAGGTCGCGCTCGCCCGCAAGGCGCTCGCCTGGCCGCACGAGGCATTCGTAATTCCCGATGAGATTCGCGCGGGCTGGGACGCGCGCACGGCGGGACGACGCGCCGAAAACCGCTGGAAAAAGCGCTACAAGGCATACAAGGCGGAGCATCCGGAGCTTGCGGCGGATTTCGAGCGCCGCAGCGAATCCCGCCTGCCGGCCGGCTTCGAGGGCGAAGTCGCGCAGGGTGCCGCTGCCGCACAGCAGGCCGGCCAGGCGCTCGCGACGCGGCAGAGTTCGCAGGCGGTCCTGAATGCGCTCGGCGGATTGCTGCCCGAGCTGCTCGGTGGGTCCGCCGACCTGACCGGCTCGAACAACACGAAGATCAAAGGGACGACGGCCTACACCAGTTCGAACAGCGCGGGCCGTTACCTGCACTACGGTGTGCGGGAATTCGGCATGGGCGCGATCATGAACGGCATCGCGCTGCACGGCGGATTCATTCCGTTCGGCGGTACCTTCCTTGTTTTTTCAGATTACGCGCGCAATTCGCTGCGGATGGCGGCGATCATCGGCACCGGCAGCATTTTTGTGCTGACCCACGACTCAATCGGTCTCGGCGAAGACGGCCCGACCCACCAGCCGGTCGAGCACCTGGCATCGCTTCGGATGATCCCGCGCATGGAAGTCTGGCGGCCCTGCGACGCAACCGAGACCTGGGTCACCTGGGCCGCGGCGATCCGGCGCCGCGCGGCGCCGACGGTGCTTGCGCTGACGCGCCAGACCCTGCCGCCGCAGCCGCGTGATGCGGCGCAGCTGGATGCGATCCGCCGCGGTGGCTACGTGCTGGTCGATTGCGCCGGCACGCCGCAATGCATACTGATCGCGAGCGGCTCCGAAGTCGCGATTGCGGTCGAGGCGGCGGCCTTGCTCGCGCGCCGCGGCGTCGGCGCAAGGGTCGTTTCGATGCCTTGCACCAGCGTGTTCGATGCGCAGGATGCGTCCTGGCGCGCCGCGGTATTGCCGCGCGAAGTCGAGCGCCGGATCGCGATTGAGGCGGGCGCCACCGACGGCTGGTGGCGCTACGTCGGCGCGCGTGGCCGGGTCATCGGCATGACGAGCTTCGGCGCTTCGGGCCAGGGCAAGGATCTGTTCCGGCACTTCGGCTTCACGGCCGAGGCCGTCGTCGAGACAGTGGATTCGATGCTGAATACGGGAGACAACTGACCATGGCGATCAAGGTGGGCATCAATGGCTATGGCCGTATCGGCCGGAATGTGTTGCGGGCGCTGTACGAATCGAAGCGCAATGGCGAAATCCAGATCGTCGCGATCAACGACCTCGGTGACGCGAAGACCAATGCGCACCTGACGCGCCATGACACCGCGCACGGCCCGTTCCCGGGCAAGGTCGCCGTCGAAGGCGATTACATGATCGTCAATGGTGACCGCATCCGCGTGCTGGCCGAACGCGATCCCTCGAAGCTTCCCTGGGGCCAACTCGGCGCGGAAATCGTGCTCGAGAGCACCGGCCTCTTTGCCAGCAAGGAGAAGGCGTCGAAGCACCTCGCGGGCGGCGCAAAGAAGGTCGTGATCTCGGCGCCGGCCGACGGTGTCGACGCGACCATCGTCTATGGCGTCAATCACGGCGTCCTGCGCCGCGACATGACCGTGATCTCGAATGCGTCCTGCACGACCAACTGCCTGGCGCCGCTCGTGAAGCCCCTGCACGAATCGCTCGGCGTCGTCTCCGGCATCATGACGACAATTCATGCCTACACCAACGATCAGGTGCTGACCGATGTCTTTCACAGCGACCTGCGGCGCGCCCGTTCGGCAACGATGTCGATGATCCCGACCAAGACCGGTGCGGCCGCGGCCGTTGGCCTCGTGCTGCCCGAATTGAAGGGGCTGCTCGACGGCTTTGCCGTGCGCGTGCCCACCATCAATGTATCGCTGGTCGACCTGACCTTCACTGCGAAGCGCGCAACCAGCGCCGATGAGGTCAATGGCATCCTGCGCGCTGCGGCGGGTGGCGCACTCAAGGGAATCCTCGAGTACACCGAAGAGCCGCTGGTGTCGGTGGATTTCAATCACAACCCGGCTTCCGGGACCGTGGACGGCCCGTTGACCAAGGTGGTGGGCGGCACGCTGGTCAAGGTCTGCGCCTGGTACGACAACGAATGGGGCTTCTCCAACCGGATGCTGGACACGACGCTGGCCTGGGC
>JANOSR010000173.1:0-22581 GCA_031415935.1 Steroidobacteraceae bacterium | reverse complement strand
GATCGTCACGCGCGACGGCGGTGGGCGAAACCTGCTGCGGCCCGTGGCGATCTCGGTCGGCCAGCGCATCAATGCCTTCGGCCAGGTGACGGCCACCCCGACCGTGGATTCGCTGACGCTCGATGCGACCGCCGGCCGCGTACGCATGAAGCTGACGCATCTCTCGGGTAGCGTGGTTTCGGCAAACCCGGGCCAGGTGACGCTCGATCTGTTCGCCATCGACGGCCGCCGGCCTGCGATCTTCGACTTCAGCGGCACGGGCGCCTCCCCCGCGACCGACGCCGACCCGCTCAATTATGAGGTGGCGACCGGTGCGCTCGGCATTCTGGGCCTGACGCCCGACTCCCCGGCCCGCGTGTTCGGCTTCGTGACGCCCTTCGGCTTCGCACCGCCGGACTTCGTCGGCCGCACGGTCGTGGACTTCTCGGCCATGCGCGCAGTGATGGGCGTGGGCTGGGGTGTGAATGGCACGGCGGCGCCGTTCCTTTCCATGGGTCCCACCGGCCTAGTGGTGGATGCTGCGAACCCGGACCTGGGCCTGCGGCACCACATCAAGATCGGCTTCCGGATCATCGACATCACCCGGCTTGCATCACCCGTGACCGTGGCGCCCTTCGGCGGCCGCACGCTCTTCGCGCTCGGCCAGCCGGGTAACGTCGAGGTGTTCCGCGAATGGACGCCGTTCGTCGAAAGGTTGACCGCGAAGTTGAATGGCGGCGCGAAGGCCCAGGCGATGTTCGCGCACGGCGCGTACAACGCCGGCAGCTTTACGCTGACGGCGAACTACGTCGCGATCGCCCTCAAGATGCCCTGACCGAACTCCCTCTTGGAGCAATCCCTGGCCCGCGTCGCAAGACGCGGGCCTTTTTGTTGCCGTATCAGGCAGATATCCGACCCGCCCGCAATTCGCTCTGCGGCCAAGCGCGAGGTTGAAACCCCACTCTCGTATGCGACTTGCCGCGTATTGCTTTTGTCAATACACTATGATTCGACCTGTACATTACCGCTTGCGCGGTGCCTCGTTTGAATGGGACGCCACCAAAGCAGCCGCGAATCAGCTGAAGCATGGAATCCCATTCGAGTTGGCGTGTGAAGTTTTCTTTGACCCCTTCTTGCGGATCGTCGATGCCGACCCGGTCAATGAGGCGCGCCATACGGTTATTGGTTACGCCAAGGGCCAGCAACTGCTTTTCGTCGTACATGTAGCTCGCCATGAAGAAATCACACGAATCATCTCAGCGCGCCGGACGACAGCGCCGGAGCGCCGGCTTTATGAAGAATTCTGAACGAATTGCCCTACGCCTGCGAAAAGATCGGCCGATGATCGCCGTGACGTTGCGCATGCCAGTGGATGTTGTCGAGGATCTAAAGCTTGTAGCGCCAGTGCTCGGACATTCTGGCTACCAGCCATTGATACGCGCTTATGTAGGCCGCGGTCTGCGCGCGGATCTTGAACGCCTGGATGGCTCCGAATTGGAATCCCTGGTTGCCAGCTTGAGACGTCGCGGCGTGGATGAATCGGTTCTCGCGCAGGCAATTGCAGAAGCGTCGGAAGGTGGCAAATGAGCCGCGATCAGATCTTCGGCCCCCTCCTCGCCCAGGTATTCCTGACCCTGATCGCCTACGTCATGCTGGTCCAGGTCAAGATCCGCGCGATGAAGGCGGGACAGGTAGACATGGCACGCCGCGCGCTCCACGACGACGCCTGGCCCGAGAGCGTCATGAAGATCAACAACAACATCCGGAACCAGTTCGCTCATTAAGGGGACGCTTCCCTTTTCATTCTAAAAAGGGAAGCGTCCCCTTAATCCGGCGGATTTGCTCTAGCACCGCTTCTGGCGACGGCGGGCGGCCGAGGAGCTGGAGCATCAGGGTCCGCGCGTTGCGCTCGGAGCCGAAGACCAGCAACTGATCGGTGGTCCAGCCATACCATTTCGGATTGCCTGCATCGAAGGAGCCGATGGTTTCTTCCGTGCGCTTGCGGATCTCCGCCGTGAGCACGGCACCCAACCCGTAATTCACCATGTAGCCTGGCCGGTTGACGAGCTGCACGCGCACGGCCCACCAGGCCACTTCCGGATGGGGCTTGATACGCAGGTAACGGCTCGTGATGTCGGTCCAGACCGCGTTCGGGTCGGACGCCGGATCGCGCAGCATCCGGATCTCGAACAGCGACCAGGCGACGTCCATCATCACGCTGCCGTGCAGCGTGCGCAGCGAGATCGCGACCGGCAGTTCGGTATCCAGGTATTTCCGCTGCCAGTTCGGTTCATAGACGCTCCACGACGGCACGTCGGCGAAGGCCTCGGTGAAGAGCGTGTCCGGCCAGTCGGTGAAGGCCGGGCGATTCTTGATGGCAGAGATGTGCACGGCGTGGCCGTTTTCATGGACCAGTTCGTTCAGGGACGATAACCCGCCCGACCGATAGCGCCCGACGACCCGCGCGATGGTCGGCTGCCACCGGCCGTCGATCATGCGTCCACGCTTCAGGAAATCGGTGTAGGCGAGCGGCGACTTGTCCGCGCGGTCGTCGATGTCGTAGACGACGCCGAGCTTCGCGAGGTCCACGCCGAGATCGAGATAGAAGCGGTGGTCAACCGCGACGATCTCGGTGTCCGGGAAGCTGGGCGCGATCCGGCGATTCGCCTCGCCGATCGCGTAGCGATAGTCCCACGGCTCGACCATTTCAGACGGATTGACGTCCCGCCAGGCCTCGAGCATCTGGATCAGCCAGCGCTCGACGTCCGCGACCGACACGCCGATCGCGCGCGCGGCAGCTTCGATGCCGGAGCCGTTGGTCGCGGCTTCCGCCGAGGCAAGCTTGATCAGGCGGCGGTAGGGGCTGTCGGATTCATTGTTGCCGTTGAGCGCCAACCAGAGCGGCAGGAAGGCGTCGAAGAGTGCCTTGCGGCGTGCCGATTCCTCGATGTCGCCCAGTAGCCCAAGCGCACTGCCGCGATCGACCGTCTTCTCTTCGAACTTCAGATTGTTGCCGATCTCGCGGTAGCAGCCGGCGAGCACTTCGCGCAGGCGGTCGTAGTCGAGATCCTTGTTGCCGGCGTCCTTGCAGGCGAGCGAGTCCGGCGCGTTGGCGACCGCCGGGCTCGGATCGCCGTAGTCCGCGAGCGTGACACGGATCGCCGCGAGGGCGGCGGTGTCCGCTGCTTCGAGCTTCGGCTCTTCGAGCGCCGCGATAGTCGCCAGCAGCGCTTGGTGACGGTCGAGGAGCCGCGCGTCCCAGGCGGCCAGGTCCTGACCTTCGTATTCCGCGACCATCCCGGAATTGATGTAGTCCACCGCATTGGCGGCGTCCAGGAATTCGAGGAACAGCGCCTCGGTCGGCGCGAGCGGACTGGTGTTGGCGGGCTCGGCGGCGCTTGTGCCGGCGCTCATCGCAATGAGGAGCAGCATCGCCGAGCCAAGCATGCTTCGTGTCGTGATCATGATTCGAGCCTGGCAGCCGTCCATGCAACTGTTCCTTTCTTCGCAATCGTGCCATATTCATGTATGGCTGGTTGACCATACTCAAGTCAACCTGTCGCGATGGCGATCCGGTTTGAGTGAGACCCGGCAACAGACGAGGAGAACCAGAGAAAGCATGGCGTGGCGTTCTCGGAAGCGCTATTGGCGTTTTTGGACCCAAACCGTGTCATCGCCCGCGACCTTGAGCATAGCCTGGACGAGGAGCGCTTTTACTGTTTCGGCAGAGTCGCCGACCGAGTGCTAACCGTCAGGTTCACATACCGGTCTGACGTTGTCCGGATCATCGGGGCTGGATACTGGCGCAATGGCAGGAAAGCTTATGAAGAGAACCCGAAAATACACTGACGAGCCTTTGGGCCGGATCCAGATAATCAAGGATTTCTTGCCGCCGCCTGATCAACTCATCCTGAAGGATGACGGCGTCAAAGTTACGATTTCCCTGAGCCGCAGAAGCGTCGATTTTTTCAAGGCTCATGCCAGAAAGTCTCGGACCTCCTATCAGCGGATGATCCGACGGGTCCTCGACGACTACGCGGGGCACTACTCGTCGAAGGGTAGGCGTGGCTGACCGGCTCGTGATCCCGCCAGGCAAGCTTCTCCGTAAAGCCATCCCCGGCCTGGCTTTCGCGGTCGCGCTGGCTGTTGTCGCGAAGGGCGTGTCCTATGCCGCGGATGCCGCCGTCAGCCCCGTACTCTGCGCAATCGTGCTCGGCATGCTATGGCGGAATGTCGTTGGCGTCGGCCCCTGGGCCGAACCCGGTTTCGAGTTCGCAAGCCAGACGCTGTTGCGCATCGGCATTGCGCTGATCGGCCTGCGCCTCACGCTGATGGTGCTCGCCGATGCAAGCATCATGGCGGTGCCCATCGTCATCGCCTGTGTCACGGTTGCGCTGTTGGCCACGCTTGGGCTTGGCCGCGTGCTCGGGGTGGCCCCGGGCATGCGTCAGCTGCTCGCGGCGGGCACGGCCATCTGCGGTTGCACGGCGATCATCGCCGTGGCGCCGCTGTTGCACGCCCGCAAGGCGGACATCGGCATCGCGCTCACCTGCGTCGTGCTTTTCGGCTCGCTCGCGATGATGAGCTACCCGTGGCTCGCCGGTGCGGTGTTCGGCGCGGAAGCGGTGCCGGCTGGTGTGTTCTTCGGCTCATCGATACATGACACCTCGCAGGTCGTCGGCGCCGCAATGATCTATGCGGACCATTTCGGCGCGCCGGATGCCGTCCCGATCGCCGGATTGACCAAGTTCCTGCGCACGCTCGGCCTGTTGGTGCTCGTGCCGCTGGCCGCTTTCTGGACGGCGCGCAACGAGGCGACACAGATCACGGGCAAGTCCCTGCAACTGCGCCGGCAGGCGGTGCCGGCGTTTGTCATTGTTTTCATCGGGCTCGTGATCGTGCGGACGGCGGGTGATAGCGTTGCGTCCGGTTCCGGCGAGCTGCTTCAGCAATGGCAGGGCATTCTTGCCGCCGGCCAGACCGCGTCCGAATGGTTGCTGCTCTGCGGCATGGCCGCCGTTGGCCTCGGCGTCACCGCGTCGCATCTGCTCGATGCCGGCTGGCGACCGATCTGCCTGGCGCTGCTCGCTGCGCTGCTGACCGGCGCGTGCGGGCTCGCGTTCAGCTATTGGTGCACTTAGAATCCACCGATGGACCTGCTCGCCTCGGCGCTCGACATCGCGATGAACCTCGACGTGCACCTGAAGGCACTGATCGCGCAGTACCACACGGGCATCTACGCGATCCTGTTCCTGATCGTGTTTGTCGAGACCGGCGTCGTGCTCTGGCCGTTCCTGCCCGGCGATTCGCTGCTGTTCGTCAGCGGCACGCTGGCCGCTGCCGGCGACATGGACATCACGACGCTCATCATCGTGCTCATTTGTGCGGCGCTGACCGGGGACCACGTCAACTACGGCATCGGGCGCCTGGTCGGGCCGAAGGTGTTTCAGCGCGAGCGCTCGCGCTGGTTCAATCCCGCGCACCTCGCGCGCGCCCACGGTTTTTACGAGCGCCATGGCGGCAAGACCATCATCCTGGCGCGTTTCATTCCGATCATCCGTACCTATGCGCCGTTCGTTGCGGGCGTCGGCGCGATGCCCTACCTGCGCTATCTCGGCTTCTGCATCGTCGCCGCGGTGTTGTGGGTCGTCTCGCTGTGCCTCGCCGGCTATTATTTCGGCAACATCCCGATCGTCAGGCAGAACCTGAGCGTCGTGATCGTGCTGATCGTGCTGGTGTCTATCTCGCCGGGGATTTTTGCCTGGCTGAAGAGCCGCCGCTCCAAGGGTGCCGGGTCGCAGGTTCGCAGATAGGTAGCGAAACTGCGACCCGGCACCGCTATTTCTGCCAGTCCGCCTTGCGGCGCATCACGCCCCACTCGATGCGCTGGCCCGTGAGCCAGCCGTAGAGCGCCTGCAGTTTCCAGACCGAAATGACCTGCCGGTAGCCGAAGTTCTCGAGGATAGACACCAGGAACAGCACCAGCAGGTGGCGCGTCTTCGGGTAGGTATGAAATGAGAGCTCCTCGAGCAGCAGCGCCGTGGTGGAGAGCATCACGCCGAGCGCGAAAGCTGCCGCGATGAATGCCAGGAACGAAGTCCCGGACATCATCCCGAGGGCGAAGGCCAAGCCCATGACCAGCAGGCCGCCCACTTCGACGACGGGACTCAGCAGCTCGAACAACACGAAGAACGGGAAGGCGACCCAGCCGGCGGCGCCGCTGTTCTTCGCGAAGCAGAGCTTGCGGTTGGCCCAGAGACTCTCGGCCAGGCCGCGATGCCAGCGCTTGCGCTGCCGGCCGAGCGTGCCGAGGTCTTCGGGAGCATCGGTCCAGCAGACGGGGTCCGGGATGAACGCAATGCGGTAGCGCA
Source organism: Steroidobacteraceae bacterium (assembly GCA_031415935.1). GTDB lineage: Bacteria > Pseudomonadota > Gammaproteobacteria > Steroidobacterales > Steroidobacteraceae > SCUD01. The sequence goes on along the minus strand of JANOSR010000173.1, from coordinate 16,231 downwards.
CGCCTCGCTTGCTCAACTTGCGGTGCAGGCGGACGATCAATTCCATGTCTTCGCCGATGACGTCGGCGCGGAAGCCGCCGGCCGCGACGACCGTGTCGCGATGGAACACGCCGAAGGCGCCGGAGACGATCAGCATGCCGTTGATCGCGCTCCAGCCGATCCGCCCGCCGAGGAAGGCGCGCAGGTACTCGACGACCTGGACGAGCGCCAATGGATTGCGCGGCAGCCTGACCTGCTCCATGACGCCGCCGCGCACGATGCAGCCATTGATGATGCGCACCGTGCCCCCGCAGGCGACGGTGTGCGGATCCTCGAGGAAGGGCCGCACCACGTGCGCGAGGCTGTCCGGCTCCAGCACCGAGTCGGCGTCACCGGCGTAGATCAACGGGTGGCGCGCCGCGTTAATGCCGGCATTGATGGCGTCGGCCTTGCCGCCGCCATTCTCCTTATCGATGACGCGCAGGCTCGGGTGCGTCACGGAGCGATAGATGCCTCGCACCGGTTGCGTCGTAATCTGCACGCGATACGCTTCCGGGAACGGCTGAAGCTGGAACTCGCGCATGATGACCGCCAGCGTGTCGTCCATCGAGCCGTCGTTGACGACGATCACCTCGAAGTGCTGGTAGCGCAGCTGCAGGAGCGCACGGATGGAAGTGGCGATCGTCGCTGCTTCGTTGTACGCGGGCACAATCAGCGACACCGGCATCTGCAGGTGCGAGTACACACGCTCGGCGGCGCTGATGCCCCCCATGTAGCGGCGCAGGCCAAAGAGCGCCACAAAGCTGAGCCCCAGGTAGATGCAGTTCAGCAGCACGAAATAGCCGAGGAACGCCCACTGCACGCCTTCGAGAAAGCCGCGCAGGCTCATCCGAGGGTCTCCTCGGCGCGCACGTGCTTCAGCATGTCGAGCGCATACGGGTCGGTGAGTCGCGTGCGTACCGCTTCGAGCCGCCCGGCATTCATGCCACGGAGTTTCAGGAGCGCCTGCGCCGCGCGGTAGCGCACCCACCAGACGCGATCGCCCATCATGTTCATCAGCAGGTCCGCTTCCGCAACATCCCCGAGCTGGCCGATCGCGATCGCCAGATTCATGCGGATATCCGGGTCGGCGGACGCCGCGAAACCGCGAAGCTCCGGAAGCGCTGCAGGCTCAAGCAGCACCAGGAGCGCCGAGGCAACGACATGATCGTCGCTGGAATACCGGCGCAGCAGCTCGGTGGCGACTTCGCTGCCGAGCACCGCATCGACATGCGCCAGCCATGGCAGGAGCGGTGGGACTTTCGCGGGCTCCAGCGACAGCATTAGCGCACGGATCGGCTCGCGCGCGATGTCCGCGCCGGCATCGACGAGCAATCTCGCCATCGCCTCGCCGGGCCAGCTCTCACGCTCGGCCACCTGCAGCATGATGCCCGGCATTGCACGCTGGGCGTCGATCTGCACCAGCGCCGCGGCGGCATAAAAGGACACCAGGGCATTCACCGAAACCAGCTGCTCCTGCAGCGGCTTCCAGGCCGTTGGATCGCGCAGATGACCCAGCGTGCGGATCGCGAGGATCTGCTTGCCGACCTGCCGCGAGTTCATCAGGTGGCGCGCAGCGTTGTCGAGACCCAGGCGCAGCGCCAGCTCATTCAGTCGGGTCGCGGCTTCGCCGCGCACGGCGTCGTGCAGTGCGTTCCACTCCTCCATCAGGAATGGCAGATGCCGCGCGGGCAGCCGCGGCAGCTCAGGAGAAGCACCCTCTTCGATCGCGACCTGCGTCAGCAGTGGCCGCCAGGCATCAACGACGCGCGCGTGCAGGCGTTCCTGGCGCTGCAGATAACGGCGCACGATCAGCGCGATCGTCAGCATCAGGGCTGCGGCGAGAGCGGCCACCACCGCGCTGCGCCACGCCAGCGTGACGACGAGGTCAGAACCGGTGTTCAAGTCCAAAGCTGATCCGCACCCGGTCGTAGAGGTCGCCCTGCTCGTACCATCCCGCCTCCCAGGAGAGGCCCCAGGCGGCATTGCGCCAATGCACGCCATTGAGGCCGATGCTCTTGTTGCGCGTCACGAGCACAACACCGGGCGCGACCGTTTCGGCTTCTTCGCCGTAGCCGAGCGCGAGTGTCGCGTGGCTCGCCATGCCGTAGTCGTGCGCGATGCGCAAGGAGTGGCCGAAACTCGTGCCTAGCCCCGAGGGCTGCGCGCCGGTCAACGTGTAGGCGACGCGGAATTGCTCGGCGTATTGCTCGATGGTGGCCGCAAGCGAATCGACATCCACCGTCGAATAGCTCGCGTGGCGCGCACGAAAGCCGAGACTACGATCACCGGGCAGCGCGCGGCCCACTTCCGCGACCAGGCTCCATTCCGGCAGCACCTCCGCGTTGGGTGCAAGATCGCCAGAAACACTGAATGACCAGCTGTCCGACAGGCGATCCACATACCCGAACGAAAACCGTTCATCGCGCGCCTTGAAGCGCTCTTCAACATGCAGGCCACCGAGGATGCGCCGGCGATCGTCGAGCGGCCTGTCCACGTTCAGCGTCATCGCGCGCCAGGGATCGCGCCCGCCCGAAAGGTCCTCGTAACTCGCGGCGAGCGATACGCGCGTACCCCGGCGCAGCAGCCGCCGCTCTGCCAGCGCCGCTCGCTTCGTGACGGGCCAGCTGGATTGCGGAAAGGCGCGCTCGGCTTCGGCGAGTAGCGCGTCGCCCTGCTCGTAGTCCTCCAGCATTTCGAGCGCCGTGGCATTGGTCCGCCAGATGTCCTCGTAGGCGGGTGCGACGCTTCGTCCGTGCTCGAGGAGCGGCAGCGCTTCGCGCGGGCGTTGCTTTGCGACCAGCGACTGCGCCTTGCCGAGCAGCCAGTCGGCATTGTTCGCGTCCCGCGCGAGCAAGAGATCGTAGTGCGCGAGCGCTTCATCATGGCGCCCGGCCTGCGCGCAGGAGCGTGCAAGGACATAGCGCGCGTCGGTGTCGTCAGGATTGCGCGTGACAAAGTCCTGCCGCGCTGCGCTGCATGAGAGGGCCGGTGTCGCAGCGGCAGTTGCGCATGACAGGACGGCAAATAACTGGATAAAGATGCGGTGCATGACAGGCGGCGCTACGCCGAAGGCGCCGTGGGCCGCCGCAACCGCCGCCGGATGCGGGCGACCAGTTCCGGCGGGCTGAAGGGCTTGGTCAGATAGTCGTCGGCACCCAGGCTCAGAGCCCGCACGGCATCGTGCTCGCGCGTCTTCGACGTCAGGATGATGACGGGGACGTCCTGCCAGACCGGATTCGCGCGCATGCGCGCCAGCAGCTCGAATCCATCCGTGTAGGGCAGCATCACATCGAGCAGGACCAGGTCGACAGCGGGGCCGGCATCGATGCGTTCGACGGCCTTGCGTCCGTCGGCAATGCATTCGACCGTGAAGCGTTCCCTCTCGGCCAGGTAGCCGAGCAGGTAGGCCATGTGCACGTCGTCCTCGACGATCAGGAGACGCTGCGGTGCGTTAGACTCACTATTCATACTGGCCCACCCGGCGTGAAGAATACTCGATGAGCGAAGACCTGCAACAACGGATTGATCAGCTTGAGAGGGAACTCAAGGATCAGCGCTCGGCGCTGGCCAAGGCGCTGCGCCAGGCGGAGTCCGCGAGCCGCACGCGGAGCGAGTTCCTCTCCAATGTCAGCCACGAGATCCGCACGCCGATGAATGGCGTCATCGGCATGACCACCCTGCTGCTCGACACCGATTTGGATCGCCGCCAGCGCGAGTATGCAAGCGTGATCCGCTCGAGCGCCGACTCGCTGCTCTCGGTGATCAACGACCTGCTCGACTACTCGAAGATCGAGGCCGGCAAGCTGGAGCTCGAACGGGTCGAGATGGACCTGCGCGCCCACGTCGAAGAGGTCGCGACCAATGTGGCGATCCAGGCCGCAGCCAAGGACCTGGAGCTGATCGTGGATGTCGCGCTCGACCTGCCGGAGCGCGTGCTGGGCGATCCCGGCCGCATCCGGCAGGCGCTGACCAACCTCGTATCGAACGCGATCAAGTTCACGGCCCAGGGTGAGGTCGTGATTCGTGTGACGAAGGAGCGCGCCCTCGGCGCCGCCATCGTGGTCCGGTTCGAGGTACGCGACACCGGCATCGGGCTTGCGGCCGACGCGATCCCGCGCCTGTTCCAGCCCTTCATGCAGGCCGATGCTTCGACGGCCCGGCAGTACGGAGGAACCGGCCTCGGACTCTCGATCGTCAAGCGCCTCGCGGAACTGATGGATGGCAATGTCGGCGCAAAAAGCACGCTCGGCAAGGGATCCGCATTCTGGTTCACCGCGCGACTGGAACCCTGCGCGCGCGAGGCCCCGGCCGCAGCGCGCGAATCCGTACAAACGGCGGCCAGGCGCGTGCTCGTCGTCGATGACAACGAAACCAACCGGCGCGTACTCGCGGAGCAACTGAAGAACGCCGACTACGAAGTCGAAGTGGCCGACAGCGGAGTGGATGCCCTCACGGTCCTGCAGCGCGCCGTGGAATCCGGCAATCCGTACCAGGTCGTGCTGACCGATCACCACATGCCGGGGATCGACGGTCTCGAGCTGGCGCGCCGAATCCGCAAGACGGAAGCCATCGCCGACCTGCGCCTGGTGCTTTACAGCTCGATCGACGACCGCTCGAGCCGCCAGGAATTGCGCGAACTGGGTTTCGCCGGCCAGCTATCGAAGCCGGTGCGCCGCGCGGAGTTGCTGGCGGCCATGGATCGCGTGCTGGCGCACGATGCGCTTGATTTCACGCAGCGGCTTCGCGCCATCGTGACGCGCGACGTGATCGTCGAGGAGCAGCACCGTCACGCGCGCACCGTGCTGCTGGTCGAGGACAATCCGACCAACCAGCGCGTCGCGCAGCTTTATCTCGAGCGTGCCGGATGCGAGGTCGTCATGGCCTCTGATGGCCGCGAGGCGCTCGCGGCTCTTGAATCCCGGCGTTTCGATATCGTGCTGATGGACGTGCAGATGCCGGTTATGGACGGGCTCGAGGCGACGCGCCGCATCCGCGAGCGCGAGCGCGGAAGGCGCACACCGATCATCGCGCTGACGGCGAATGCGATGAAACAGCAGATCGACGAGTGCAAGGCGAACGGCATGGATGATGTCCTGCCGAAGCCGATTGATCGCGAACGGCTGGGCGCCATGCTGGACCGGTATGCTCCGGCGGCTGCGACCTTGACCGGGCGGCATCATGTGAAGCCCGCGCCTGCCAAGGCAGAAACTCCATCGGAAGTCTCGATGGCGCGATTCCGCGAAGTGACGGGGGGAGACGCCGAGTTGGCACGCGGGCTGGTGAAGAGCTTCGTCGAAAGCGTCGAGCGCGCGTTTACCGACATCGAGGCGGGTCTGGCGCGCGAAGACCTGGCGCAGGTGCGCCGCGCGGCGCATACGCTCGTGGGCACGAGCGCCAATATGGGCGCCACCCGGCTTCAGGCGATTGCGATCGCGATGGAGGATTCCGCCGGCCAGGAAAATGGCGCGGCGGTCAGCGGGCTGCTCGACGCAGCCCGCAGCCGATTCGATGCCGCTCGCGCGGCACTGGAAGCGGAAAGTAATTAAGGCGGAAGGTGTCGGGTCGTAAGTTCGTAGTTGTGGCAAACACCTACGAACCTGCGACCCGGCACCGCCAATTACATCTCGACGGTTACCGGCGAATTGAGCGTGAAGCCGAGCACGGTGCCCGCGGGCAACTCGACTTCGGTGCCGGTCTTCTTCGCGGCAGCGGCGCCAGCGGCAGCACCCAGCAAGCCGCCGATGATCTTGCCTTTGTCGCTGTCCACCTGGTGACCGATGATCGCGCCGGCGGCCGCGCCGCCCGCGATCTTCGCTGCATCTCGTCCGGTGTCGCTCTTGGCGGCCACCTGTGTCACCTGGCCGGACACGCGCGTGTCGCTGCCATCGGCGAGCACCAGGTTATCGAATGCGAGGGTCAGGGAAGGCATGCCGCCGATCTTGTTGCTGCCGGAGACGACATCGGTCACCGAGCCCTGCAGCAGCGCGCCTGCCTTGGCGATGACTTTGCCGTCAATTACAAGATCATTCGACAGGTTGGCCGCGATGCGATCGCCGACACGCGCGTTCTTGGTCGTGATGGTCGCTGGCAGCTGCACCGAGAGCGACGTTCCAGCCGGGACCGTGTACTGCCGCGGGCCGGATGGCTTCGGCTTCGCCGCGGAGGCAGTCGTTGTCGAGGCCTTCGGCTTCGAAGATGTCGTCGCCTTGGCGAGTGCGGCTTCGCGTTGCGCGAGATCCTGCTCGCGTTCCTTGAGCGCGAGTTCGGCTTCCTTGCGCGCCAGCTCCTCTTCCTTCGCTTTCAACTCGGCGTCCTTGTCGATCTCCGCCTGAACGGCCGGGTCGGTGCTCGAGGGAGGCGTCTGTTTCCCGCAAGCAGCGAGCGCGAGAACTGCAATCGCGGCGGGCAGGATCAGCGCAAATGGCAAAATTCGGGTTTTCAACATGGCGGCTCACTCCGTTTGGCCCGCAACTGTTCAGATGCTAACCACAAATGACTCCCTTGGGGATGTTCCGTTCCGCAGATCGTCTCTTCGGTATGCTCCGCAGGTCGCATGGGACCACTTTATGACATCAAGGTTCTCGACCTCAGCCGCATCCTTGCGGGTCCCTGGGCGACGCAATGCCTCGCCGATTTCGGCGCGACGGTCTGGAAAGTCGAGAAACCGGGCGCCGGTGACGATACGCGGCATTGGGGTCCGCCCTGGCTGAAGGATTCAGCGGGGCGTGACACCGGCGAAGCAGCGTATTACCTCTCGAGCAATCGCGGCAAGCGCTCGCTCGCCATCGATTTCACGAAACCGGCCGGGCAGAAGCTGATCCGTGGCCTCGCGCAGCGCGCCGACGTGCTGATCGAGAATTTCAAGGTCGGCACGCTCGCGCGCTACGGGCTCGGTTACGACGATCTGCGCGGGTCGAATCAGCGGCTCATCTATTGCTCGATCTCGGCTTTCGGCCAGGACGGGCCCGAGGCGGGCGGCGCCGGTTACGACGCCATGATCCAGGGGATGTCGGGGCTCATGAGCGTCACCGGGGTGCCGGATGGCGAGCCTGGCGCGGGGCCCATCAAGGTGGGGGTCGCGGTTTCCGACCTGATGAGCGGCATGTATGCGCTCTCTGCCATCCTCGGCGCTCTCTATGAGCGCGAGCAATCGGGCCAGGGCCAGGCCATCGACCTGGCGCTCCTCGATACCCAGATCGCGGCCCTTGCGAACCAGAGCCTGAACTACCTGATCTCGGGGGTCCCGCCCGGGCGCCGTGGTACGGCGCACCCGAACATCGTGCCTTATCAGGCATTCGCGACTGCGGACGGTTATTTGATGCTCGCGGTCGGCAATGACCGGCAGTTCGCGAGTTTTTGCGGCGTGGCGGGGAAGCCCGAGCTGGCGGCGGACGAGCGGTATCGGACCAACGCCGGGCGTGTGGCGAACCGCGGGATGCTGGTTCCGGAAATCGACCGGCTGTGCCGACAGAAAACGACCCGGCAATGGCTCGATGCGCTGGCGCCTGTCGGGGTGCCCTGCGGACCGATCAACAATCTGGCGGAAGTGTTCGACGAACCGCAGGTGAAGCACCGGAAGATGCGTTTCGACTTGCCGCACCCGCAGGGCGGCCAGGTTCCTCAGGTCCGGAATCCGGTGCTCTACTCCCGCACGAACCTCGAGTACCGAGACCCGCCGCCGTTACTCGGCCAGCACACGGCGGAGGTGCTAGATCAAGAACTCGGCGTCACCGCTTCGGAGTTTGAGACTTTGCGCTCGGACGGCGTGGTGGGCTGACCTGCCAGAGCTTGCGCCGACTGCCGCGCAGGAGTTTTGCCGCGAGCCGCTCCCTGCGGCGTTCGAGTTCCCTCGGCCGCAGGTTCGCGTGCGCCGACGCTTCCAGTTTTTCTTTCAGCAGCGCTTCGGCGCGAGTCAGCGCCTGGCGCCCGCGCACGTCCTGGAGCGAGCCGCCCTTCGGCACGATGGCGAATGCGACCTGGCATCCCATCGCCTGCGCGAGACGATCGAGACTCGCGAGTGTGATCCGGCGGCGCCCTTCCGCACGTTCCATCTGCTGCACGGTCGCGCGCGAGATGCCCGCGCGCGCGGCGAGTTGCGACTGCGAAATCCCCAGTGCATCGCGGATCTCGCGCACCCATCCGGCCTTCGGAATCAGCTCCGGTTTCATGCGCGGAAACGCGCGCGCGGCACTCACGAGTTCAGCGCGCTTCACTCGCGGGCCGCGACGCGGAATTGGGCGCTTTGAAGGTTTTTTGTCGCTCAAATTGACGCCGATTTAGGATGGTTATACGCATCCTATATCAGCGCAAGCGGCTGAAATCAATGGTGGCGGAAAAATTCAGCTTCGAGCGAAGCGCAATAGCGGCTCGTAATCACCCTGGTCTGCACTTCGCAGGGCACGCAAATAGCCGCGCCGAGCATCGTTTTCATGTTTCGGATCTCCCGCACCCCAGCTGAAGCGCGCGGCGCCCTGCTGCAGCAGCAGGAGATCCGCGATCGTTCGTGAGTGCCTGCCATTGCCATTCGCAAACGGATGAATCGAGACCAGGCGATGGCTGAATCGGGCCGCGATTTCATCGAGCTCCGGCTTGCCAATTTCGAGTTGCACTCGGACATCCGCGCAGAGAATTTGCACGACAGTTGCGATCTCCATCGGCGCGACACCGATGTTCTTTTCCGTCAGCCGATATTGGCCCGCCCAGTGCCAGGTCCTGCCGAACATTTGCCGATGCAGCTCCCTGACGAAGGATGGCTCCAACAGGTCAGCGTGGCTGCGTGAGAGAGCCCAGCGCTCTCCGTCGAGGATGTTGGACAATTCCCATTCGTCCAACTGACCGCGGTTCGCAATGTGCGTCGGGATGAGTCCGGCAGTTTCGTCCGGGTCGAGCGGTGTCATTCCCGGCTCCGCGCCGGGGATCATTGCCAGAGCTTGCGCGGGCTACCCTTCAGCAGAGACTCGACCAGGTTCTGCTTGAGCCGTTGGCGCGCCGCCGTTGAGACACCTTGACCTTCAAGTTTCATGGAGTGTTCCGTCGGCTTCAGCAGGGCTTCGGCCTTCGCGCTCGCCTCACGTTCGCGAAACTCCTCCAGCGAACCATCGCGCGGCACGAGCGCTATTGCGACATGGCAGCCGAGCGCGGCCGCGAGGCGGTCAAGGCTGTCGAGCGTAATGCGCCGGCGCGCTTCCGCCAGCTCGAGTTTCTGCACCGTCGCGCGTGAAATTCCGGCGCGCGCGGCAAGTTGTGCCTGGGACATGCCGAGGGCTTCCCGTAACGTCCGTACCCAGCCGCCGCGTGGCACGTCATTGGGACCACCACGAGGGAAGGCGTGTGACGTGTCGCTGAGTTGGCCTCGCTTCAAACGTGATCCTCGATCGGTCAAGATACGGCTCCAAATCCACTTCGAAGCATAGTGGATGCTTATAAGCATCCATTGTAGATATAATTTGATGATTATAGACATCCATATGAACGCAACTATATGAAATCAATAGCAAAAGTGATCGAACCGGGGGGTCTTGAGGCCAACGACCGCTCCGGATACCCCGAACCGTTCCGCTCAAAAGTACTTCCGCGGAAAAAAAGAGCGCTCGGCGACGCGGCGGGCCTCACGAAAATCGGCGTCAATCACACGACGCTCGGACCGGGCGCAGCCTCTTCGATGCGGCACTGGCACACGCACGAAGACGAGCTCGTTTATGTGCTGTCAGGCGAGCTCGTTCTGGTCACAGACGCGGGCGAACACACACTCAAGGCGGGCCAGTGCGCCGGGTTTCCGGCGGGTCATCCGGACGGCCACCAGTTGATCAACCGGGGGAAGGAACCGGTGGTTTACCTCGAGATCAGCAACCGGGATCAGCAGGACGCCGCGAGCTACCCGGATGTGGACCTGCGCTGGAACGCCCCCGATGCCCCGGGCAAGTTCAGCCGCAAGGACGGCCGGCCGTACTGACCAGGGGCCTGGTCTGGCCGCCGCTACTGCTTGGTTGCGGTGATTATCTGGAAGTTTCCAAAAAAATACGTTGTGCGTTCACACGTCCATCCGCCCATATTTTCCAGGCAGTCGAGCGGGTCATGCGTGTCCCAGAGCGCCAGACCCAGCGGCTCGAATACCTTGAAGTAAGTCCAGCTCAAAGCGCGCAGCACCCACAATTCGGGGCGATGAAATTCCGCAAGAAAGAGCTTTCCTCCCGGGGCAAGCATGCGCCCCGCTTCGCTCAGGGCCTGTGCCTTCAGGTCGTGCGGCAATTCATGCAGCAGGAAGAACATGACGTTGACGGCAACATCGCTCTCAGCCCGTTTCATTGCCGTGGCGTCATCCTCGATGAAATCCACTTTCCCCGAAAAGGCGCCAAGCTTGCTCTTCGCGTGAACGAGCTCGTTGTGGATGAGATCCGCGATGACGACGCGCGCCGCACCCCCCCGTACAGCCGCATCCACTACCCGCGGCAGCACATTTCCGAACGCGCACGAGGTGATCAGTACGTTCTTGCCTTTCAGGTCCGACTGGCTGAGTCCGTGGACAATCTTCAGGACAAGGCGGTTGTATTGAAACAGCAGTATTGCCGAGATGACAGGCTGAAAATCCACCAGCTTGATGAGCCGCATGTTCGAGTAGATCGGATACACGTGCGACTTTTCGCTGGCTTGGCCCGGCGACAGTCCGCGCACGAGCAGCGCCCCCCGCGTCACCACAAAGAAGAACAGGCCGGTCGATGCTGCGAGGAACAGCACGGTCAGCAGCCCATTCACCATCCACGTACTCATTGTGCTTCCCCGGGCATAGAAATCCGGCCTATGTGCAACTTCACGGCAATCTACCGCACCAGCGATCAGGATGATTTGACCGGAATCAATTCTCCACAGGCCCGGCTTGTCTGTTGCGCGGCGGATTGCCCGGGGCGTTCAGGCTGGCGTTCCGTCGTAGGCCTGGTTGGCGGTCCGGTTTCGTATCTCCTCCGTCGTCGGGCCCATCCGGAACACCTCCGAGTTCCGTCCTGACTCAGACTTGCCGCCGGTCGGTGCGATGCGCCGCTACAGCAGCTGGTTGCCATCCGGCGACCGGAAGAATACGCAAATGGGGAGCCGTTTCATCTTCCTATCATAGGCACGCGCATCGTCACGATGGCGCGCAACGCATGCCTTTCGCCGCAATCATGAATGCGTCGAAATCCTGGCTGCGAAGGCGAACCGAATGGGTGCTTTCCCAGATGATTATAAGCATCCGAATAATGCACAAGCAGCTGATTCAACTGGTGTCGTCCGGAGGTCCGTGTTTATTGTCGGTGCGCCGGTTTCCTCGCTCCGCTACTCGAGCAATTTGAATGTCGCCAACAACTCTTGTTGCAGCTTTCGCACCGTCTCCTTGCTCGGGAAGCCGCGCAACATCAGGCCGACGTCATAGAGCCTCTCTGGCTCGCTGGTTACGGTCGCCGTATCGGATTCCGGCGTTCCAAACACGCTCCGTATGCGCGGAAATTCTTCATCCAGATAGGGCTGCCCATCAAAGGGTGCTTCGCGCCGCAGCATGCGTCCCCACTCGCTGTGCAGCTTGCCACCGATCTCGGCCGGGACCCTGGCTTTGCGACGCACGAAAACGGTAATCGATTTCTCCAGGTCTTCAAGGAACCGTAGTCCAGTTACGTCCCATACGACGACACCGTGTTCCGGAAAGTAGATGAAGTCCAGTTCGAGACTCGACCGATCGCCGATGTCGACAAGACTAGGTTCGAGGCTGAACTCAAACCGCGGCGAGCTGTATTGGAACCGCTGATTGGCCGTGTACTCAATCCGAATCCCGTCGAATAATTTGGGTCGCAGACCTTCGAGCTTGGCGAACTCCTGCCACTGCGGCATCGTGCCGACGTAAGTCACGTAGATCAGGTTGGCCAGAAGCTTGAGCTCTTCGACACTAATGTAAGCCCGGCTGACCGGGACCAGGCGCATCAACGCCACGTATCCATTCGGCACCGGCAACACCAATGCGACCGCCTTGAGATCCATCGGATCGAGTCGCCAGCTGCGTAACTGCCAGGGGCGGCCATAGGCATCCAAGTGCTTTTCATCCTGGGCGGCCGCCCCGAGCGACGTGATCCGAATCGGTTCCGTGCCGATGACCCGCGTCCAGTTGAGCGCCTTGAGCGCCAGGTCCATCTGCAGCCGGGAGTCCTCGAGCAGGCTGGCCAAGGGCATGTTTTCGGGCTTCTGGACCTGGATCAGCACCGTGCCCGCGATCGAGCCTGCCGTGACCTGCCCGCCATGCGGCAATGAGGCATTGGTTTCCCCCGAAATTTCCCTTGGGCTCCATTCGCCGTCGTCGCCATAGCGGATCAGGCGCGGCTGCCGGGCGTTGTAGTAGTTGTGCATCATCCGCACGGACTGTTCGCCGCGGGGAAACAGGCGGTCCGCGTGTTCTGCCAGCAGTTTTGTGCGCAGACGATCGGAATGGCCGTTCAGCTCCGCCGCCAGGCGCTGGCCAAATTCAGCCAGTCCGAGCGGTAGTTCGAAGTCGAACCGCAGCGTGTCATTGACCCCGAAAGGCATGACCGGCAACTGGTAAGGGACCCGGGCCTCCATCCGCGCGCGCCGTTCAGGCGCATCAAAGACCCGCCGGATTGGCAGGGCAAAGTTGAGATTCTCGGCGGGTGAGGCGGCCACGATCACACCGATCACCCGGCCGGCAGCATCGACCAGGGGTCCGCCGCTGTTGCCGGGGGATGCCGCCGCCGAAAACCGGTACCAGCGCCAGCGGCCGTCCTGCTGTTCCGGGGTCTCGGACGTCAGCAGCCCACTGCGGATGACGACCCCCTCGCCCATGGCATTGCCGACGGCATGGACCTCAGAGTTCATCTCCGGGCTGGTCTCGACCGCAAGCGCTTCGATCGCGGGCGGGTCGCGAACAGAGAACACGACGAAGTCCTCGTGACCGGAGAATTTCAGCACCTGGTCGATCGCATAGATCGTGCCATCGGTGGCCCGGAGGCGGGGCTCGGCATAGCCGCTGCCGACCCAGCTTGCGAACACGTGGGCGGCGGTGAGGAACTCGCTCCGACCGATGGCGAACGCGGTGCCGATCGAAACGTAGCGGTCGGTCCGGAGGGTGTACGGCAGCAGATCCCAGGGCAGGGGCCGCTCGTACTGGACCGTCTCACCCTCGTCGATCTTGGGGACCACGACCTCGAATGTCGCGGCCCGAACCAGTTTCTCGGCGGCCGGCTTCAGGGGCGCCGCGAGCGCCGACACGACCTGGAGTGCGGCGATGAGGGTCAGCACGGCAGCCGCGAAACGCCGATGCCGGCCCGCTTTGCAAGCCCCGAATCTGACGCTCGTTGGACTCCCTTTCCGCACGCTGGACATCCTACTGGTGCCGGGTCGTCGATTCGCTATTTGAAGTGACGAATTACGAATCCACGACCCCGGCACCCGCGAAAAATAGGGGGATTATGGATGGATATAAGCATCCGATTCCTCGACAAGCAGCTGAGAAACATTGAATAGCCGAAGTCTGCCTCGGTCGAGGGTCCGCAGGTGGCTCGCGGACCCGAAATCGGTTTAGCCGGAAGCCTCCATATAGGCCCGCAACACGGCATTGATGCGGGTCTGGTAGCCCGTCCCCTGCGTCCTGAACCAGTCGAGCACATCCGCGTCGAGGCGGAGCGAGATCGCCGCCTTGCGCGGGGCGGTCGGCAGGCCCTGGCGGACGATGTCGCGGACGATTTTCTCGACCGCGAGTGCCGCGGTTACTTCCGGCAAGGGGGGTATTTCAAGCGCCGGTTTTGGGGCCTCGTTGGGCGTGGTCCGGGTGAGCCTGGAGAAGAAGCCATGCTTCATGGCGGCCTGCCTGACGGTTCGAAAGTGTTGTACCGACAGATTGTATATACAAACCCGAACACCTGAGCTGTGGCGTTGAAGACTCCAGGAACCCTTGCTCACGGAGTCACCGATGAACCGTTTCACCCTCCGCGCCACTGCCCTTCTGACCCTCCTCTTCCCCCTGGTCGCCCTGGCTCGCCAGCCGGTGGACGTCGAGATTTACGACCGCTCGGCGGGCCGCCTGCTGCCCGTCTACTGGCATGCCGGCGAGCGCTATGTCGCCGGCGAACCGGGGCACGAATACGAGGTACGCATGCGCAACCGCAGCGCCGGGCGCGTGCTCATCGTGACCTCCGTGGATGGGGTCAATGTGATCAACGGACGCACCGCGGCGGCCAACCAGAGTGGCTATGTCCTGGACGCCTATAGGACGGTCGAAATCGATGGCTGGCGGAAGAACATGGACGAGGTCGCGGCCTTCTATTTCACCTCGCTGCCAGACTCCTACGCCGTCCGCACCGGGCGCCCGGACAACGTGGGGGTCATCGGTATTGCGGTGTTCTGCGAGCGGGTGCCTTACCCGCTATTGCGCCAGCAGGAATCGGTGGCCGCAGCCGATGCCGAGCCATTGGATCCGGGGTCCCGGCCCGATGCGCCGGCCGCCGCGGCGGAATCGCGGTCCGACCGCGCCAAGAGCGACGGAAAGCTGGGGCGCTTGGGTACCGGCCATGGGGAGCGCCACGACTCCGGGGCGACCTACACGAATTTCGAGCGCGCAAGCGACGAACCTGTGTCCGTGATCCGGATCTTCTATGACTCGCGCCGCAACCTGGTCGCCCAGGGCGTGATTCCACGCAAGTACTACGCCCGAAACGTCCCCGACCCGTTCCCGGGTGGCTTCGCTCCGGACCCCTGAGCTCCAAAAAGGCGACGCCTCCCTTTTTTGGGTGCTTTTTTGCGTGGGAAGGAGGAAAAAAGGGTAGCGTCCCCTTTTTCCTTTTTGTTGGATCCGCAGCGCATTGACGTAAGATGGGATACGACCGCCGAAAACCGCGGCCGAACGATCAAACATTACAAAGGGGATATCGTGAACATTCTGAAATCGACTGCACTCATTGCAGTGGGTCTGATTGGGCTGGCTGCCTGCCAGCCGGCGGCGTACGACCCGGCAGCGGACAAGGCCTCGGTCGGGGAACTCAACACTGCCTGGGCCACCGCTTACAACGCTGGTGACGCAGACGGCGTAGCCAACCTGTATACGGACGACGCGGTAGTCACGCCGCCGGGAGTATCGGCACTCGTGGGACGTGACGCGATTCGCAGCTTCATCGCAAGCGACAGCGCCGCTGCCAAGGCTGCCGGATTGACGATGAACATCGCCAGTTCGGACTTGGGCGTGACCCCAGACCTCGCCTACGATACCGGCACCTTTACGGTCACCGACGCCTCCGGCGCAACGGTTGACTCCGGCAGTTACGTGTCGGTCGTCAAGAAGAAGGACGGAAAGTGGTTCCTCTACCGCGACATTTGGAACTCGGAAAGGGCGCCGGCTATGGCCGCAGCGCCTGCGAGCGAACCCGCCGCCTGACGATTCATCCACCGGATGAAGACAAAGGCCCCCTCGCGGGGGCCTTTTTTTCTTGCCTTGCGTGGGATCGTCCAGCTCATTGCATTACGATGGCGCACGACCGCCGAAAACCGCGGCTGAACGATCAAACATTACAAAGGGGAAATCGTGAATATTCTGAAATCAGCTGCAGTCATTGCAGTGGGTCTGCTCGCGCTTGCGGGCTGCCAGCCGGCCGCGCAAGACACGACCGCGGATGAAGCCGCGATCCGTCAGTCGGCTCCGGCCTGGGCCGCCGCCTACAATGCAGGCGACGTGGACGCATTGGCCGCCATGTACTGGGAAGACGCAACACTCCAGCCGCCGGGCGCGCCGGCCGCCACGGGCCACGCCGCGATTCGCGAGTTCCTCGCTGGCGACAGCGCTGCGACCAAAGCCGCAGGTTTGACAATGAACATTCCCGAAGCGGGCGCGGTCGACGTATCGGGTGACCTCGCCTACGAGGCGGGGACATACACCGCCACCGACGCTTCCGGTGCGATTGTCGACGCCGGCAAGTACCTCGGCGTCTTCCAGAAGAAGGACGGCAAATGGCTGTATATCCGCGACACCTGGAACTCGGACATGGCGCCCGCGCCCGCTCCAGCCGCAGCGCCTGCGAGCGAGCCCGCCGCTTCGTGATCCGCATCCATTGGATGGAAACCGGCAGAGCCGGAACGAAGGCTCCCGCAAGGGGGCCTTTTTTTTCAGAACTTCCAGACGAAACCGGCTGAAGGAATCAGCGGCAGCGAATCCTGGATCTCAACATCGAATATGGCGGGGTCAAACTCG
>JANOSR010000172.1:0-10519 GCA_031415935.1 Steroidobacteraceae bacterium | reverse complement strand
CGACGATGTCGCGCGGCTCGCGGAAACGGGCGCACTCATCCGCGGATTGATACTCGAGACTCCGTTCCAGCCCCGACTCCAGCAGGAGGTCCTTGCGGCCTGCGAAGCGCTCGATGGCGCCGGCGAAACCGCGGTCGCCGTACGCTCCTCGGCAACGGCCGAGGACCTGCCGGGCGCGTCATTCGCCGGTCAGCAGGAAACGATCCTGAATGTCCGCGGCCCGCAGGCGGTGCTCGCCGCGATGCACCAGGTCTATGCGTCGCTTTACAACGATCGCGCCATCGCCTATCGCGTGCACCAGGGCTTCGATCACGGTCTGGTCGCAATTTCGGTCGGCGTGCAGCACATGGTGCGCAGCGACTTGGGCGCAAGCGGCGTGATGTTCACGCTCGATACCGAGTCGGGCTTCCGGGACGTCGTGCTGATCACCGCTTCCTGGGGCCTCGGCGAAATGATCGTTCAGGGCGCGGTCAATCCCGACGAATTCTATGTCTACAAGCCCGCATTGCGGGCCGGCAAGCGGGCGATCATCCGCCGCAATCTCGGTTCCAAGGCGTCGAAGATGATCTACGCCCGCAGTCCCTCCCCCGGGCGCTGGGTCGAAACGGTGGATGTCGCGCCCGCCGATCGCACGCGCTTTTGCATAGTCGATGCCGACGTGCAGGAGCTGGCGCGGCAGGCGCTGGTCATCGAAAGCCATTACGGCTGCCCGATGGACATCGAATGGGGCAAGGACGGCGCGACCGGCGAGATCTTCGTGCTGCAGGCGCGTCCCGAAACAGTCCAGAGCCGCAGCGGTCGCTCGATTCAGCGCTATACGCTGAAGACCCGCTCCCGTGTTCTCGCCAGCGGTCGCGCGATCGGCCAGCGCATCGGCGCAGGCCCTGCGTGCATCATCGCGAGCGCGCGGGAGATGTCGCGCGTGCGACCCGGCGACGTGCTCGTATCCGACATGACCGATCCCGACTGGGAGCCGGTCATGAAGCGCGCCTCGGCCATCGTGACGAACCGCGGCGGCCGGACCTGCCACGCCGCCATCATCGCGCGCGAGCTGGGAATACCGGCGGTGGTCGGATGCACCAACGCGACGGCCACGATCACCGACGGCCAGCCGGTCACGGTTTCCTGCGCCGAGGGCGACACCGGCGTCGTCTACGAAGGACAACTCGATTTCGAACAGCAGCAGATCGAGCTCGACGCGCTGCCGACACCGCCGGTCCAGATCATGATGAATGTCGGCAATCCGGACCGCGCCTTCGACTTCGCGTCGATCCCGAATCACGGTGTCGGGCTCGCGCGGCTCGAATTCATCATCAACCGCATGATCGGCGTGCATCCGCGCGCGCTGCTGGATTTCGATTCGCTGGAGCGCGGCCTGCAGGAACAGATCCGCTGGCAGATGGCCGGCTACGACAATCCGGTCGAGTTCTTCGTCGAAAAGCTCGCCGAAGGCATCGCGAGCATCGCTGCCGCCTTCGCCCCGCAACCGGTGATCGTGCGGCTGTCCGATTTCAAGTCGAACGAATACGCCAATTTGCTGGGTGGACGGTTGTATGAGCCGCACGAGGAAAATCCGATGCTCGGCTTCCGCGGTGCTTCGCGCTACACGGACAAGGCGTTCGGGCCCTGCTTCGAACTTGAGTGCAGGGCACTCCGGCGCGTGCGTGAGGACATGGGCCTGATCAATGTGCAGGTCATGGTCCCGTTCGTGCGCACGGTCGACGAGGGTCGCCGGGTCGTGGAGCTTCTGGCGAGCAATGGCCTGCGGCGCGGCGAGAATGGGCTGAAATTGATAATGATGTGCGAGTTGCCGACCAATGCGCTGCTCGCCGCGAAATACCTGGAGCACTTCGACGGCATGTCGATCGGCTCCAATGACATGACGCAGCTCACGCTCGGTCTCGACCGCGACTCAGGCGTAGTCGCGGGCCTCTTTGACGAGCGCGATGAAGCGGTCAAGGCATTGCTCTCCATGGCGATTCGCGCTTGCCGCGAGGCAGGCAAGTACATCGGCATCTGCGGCCAGGGCCCGTCCGATCACCCGGATCTGGCTCGCTGGCTCGTCGATCAGGGCATCGACAGCCTGTCCCTCAACCCGGACACCGTCGTCGAGACCTGGCTGTTCCTGGCAAACGGCGCGAAGTCGTAGTTGGGCCCCCAGGCGGGACAGCCGTGGTTCCCTCGCTCGCTCAGCCGATCTTTATTCGCTCGCTCGGGACCCCCGCCTGTCCCGCCTGCGTGTCCAGTTCGGCCCGCGCGGTTTCCCAGTGGCGGCCGTCGAACGGCCGTATCCGCATTGACGTGATTCCGGCGGGGTCGAGGCAGCGGGCATTGACGCTGAAACCGTCCGGGTGGGAGCGCGGCACGTAAAAGGACTTCACGCCGCAGCTCCGGCAGAACAGATGACGCGCGGTCCCGGTGCCAAAACGATAATCTGTCAGCGCATCCGCGCCGGCAAGCAGACGGAAATCCGAGGCGGGCACAATCAGGTGCAGGTAAGCGCTCCTCGCACACATCGAGCAATTGCATTCGAGGAGATCCAGGTCGGCCGGCGCCCGGACCTCGAATTTCACCTCGCCACAGTGACAGCCGCCGCGGTGCCACCGCGCCGGTTCAACACTCATGTGCCGCCCTCGCGCGGTGCGCTCCAGGGCGCGGCCAGCAGCAGCCGGCGGTAGTGCCGGAGTTCACCGATGGACTCGTGCACATCCGCAAGTGCCGTGTGCTTCGATTCCTTCTCGACGCCCGCGAGCACCTCGGGCGCCCAGCGCCTCGCAAGTTCCTTGAGCGTGCTGACATCGATGTTGCGGTAATGAAAAAAGCGCTCGAGCGCAGGCATCCAGCGCGCAAGAAAGCGGCGATCCTGGCAAATCCCGTTGCCGCACATCGGCGAGCGGCCTGCATCCACGTGCTTCGCCAGAAACTCGATTGTCGCGCGCTCGGCGGCGACTTCATCCGAATTGCTCGCGCGCACGCGCGCAATGAGCCCGGAAGCGCCGTGCGTGCGCGTGTTCCAGGCGTCCATCGCCGCCAGTGTCGTCTCGGCCTGGCGCACCGCGATCACCGGCCCCTCGGCCAGCACCTCGAGATTGGCGTCGGTGACGACTGTCGCGATCTCGATGATGCGATCCGTATCGGGCACCAGTCCGGTCATCTCGAGATCGATCCAGATCAGGCAGTCGGCGCGGGTCATGTTGCCGCTGATCTTAGCAGAGGCTAGAGTCCGAGCCTGCCGCACACAATGCATCCCTTCACGGTCCTGTTCGCCACCCTGCTCGTCGCCGGTCTTGCACTGCGATTGTGGCTGCTCGGCCGCCAGATTCGGGCGGTCGGTGCCGGCCGCGAACGGGTTCCCGCTGCATTCGCGGGCGCGATCTCCGCCGGACAGCATGCAAAGGCCGCCGATTACACCATCGCACTGGCGAGTTTTTCCAGGCTGCATGCCGTCATCGATGCCTGTCTGCTGCTGGTGTTCACGATTGGTGGCGGCATCGCATGGATCGATTCCGCAATTGCAGGAAGCGGCATGTCCGGTCTCGGTCGGGGTGTCGCCGTCATCGCCGCCGTGGCGTTGGCGCTCGCGGTCCTGGCCTTGCCATTCGAAATCTGGCGAACCTTCAGGATCGAGGCGCAATTCGGTTTCAACCGCACGACTCCCGCTCTCTTTGCAATGGACCACCTCAAGGGCCTCGTGATCTCCGCGCTGATACTTGGCCCGCTGGTGACGCTGCTGCTCTGGCTGTTCGGTCGCGCGGGTGACGACTGGTGGTGGTGGGCCTGGTCGGCCTGGGCTGCCTTTTCATTGTCGATGAGCTGGGCCTGGCCACGCCTGATCGCGCCGCTGTTCAACAAGTTCCGCGAGTTGCCGGATGGAGCCCTGCGCGCGGGCGTGATCGAACTCGCGCGTCGTTGCGGTTTCGAACCGAGCGGAGTCTTCGTCATGGATGGTTCGCGGCGCAGTGCACACGGCAATGCCTATTTCACGGGGCTCGGCAAGGCCAAGCGCATCGTGTTCTTCGACACGCTGCTGGAAGCACTGGGGCCCGGCGAAGTCGAGGCGGTACTTGCCCACGAACTTGGTCACTTCCGGTTACGGCATGTTGCGTGGCGCATCGTCTGGTCGCTCGTGGCTTCATTCGCCGGGTTTGCGCTGCTTGCGTGGCTCGCCGGCGAGCAATGGTTTCAGCCCGCGCTCGGTGTCACAGGCGGAGGCCCGCAAACGCTGTTTCTGCTGTTCGTGCTCGCCGCCCCGGTATTCCTCCTCCCGGTCGGGCCGCTGGCCGCCTGGCTGTCGCGGCGGCACGAATATGCGGCCGATGCCTTTGCGTCACGGCACGCGGATGCGGCAGCGCTTTCGAGCGCACTCGTGAAACTGTATCGCGACAATGCGACGACACTGACCCCGGATCCACTCTTCACGGCGTTTCACGCGTCTCACCCGTCGGCAATCGATCGCATCGACCGGCTCGAGGTACGGACAGCCGGATGAGCGTGAATTCGCAGACTGTGGCCGCCCGCGAAGGACGCGTCGTATCCAGTCACGGCCGCGATGCCGTCATCGAGGACGCCGCGCATCGCCGCATCCATTGCAGGTTGCATGGTCGCCGGCTGTCGGTAGTCTGTGGCGACAATGTGCGCTGGATTGCTGCCGACACCGAGGGCGCAGCCGGCCTGATCACGGAGGTCGGGCCACGCAGCACCGAACTCGCCCGCATGAACTCGCGCGGCAAGTCCGAAGTCGTGGCGGCGAACCTGACCCAGCTCGTCTCCGTGATCGCGCCGCTGCCCGCGCCGGATCTCGGCCTCTGCGACCGCTATCTCGCGGCCGCGGAGTGGGCCGGCCTGAAAGCCTGCGTCGTCGCCAACAAGAGCGACCTGCCCGAGGCAAGAACGCTGCTCGGCGACGCACTCGACTGCTATGCCGCGCTCGGCTATCCGGTCGTCTGGACCAGCAAGCGAGCGCCAGGCGGGGCGCTGGAGCTTGCGCTGCGGCTCAAGGATGAAATCAGCGTGCTGGTCGGGCAATCCGGCGTCGGCAAGAGCTCGTTGATCAACCTGCTGGTGCCCGGTGTCGAAGCCACCGTGCAGGAGATTTCGCGTGCGGCTGAAACCGGCAAGCACACGACTTCGGTCGCTTCGCTCTATCAGCTGCCGTCGGGAGGCGATCTGGTCGATTCACCCGGCGTGCGCGATTTCGCGGCGCCATTGCCGCCGCCGCGCGAGATCGCGAGTGGCTTTCGCGAGATCGCCGGAATCGCCGCGAATTGCCGCTTCAAGGACTGCATGCACCTGCGCGAGCCGGGCTGCGCGGTCACTGCAGCGACGAATGCGGGGGAAATCCCGGCGCGGCGGATCGCGAGCTACCGGCAACTGGTCGATCAGGCCGAAGATCTTTCGCGTCGGGATCCGCGACTCAGGCGATGAGCTGGCGCCCGGCCAGCGCGTGCGCGATTGTGCCGCCGTCGACGTATTCGAGTTCTCCACCGACCGGAACGCCGTGTGCGATACGTGAAGCGCGGATTCCGCGACGCAGCACCAGTTCGCCGATGAAGTGCGCGGTCGCCTCGCCCTCGACCGTCGGATTGGTCGCGAGTATGACTTCGCCCACCCCACCCTCGTCGAGCAGCGTTTCGAGCTGCTTGATACCCAGTTGCTCGGGTCCGACGCCGTCCAGCGGCGATAGGTGGCCCATCAGCACGAAGTAGCGGCCGCGGTAACCACCCGACTGCTCGACCGCGACGACGTCGGCGGGTGATTCGACGACACACAGCGATGCGGGATCGCGACGGGGCGCCGAGCAGATCTCGCACAACTCGCCGTCCGTCAGCATCCGGCAGCGTTTGCAATGCACGACCCTGGATGTCGCCTCCTCGAGCGCCTTCGCCAGAGCGCGGCCGCCGTCGCGGTTGCGCTCCAGCAGGTGAAAAGCCATGCGCTGGGCGGATTTGGGGCCGACGCCCGGCAGCACTCGCAGCGCCTCGATCAATCGGGCCAGTGCCGGGGAATAGTTCACGGCGGCGGTCAGAGAGGCAGTTTCATGCCGGGTGGAAGCTGCATGCCACCCATGGCGTCCGCCATGCGCTGCTGGACGGCTTCCGCGACACGTCGCGTCGCGTCGTTGCAAGCCGCGGCGATCATGTCCTCGAGCATTTCACGATCGTCGCCGACAGCCGTCGGGTCGATCTGCACGCGACGCACTTCGTGGCGGCCGTTCATGACGACCTTGACCATGCCGCCACCCGCCTCGCCCGTCACTTCGAGCGAGCCCAGCTGCTCCTGCGCCTTCTGCATGTTGGCCTGCAGTTGCTGCGCCTGGCGCATCAGCTGCCCGATATTCGGCTTCATCACCGCATTCTACCCGACCGGCTTGATCGATTCCGGCTGTATGACGGCGCCGAAACGGTCGCGCATCGCCTGCACGTTGGGATCGCTTTCGAGCGCGAGGCGGGCCTGTTCAAGCCGTTCGTCGCGCGCCTGTTCCTCGCGGCGCGCCGGTGTATCGCCGGCCTCGGCACCGACTTCGAACTCCAGCCGCACGGGTGCGCCAGTCAGGCGGGCCAGCGCCTGCGCAAAGCGATCTTCGAGCTGGCGCGTGCGCATCGACTCGGCACGTGCATCGAGCAGAAAGCGGAAGCGGTCACCGCTGCGTTCGATGAGGCGGCAATGGCTGGCCAGCTGGCGCGCCGCTCCCTGCAGGTCGAGATTCGCGAGCATCTCCGGCCAGTCGCCGGTCTGCGACGTCGTCGGCGGAACGGCCGCGGGTCCCTTCGGCGTGGCAGCAGCAGGGCGCGTGCGATCATCACCGGACATGGGTTGTCGCCTGGCTGTTGGCTCCTGCGGCCGGAATGCCAGCATGCGCAGCAAGGTCATCTCTGCGCCGATGCGCGGATCCGGCGCGAGCGGCAGGTCGCGGCGGCCCAGGATCGCCATCTGGTAATACAGCTGGAGATCCTCGGCCGCCATCGTCCCAGCGAGCCGCTGCAACAGTTCGCCCGCGTAGACCTCGTCCTCCTGCAAACCCGGTACGGCCTGGCGCAATGCGATCTTCTGCAACAGCGCCGCCATCTCGTCGAGCAGCTGGCCATAGTCGGGCGCGAACTCGTCGATCGCGGCGATGCTGTCTAGCAGGCCGCGGGCATCGTGCGCCGCCAGTCGCTCGACCACGCCGACCACCTGTTGGCGATCCACCGTGCCGAGCATCGCGCGGGTGTCTGTCTCCGTCACTCGCCCGGCGCCGAATGCCAGGATCTGGTCCAGCAGCGACAGCGCATCGCGCAGGCTGCCGTCGGCGGCGCGCGCCAGGAGCCCGATCGCGGCCGGCTCGGCCGCGACACCCTCGGCCTTCAGGATGTGCTGCAGGCGGCCGGCGATCAGCGGCGCCGGCAGCCGCTTGAGGTTGAACTGCAGGCAGCGCGACAGCACGGTGACCGGCAGTTTCTGCGGATCCGTCGTCGCGAGCAGGAACTTGACGTGGGGCGGCGGCTCCTCGAGCGTCTTCAGGAGCGCATTGAAGGAATGACTCGACAGCATGTGCACCTCGTCGATGAGGTACACCTTGTAGCGGCCGCGCGTCGGCGCATATTGCACGTTGTCGAGCAGCTCCCGGGTGTCGTCCACCTTGGTGCGTGATGCCGCATCGACCTCGATGAGATCGACGAAACGGCCCTCGTCGATTTCACGGCAGGCTCCGCATTCCCCGCAGGGCTTCGAACTGACGCCACGTTCGCAGTTCAGCGACTTTGCGAGGATTCGCGCGATCGTCGTCTTGCCGACGCCGCGCGTGCCTGTGAACAGGAATGCGTGATGGATGCGCCCGGAATCCAGCGCATTGACCAGCGCCTGCTGCACGTGCTCCTGGCCGACCAGCTCGGTGAATGTTCGCGGGCGCCATTTGCGCGCCAGGACCAGGTAACTCATGGACTCCGTTCTCCCCACTGACCGGTGGAGGCGGCCCGCGCCAGCACCCCTCCGGCACCCGATGCCGCCGTTACCGTTGCTCCCTTCCGGGCCTGGCGGGATTCACGACTGATCGTCGCGGAGGAACCGACGCGAGCCACCATCGATCTTGCCGGGCCGGGCATCGTAAGGTCGCCCCCGGGGGTCGTCAACCGCGTGCCGCGGCCCGCGGCAACCACAGTATCACCGCGGTCCCATGCCCCGGGCGGCTCGAGATTTCCACGCGTCCGCCATGTATGTCCAGGATCTCCTTGACGATGGTCATCCCGAGCCCGCTGCCAGGTACAGCGGTCGCCTCTTCACCCCTGAAGAAGCGGTCGAAGATCCGCTCCACGACTTCGGCTTCCATGCCGCTGCCCTCGTCACGAACCTCGACACCCACCTCGCCTTCCCCTGCGGCGAGCCGCACGACGACCGGCGAACCGGCAGGCGAATATTTGCAGGCGTTCGAGAGCACATTGCCCAGTGCCTGGCAGAATTTGTCGGCATCGACAAAGACCTCGATGTCGCCGATGTCTCCGGTCAGCCATGGCACGCGCGCGTCATCGCCGATCCTGAATGTCTCGACGAAGCGGCGCACAGCCGGCGCCAGCGGCTGGCGGATCATCGTGAAATCCCGGCCCGCACGAGCCTCGATTCGCGCCAGATCAAGGAGTTCCGTGACGATACCCGTGATGTGGTCGCCATGACGGCGCATGGTCGCGAGGATCTCGCCACGCTGCACGGCCGGCGGATCGCTGGCCTGCAGGAATTCCGTGTATCCCGTGATTACGGCGATCGGAGTGCGCAGTTCATGTGCCGCCGTCGCCAGGAACTGGCTCTTCATCCGGTCCAGCTCGTCTGCGCTGGTGATGTCGCGGAAATAGGCGACCTGCGCGCCGCCCGCCGCGCTCACCACGCGGCATTCGAGCACCACGGGTCGCGGCCGCAGCAATCGCAGTATCGAGGCCACGCCGGGCTCAGGTTCCGCGATCGGGCCCAGCCGGCTGAATCGCGCCCAGAAATCGACGCGCGAGCGCCCGATCAGGTCCGATCTGGCCCATCCGGTCAGCGTCAGAAAAGCCGGATTGGTCTCGGTCACGCTCCCCGCATCGTCGAACGACACCAGGCCGTCGGGGGAGAGACTCAGGATCGTCCAAAGTTCCTCATTGCGCTCGGTCAGGCGCGCTTCCGCGGCCTGGCGCGCATGGTCCGAGTCACCCAGCAGACGGCCCATGCGCTGCAATTCGCCGACCGTGTGGCGGAACTCGCTGACACCGAACTCCGGCGTCGCATGCTCGTACTCGCCCACCGCGATTCGATGCGCCATGCGCTCGATCTGCTCGAGCGGCTGCGAGATGGACCTGCTCACGTAACGCGCGCGGCGATACAGGAACGTGAAAAAGATCGCGTAGAAGCCGACCAGCCCGCCCAGCATGATCCAGCCGATCATCGCGAGCTCATCGGACAGCGCGCGCGACGGGCCGAACACCGCCTCCTCAGGAACCAGCGTCATCAATTTCCAGCCCGCGGACGGGATGGTCTGCCAGGCGACCAGGTGCGGTCGCGGCCCGTCGAGCCGCCCCGCGCCGCCCGGCTCTCGGGCCAGAAGGTCGCCGATGGCCGCGAAGTCCCTGCGCCGGTAAACGTTGAATTCCTCCGGCTTGAAGGTATCAGCGCGAATAACGGCCCCGTAGTCATGCGCGGTCAGCTCCTTGAGCGAGAACAAACGCTCGCCCTGTGGCGTCAGCGCGAGCAAGGTGCCGTCCTTGCCGATCAGCAGCAGGAAGCCCTGCCAGGGAATGTCCGTGCCGAGCACATCTGCGATCATCCGGTCGAGCGTCACGTCGGCGCCGACCACGGCCTCCAGGAAATCGCCGCGATAGACCGGTGCAATCGCGGAGACCATCCAGCCCTGGCCTGCCGGGTCGACGTAGGCATCGGTCCAGACGACGGCCCGTCGCGGATTTCGCGTGGCATCGGCTTCGTAGTACAAATTGAAGGTCGGCATGTCGATGCGCGGGTCGAACTGCGTGGCCGCGTCGATCCACGGCCAGATGCGAGTCAGCGAATCGTGCGTGTTGACATAGGCTTGTACGATCAGCGGGTTCGCCTCGGTGATATCGCGCAGTAGCGGATCCAGCGCCGAAAGGCGAGCCAGCTTTTCGTATTGCGCGGGGCCCTTGGGCGTCAAGGCGGAATAGAACACGGCCGCGCCGCCATCGTCTGCTACCGTCATCAACGCGCCGCTCGGCTGCAGCCTGAGTCGCGCGCGATCCGCAGACGTCGGGGCCGGTGTTGCCAGCGCAAGCGCCGTCTGGCGCCGCAAGACTTCGGTCAAAGCCGCCACCTGGCCGAGCTGATTTTCGATGATTGCCGATTCGTCATCGGCGATCCGCAATATTTCCTGGCGCGCGACCTCGCGCAGCGCTTCGACGTTCTTGCGCAGCGACCACGCATGGCTCGTCGGATAGACGACCACCAGCAGGAGTTCGACGACCAGCAGCGGTATCAGCGCATTGCGGACATAGGTCTGCCACACCCAGCGCAACAAGGACATGTCGCGTGCATTCCGGTCAAGCCT
>JANOSR010000171.1:0-2325 GCA_031415935.1 Steroidobacteraceae bacterium | reverse complement strand
AGGATCGACTCGTCGAGAAAATGCACGGAGCCTGCGACGGCGCCGGCTTCCTTGCGCGATGCCGTGACGATGACGCGATCGAGCAGCGCGGGCTCCGCAATCGGCGCCATTTCGGCGGCCGCGCTGCCTGCCAGGATGCTGCCGATGGCGGCGTAGAGCAGTCGGGTTATCGGGCGACTCATGTGCCAAATTTATGGGAATCGAATGCATTTGGCAATGAGAATCATTCGTATTCATGAAGTGATCGTGATCTGCCCGCAGCAAGCGCGGTGGGCTCAGTCCCGGAAGTTCTTGAATTGTAAGGGCCTATCGAGGCCCGCTGTCCGCATCAGGGCCATCGCGGCCTGCAGGTCATCGCGCTGTTTGCCTGTCACCCGAACCTGCTCGCCCTGAATTGAGGCCTGGACCTTCAGCTTCGAGTCCTTGATCAGGCGCTGGAGCTTGCGGCCGCTGTCGGCGTCGATGCCATGTCGCAGCACGAGTTGCTGGCTCGCCGCATTCAGCGCGATTTCCGGTTCGCCCAGCTCGAGACAGGCGATGTCGATGCCACGCTTGGTGAGCTTCAGCTTCAGGATGTCGAGCATCTGCTTGAGCTGAAAATCGACCTGCGCGTGCAACACGATCAGGTGATCCGCAAGCTCGTAATTCGCGCCCGTGTCCTTGAAGTCGAAGCGCTGGGACACCTCGCGATTCGCCTGGTCCACGGCGTTCGCCAGCTCGTGCGAGTCGATCTCGGAGACGACGTCGAAGGAGGGCATGCTATCCCTGCTCCTTCAGCAGCATGTCGACGAGTGCGGTGAGCTCGCGATTCTGTTCCTCGTAATGTGCGCCGGTCGCGGGCCCGCTGTATCCCGCGTGCGTGAGGCGGATTGCTCCCTTGCGATCGACGACGAACAGCGTCGGATAGGCACTGAACGTTTGCAGTTGCGGCAGCTTCTTCAGCACGTCGTCATCGCTCGCTGTTCCAGCGATCAGCACCGGATAGTCGATGGCGAACTTCTCCGCGAATGCGCGCGCAGCCGCTGAGGCGCTTGCGAAGTCCGGCGTGTATTCGAACATCAGCTGGATTACTTCGAGCCCCTGCACGCGGCGGCTCACGAGCAGCTCGCGCAGGAACACCGCCTCGTCATGGCAGTTCGGGCACCAACTGCCGCCGATCGTGATCAGCACGACCTTTCCGGCGAATTGCGCACCCGGAAATGAAATCGGGCTGCCGTCCAGATTCGGGAACGTGAATTCGAGGTTCCTGGCGCCGGGCTTGAGAGCGGTCATCTGCGTGGGATTCTCGAGCCGTGCTTCCGGGTCGCGGCGCCCGGACCAGGTCTCGTGCGAACCGCCGCCCGTATGGAAATCCCCGGACAGCGTGCCGTCCGATCCCAGCCGGCCGAGATAAAGATAGGCGCTGCCGCCGTCAAAGCGCGAAAGGAACAGCGTGTCGCCGCGCGCTTCGCCGGCGATGTAGCGATCGTCGCCGGTGGCGCGCAGCACGGTCCCGGCGATCTCGTGCCCCTGTTGGGTCAATTCGGCGATGGCGGCACGCTCATGGCCCTCGTCGTCGCGGAATGTCAGTGCCCAGCGGCCGGAGAAATCCTGTGGCTCGGCTGCGGGCCTGGGGAAAAAGCGCCAGGCCTGGCCCGGCATCGCGACGACGCGCACGCTTTTGATCACGCCGCGCGGGCGCAGCAGTTCCACGGTCCCCTCGAATCTCGCGTCGATGAAACGCGCCTCGAGCCGATGCGGATAGCCAGGCATCTGCATCGTCAGGCGATCACCTTCGAGCCGCACATCGGGAACGCGCACGCGCTCCGGCCCGTTGATCAACCACGCAACCAACCGGCCATTCTCGCTCGTGAGTTCGAGCCCGAAGGGCAGGTCGCCACCCGTGACCGACAGCACGGCGCGGTACTGGCCGAGCGGCGCAGCATCGACAGCTGCAGGCCCGTTGCCGCGCCCACAGGCGGACAGGCAGGCCGCCGTGAGCAGTGCAATCCATGCGAACCAATGTCGGGACAAGTGCCTTTCCTTCCGGCTACAAGAGAATGTGCTCGCGGCTCTCCGTGCTGCCGGCCCGATTATACGCACGGCGGAACCGTGCTACCTTGGCGCCGCGCGGCGGGTGGCATGACAGGGGAGTGAGACGAGATGAGAATTGTCGCGATCATGGCGTTGACGGTAATCGGCAGCCTGGGCGCCATGACGCCGGTCGCCCGCGGCGAGACACCGGACCCCAATGCCACCGCGAACGCCTTCTTCGAGCGCGCCTTCCAGGAACGGCTGGCGCTGGACCCGGCGCTCGCCACCTCGCTGGGTCTGCGGCTGCGCTAC
>JANOSR010000170.1:0-5209 GCA_031415935.1 Steroidobacteraceae bacterium | reverse complement strand
CGTGACCTTGCTGCGAGGTGATTTCCGCGAACAGCCGGTGCTCGATGCGCTGCTGGAAATGCTGTCTGGCCGGCGCGTAGACCTTGTGATGTCGGACATGGCCCCCAACATGAGTGGCGTGGATGTCGTGGACCAGGCGCGAGCCGCAGATCTCGAGGCGCTCGCGCTCGATTTTTCGCGCTCGGTGTTGGGCCCCGACGGCACACTCGTGATGAAGCTGTTCCAGGGCGCCGGATTCCAGGAGTTGCTGGCCGATGCCCGGAGTCATTTCAGCCAGGTTCGGATCCGCAAGCCCAAGGCCTCGCGGCAGCGCAGTTCCGAGGCCTACTTGGTGGCGAGGAAACCCCGGTCGTAGTAATGTCGAACTACCCCTCTGATGCCGCAGTCCAATCGACAATCCGGACCGCGACAGACGCGATGCCAGGAGTGGCCGCTTGAACGATCTGACCCGCAATATCGTCCTCTGGATCGTCATCGCGATCGTGCTGGTCGCGGTGTTCTCCAATTTCGGCCAGCGCGCGAGCGCGCCCGAGCCGCTCAAGTACTCGCAGTTCCTCGTTGAGGTCGACGCCGGCACAATCCGGTCCGCGACATTCCAGGGCGACACGATCAGCGGCGCACGCGCCAGCGGCGAAAAGTACGTCACCTACAACCCTGAAACCGACAACTCGGTGCTGATCGGCCTGCTGCACAAGAAGAGCGTGGCTTTCGAAGCGGCACCGCCCGAGCGCCAGTCCTTCCTGTTGCAGCTCTTCGTGTCCTCATTCCCCATCCTGCTGCTGATCGGCGTCTGGATCTATTTCATGCGCCAGATGCAGGGCGGCGCGGGCGGCCGCGGCGCAATGTCATTCGGCAAGAGCCGGGCGCGGCTGCTGTCCGAGGACCAGGTCAAGGCGACTTTCGCCGACGTTGCCGGGATCGACGAGGCCAAGGAGGAGGTCGGAGAGATCGTCGACTTCCTGAAGGATCCGGCCAAGTTCCAGAAGCTCGGCGGAAAGATTCCGAAGGGCGTGCTGATGGTCGGCTTGCCGGGTACCGGCAAGACTTTGCTCGCGCGTGCGATCGCCGGCGAGGCCAAGGTGCCGTTCTTCACGATCTCCGGCTCGGATTTTGTCGAGATGTTCGTCGGCGTCGGCGCCTCGCGCGTCCGCGACATGTTCGAGCAAGCCAAGAAGCACGCGCCGTGCATCGTGTTCATCGATGAGATCGACGCGGTCGGCCGCCATCGCGGCGCCGGCCTCGGCGGCGGCCACGACGAGCGCGAACAGACGCTGAACCAGCTGCTGGTCGAGATGGACGGCTTCGAGGGCAACGAGGGCGTCATCGTCATCGCGGCGACCAATCGCCCCGACGTGCTCGATCCCGCATTGCTGCGCCCGGGCCGCTTCGACCGCCAGGTTGTCGTGCCGCTGCCGGACGTGCGCGGCCGGGACCAGATTCTGAAGGTCCACATGCGCAAGGTGCCGATCTCCGAGGACGTCAAGCCGTCGATCATCGCGCGCGGCACGCCGGGATTCTCGGGCGCGGACCTGATGAATCTGGTCAACGAGGCGGCGCTGTTCGCGGCGCGCGCCAACAAGCGCCAGGTCACGATGGACGAGTTCGAGCGCGCCAAGGACAAGATCATGATGGGCGCCGAGCGCCGCTCGATGGTCATGAGCGAGCGGGAGAAGCTCAACACGGCCTACCACGAGGCCGGCCACGCCATCGTCGGCGTGAGCCTCCCGGAGCACGACCCGGTCTACAAGGTGACGATCATCCCGCGCGGCAGGACGCTGGGCGTCACGATGTTCCTGCCCGAGGAGGACCGCTACAGCTACAGCAAGCGCCGCCTCGAGAACCAGATCGCGAGCCTGTTCGGCGGGCGCATCGCCGAGGAGCTGCGCTTCGGCCCGGAAGCGGTGACGACGGGCGCGTCGAATGACATCGAGCGGGCGACCAATCTCGCGCGCAACATGGTGACCAAGTGGGGGCTGTCGGAGAAGCTCGGCCCGCTGTCGTACATGGAGGAGGCCGGGGAGGTGTTCCTGGGTCACTCGGTCACGCAGCACAAGCAGGTTTCGGACGAGACGACCCATGCTATCGACGAGGAGATCCGCCGCGTCATCGACATGGCCTACGCGCAGGCGCGCAAGATCCTGGTCGAGAACCGCGACAAGCTCGACGCGATGGCCACGGCGCTGATCAAGTACGAGACGATCGACGAGCAGCAGATCAAGGACATCATGGCAGGCCGCGAGCCCAGGCCGCCGAAGGATTGGGAAGACGTCGGTGCCCCTTCCGGTGGTCGCGACGCAGCCCAGCCGGAACCGGTGATCGGCCCGCCGGCCAGCCAGACCTGAAGCCTGCTGCGGAGCCGGCCGGAATCGCGGTGTGCCCCGCACTTGCCGTTTCCCGCCGCTCCCGCCAACATCCTGCCTCGATGCGCCTTCAGTGCGGCCGCCACACCCTCGACCTGAATCTACCTGTCGTGATGGGTGTGCTCAACGTGACGCCGGATTCATTCTCCGACGGCGGACGATTCGCCGGGCTGCCGGCCGCCCTGGCACAGGCCGAGCGGCTGGCGGGCGAGGGTGCGGCGATCATCGATGTCGGCGGTGAGTCGACACGGCCAGGCGCGGCGCCTGTTGATGTCGGCGAAGAACTGCGGCGCGTGATCCCGGTGATCGAGCGTCTCGTCGAGTGCCTGGCATTGCCGGTATCCGTCGACACCTGCAAACCCGAAGTGATGCGCGCTGCGATTTCAGCAGGTGCCTCGATGATCAATGACGTCACGGCATTGCGCGCGCCGGGCGCGATCGAAGCGGTGGCAGAATCGGATGTCGCGATCTGCCTGATGCACATGCAAGGCGAGCCAAGGACGATGCAGAGCGAGCCTCGTTACACGGATGTGCTGGTGGAAGTGCGGGATTTCCTGCGCGGCCGCGTGGCCTGTTGCGTCGAGGCCGGCATCTCGGTATCCCGGCTCGTCATCGATCCCGGTTTCGGCTTCGGCAAGACCCTGGAGCACAATCTCGAGTTGCTGCGCCGCTTGCCGGAGCTCGCAGCGGACGGGTATCCGGTGCTGGTGGGGCTCTCACGCAAGAGCATGATCGGCAAGTTGACGGGTCGTGCCGATGGCGAGCGGCTGGGCGGCAGCCTGGCACTGGCGACCCTGGCGATGCTGGCCGGCGCAAGAATCCTGCGTGCGCACGACGTTGCCCCGACCGTCGATGCCATCAGAATCGTGGCCGCGATGGGCGGCCGGCACGGGGGATCGTGATGGCCAGGCGATACTTCGGAACTGACGGTGTACGCGGGCGCGTCGGCACTCATCCGATGACGGCCGAGTTCGCGCTGCGGCTCGCAGGCGCCGCCGCGCGCGTGATTTCGCCGAATGGCGGCCGGGTGCTGGTCGGCAAGGACACGCGGCTGTCGGGCTACATGTTCGAGTCGGCCCTGGAGGCCGGATTCGTCGCAGCCGGTGTCGATGTCCTGATGGCCGGCCCGCTCCCGACACCGGGCATTGCCTACCTGGTCCAGCGCCTGAATTGCGACTTCGGTGCCGTCATCAGCGCCTCGCACAATCTCTTCGACGACAATGGCATCAAGTTTTTCGATCGCTCCGGCGCCAAGCTGGCGGACGAACTCGAGGAAGCGATCGAGTCGCATCTCGACGAGCCCGGGCTCACGCTGGAATCCGGGGCGCTCGGCCGCGCGACACGGGTAGACAGCGAAAGGAGCCTGTACCAGGCCTTCTGCGCGTCGACACTGCCGACCGGCACGACGCTCAGCGGGATGAAGCTGGTCATCGATTGCGCCAATGGCGCGGCCTACAAGGTAGCGCCACGCGTGCTCACGGAACTCGGCGCCGAGATCGTGCCAATTGGCTGCTCGCCGAATGGCAGAAATATCAATGACGGCTGTGGCTCGACGAATCCGGGCCTTCTGAAGCTAACGGTGTCCGGTGTACGCGCGGACGCGGGCATCGCGCTCGACGGCGATGGCGACCGGGTTGTCATGGTGGATCACCTGGGCCGCAGTCTGGACGGCGACCAGCTGCTCTATGTGCTGGCGCGGGCACGGCTCGCGGCCGGGGACCTGAAAGGACCGGTGGTCGGAACCGTGATGACGAATCTGGGGCTCGAGGTTGCGCTCGCGGAACTGGGCGTGCCGTTCCTGCGTGCCGCGGTCGGCGACCGCAACGTGCTGCAGCTGCTGCGAACCCATGGCGGAAGTCTCGGCGGCGAGTCGTCCGGCCACCTGTTGTGCCTCGACAAGACGACGACCGGCGACGGCCTGATCGTGGCGCTGCAAGTGCTTTCGGTCATGAAGGCGACCGGCAAGACCCTTGCGGAACTTGCGGTCGGCATGCAGAAGTTTCCACAGCAACAAATCAACGTTCAGGTCGCGCGCCGCTTCGACGCTGCTGCCGACAAGACGGTCGCCGCAGCAATCGCAAAGGTCGAGCAGGCGCTGGGTAAGCGTGGCCGTGTCGTACTGCGCGCGTCGGGTACCGAGCCGGTCATTCGCGTGATGGTCGAAGGTGAGGATGCCCAGGCGGTCGGCCGGCACGCCGCGACGCTTGCAGAAGTGGTTCGGGCGGCAGCTTCGGCGACCTGACATGCGACGACCATTGGTGGCCGGTAACTGGAAGATGCACGGCAGCCGCGCCGAGGCTGGCCGTCTGATCGGCGAGTTGATCACGATCGATGCTGGCGGCGGAGCGGCCGAAGTCGTGGTCTGCCCGCCATTCGTTTACCTGCCCGAAGTGGGCCACCGCCTGCGTGGCAACGCGATCATGTTGGGCGCGCAGGATGTCTGCGCGGAAGACTCCGGTGCCCATACCGGCGAAGTGTCGGCTGCGATGCTCGCGGATGTCGGCTGCCGATACGTCATCGTCGGTCATTCGGAGCGCCGCGCCCTGTATCGGGAAGATGACGCGCTCGTCGCGCGGAAGTTCGTCGCTGTCCTGCGTCAGGGTCTGGTGCCGATCCTGTGCGTCGGGGAATCCCTCGAGGAACGCGAGCGCGGCGCAACGCACGAGGTCGTCACGTGTCAGCTGGATTCCGTTCTGGGCCTCGCCGGTGTCGCTGGATTCAGCACGGCTGTCGTGGCCTACGAGCCGGTCTGGGCGATCGGCACCGGCCGGACCGCGACACCTGAGCAGGCGCAGGAAGTCCACGCCCTGATCCGGGGCCGAATCGCGGAAAAGGATGCTACAATTGCC
>JANOSR010000169.1:0-10114 GCA_031415935.1 Steroidobacteraceae bacterium | reverse complement strand
GGCTGATGGGTTGGCACGCGGATCCGCCGGCGAGCGAGAGTCCGGAACCGCAGCGCCTCGCCGTGCTTCTGCACGGCTGGGAGGGCAGCTCCGAATCGCTTTATGTGCTGTCCGTGGCTCAGCTTCTGCACCAGCGCGGATTCGCGGTGATGCGGCTCAATCTGCGCGACCACGGCGGCAGCCATGCGCTGAATGAAGGACTTTTTCATTCCTGCCGCATCGCGGAAGTGGTCGGCGCGATCGCCAGTCTCCAGTCGCTGTTTCCAGCCGCGCGGCTGTCACTCGCGGGATTCTCGCTGGGCGGCAATTTCGTGCTGCGGGTCGGCACGCGTGGCGGTGCCGCCGGGATCCGGATCGCGCGTATCTTTGCGGTCTGCCCCGTACTCGATCCGGCGACGACACTCGCTGCCCTCGAGACGGGGCCCGCAATGTACCGGCATTACTTCCTGTTCAAATGGCGACGGTCGTTGCGCGCCAAGCAGGCGGCCTGGCCGGCGGCCTACGATTTCGGCGAGCTGCTCGGTGAGCGGTCGCTGACGGGAATGACCGAACGCATGGTACTGAAGTACACGGAATTCCCGGATCTTGGGAGCTACCTCAGGGGCTACGCGATCACGGGCGACGCGCTCGCCGGGTTGCAGGTGCCGGCGCGCATCGTCACCTCGCATGACGATCCGATGATCCTGGCGCGGGACCTTGACCGGATCGCGAGGCCTGCCTCGCTTGAACTGACGGTCACCGCGCGCGGCGGCCATTGCGGCTACATGGATGCCCTGCGTGGTCCGAGCTGGATCGATCGCGCAATCGTGCAGGACCTGCTGCGAGACTGAAGGCTCAGGTGGCGGTCGCGGAACGCATGAGCTCGATCCACTTCAGGTAGCGCGCCAGCAACTGCTGGTCCGGCTCCGGCTCGAGTCGCTGCATAGCGGGTCCCGCGAAGCCGGCAGGTTCGCCCGCGATCAGGAATGCGAGGCCGCGCGAGGTCGCCTCGCGATCGCTCGCACGATCGACCGGCACGCCGGCGAGGCAGGCGAGCATCCGGCACAGCAGGCGATTTTCTGCCAGCCCACCGCTCGCGATCAGCCGCTCGGGGGCATCCAGGTGGCGGTCCATCTCGTCGAGATTGGCCTTGATCAGGAATGCGACGCTCTCGAGCACGGCCCGGCACTGCTGCAGTTCCGAACCCTCGCCGACGAAGCGCGACTCGAAATCCGGATTCCAGAATGGCGAGCCGAGACCCGCGACGCCATTGAGGAAGAACGGCGCGCCGTCGTCCGCAAGCGGCGCC
Source organism: Steroidobacteraceae bacterium (assembly GCA_031415935.1). Classification (GTDB taxonomy): domain Bacteria; phylum Pseudomonadota; class Gammaproteobacteria; order Steroidobacterales; family Steroidobacteraceae; genus SCUD01. The sequence continues at coordinate 8,826 of JANOSR010000169.1, read as the reverse complement.
GCATCGAGCAACGCCAGCATTCGATCAGCCGCTGCACCCTGGTGCCGCTCGAACCAGGACAAGGCGGCGCCCGCGCCATTGACGGAGCCCTCGAGCACAAAATCGAAATTCGCGTCGTCTGCCCGGATCACACTGGTCATGAGCGGTGCTGCGCGCAGCGCCGTGGCCGTCGGCCGCAGCACGAACGCGCCGGTCCCCAGATTCACATAGGCCGCGCGCGTATCGAGCGGCCCGGCCGCGAATGGCACGACCGACTGATCGCCATTGCAGACTACGACAGGAACCGTCCCGCCGATCGATGCCAGCGTGCCGAATCGCGCCTTCGTACCGACCGCCCGCGGCAGGATCGCGCGCGGTATCCCGAATAGCTCCAGCAACTCGTCCGACCAGTCACGCTTGAACGGCGACCAAAGCAGTGTGCGCGCCGCGTTGGCCGCATCCGCAAGCACCGGGCGTTCAGTCAACAATCGATGCAGCAGGTAGCTGGCGAGCGGTCCGGCCCGCAACGTGCTCTGCGCGGCGGCTGCGCGCACGTCGGGCAGGTGGTCCAGGCACCAGCGCAGTTTGCTCGCGCCGTAATGCGGCGAGAGCGGCAATCCGGTCAACTGATGCACTTCGTCGGCCTTGCGCGCCAGACCCCTGAGCCAGGCTGCATTGCGGCGGTCCTGCCAGGAGATGACAGGTGCGAGTGGCCGTCCGTCGCGCGCATCCCAGCAGGCGAGACTCGATCGCTGCACTGCGAACCCAGCCGCAGCCCAGCGTTCAACCGGCACAAGGCGCGCGAGCTCGGAGAGGGCGGTTACAACGCTCGCGACGACTTCCTCGGCGTCATGCTCGATATGACCGAGCGCATTGTGCTGGGTCGCGATAGTGACAAGGGCGGCACCTTGATGCGTCCCGCCCGCGCCGTACGCGGTAGCGCGTGTAGCATGCGCACCCTGGTCGATCGCGATGTAGACCGGATCGCTCAGGCGCGCCGCTCCACTTCGCCCGAAAGCTCCGCCAGCAGGCGCCGCGGCGCCATCGACTCGACCAGAGCCACGCCACGCGCGTGCAAGGCGCGCGCGAGGCCGGCATCGGTCACTTCGTAAACTGCCCAGGTCCAGGAGCCGCGCGGCAGCGGCCCGGCAGCGGGCAGCCCGCGGTGGTCGCAGAACGCGAATTCGGGCTGCAATTCCTCGAGCGCAGCCAGATGCAGGGCTGGCTCGCCCGCGAACACCCAGCCGATTGGGAGGCCTGCCGTTTCGCGCGTGAGGCGGCAGGCCTCGGCATCGAAGGAGATCATCACACAGCGATCCAGTACGCCGGCGAGGGCAGAGATCGTGCGCTCGATGCAATGCTGCCGCCCATGGTGTACAAGACTGGCGCGCTTGAGTTCGACGAAGGCCCTGGCCTGTGGGAAATCGGCCATCAGCTCCGCGACCGCCGTGAGCCGCGGCAGATGCGTGCCGGCATGGCGCATGCCAAAGCGCTGCGGTTCACAGGCATCGACGCCGTCGAGCTGGCCCGACATCATCAGGCGCAGATCGCCGGTCGAACTGGTGGTGCGGTCGAGGCTTGCGTCATGGATCACGTACGGAACGCCGTCAGCCGAGAGCTGTACGTCGAATTCCGCATGGCGAAGGCCGAGACGCCATGAGGCCTCGAGACCCGGCAGTGAATTTTCGGGAAAGTGTTCCGCATCGCCGCGGTGTGCGACGATTTCGGGAAGGTCAGTCCGGGCGGGGGCTGGCGTCAACATCGCTCCGCTGGGTTGGCGGGATTATAGGAGCCTCATTGCGACTGCAGTGGATTGTCTTGTGGATCGCCTGCGCTTGCGCGCTCGCGGCGTGCAGCCGGCAGGAAGCCGGCTGGAGGGACGCTCGCGGCGAAGACAGCGTGCTCGCGTACGAAACCTACCTGGAACATTTTCCGGCCGGGGCGCATGCCGATGAGGCCCGGACGAGAATCCGCGAGCTGCATGAAGAGCGTGAATGGGCCCGCGCGAACCAGTTGCAGACGCCGGAAGCCTGGCAGCGCTATCTCGGCGCCTATCCGGAGGGCCGCTATGCCGCGGCGGCGCGCGAGCGCCTTTCTGACTTCGTACTGGCAAGGGCGCCGCCCGAGGATCGCCCTTACGCCGTCCAATTGGGCGCATATTCGAGCGAGGCCGCGGCACGCGCGGATCTTGCGCGCCTCTTGCGGGATCATGCTGATCTGCTCGGTGACCTGAGGCTGCACATTCAGCCGCCCGCGTCAGGCGCGCCGCCCCTGTGGCGGTTGCGTGCCGGACCGCTTGCCGAGACAGCCGCACGGAGGCTCTGCGTGGACTTTGAGTCGCGTGCAGCGGACTGCGTGCCGGCAGCCGAGTGATTCAGCCGGTCACGCGCCGCCATAGCGCGCGACCGATCAGCCGGGCCTGGTCCGACAGGCCGAAGCGCTTCAGATTGGTGCGGATGACACCCTCGGTGAAGCGCGTGCGTTTCGAGTAGTCGATTCGCACGTCCGCCAGCACGGGCTCCCCGGTCGCGGCCGCGGCCAGTGAGTCGGCAATGACCCGGTCGATGTCGCCGTCATTTCGCATGATCCGGTAGCCGACACGGTTGGCGCGCGCGAGTCCCTCGAAGTCGAGTTCAGGCAGCACGGTGCAGGTCTTGCGGTTGTAAGGCGTTTCCTGGGCCTGGGCGATCTGCGCGAGTTCGCCGTCGTTGAACACGAACCAGACGACACCGGTCTTCTGCGCGACGGCCGTCGCCATTTCGAGACCGGTCATGCGAACCGCACCGTCACCAACGATGCCGACGACCACACGGTCCGGCCGCGCCAGCTTCGCGCCGATCACGGCGGGGATACAGTAGCCCATCGAGTTGAAGTCGGTGGGCGAGAAAAAGCCGCGCGGGCCGTGGATCGGCATGAGTTCGGCGACCAGGAATGTATGGTTGCCGTCGTCGGCCACGACGATTGCGTCATCCGGCAGGCGGCTGCGCAGCGCATCGAAAAACTTGGCCGGATTCACGCGACCCTTCGAATCATGGGCCAGCCACTCGTCGTGGTAGGCGCGCTTGTCGGCGGCGATTTGCTCGCGCATGCGGCGCGCCCGGTCTGCGCCGCCCTGCACAGGGCCGAGCGATGCCATGAGCGCGGCGAGCACCGCGCGCGCATCGCCCTCGAGCGCGACGGCCGGCGGGTAATTGGCGCCGAATACGCGTGGATTGATGTCCACGTGAATCAGGTTTGCGGGCGGCTCATAACCGAAGCTGCCGGTCGGAATCTCGGCAAAGCGCGTGCCGACGGCGAGCAGGCAATCGCAGTCGCGAAATGCGTTCTCGGATGCGGGCACTGCGGCGGGTCCCAGCGCGAAACCCGCATGCAGCGGGTGATTGGCCGGGAATGCCGACAGGCCCTGCAGGGTCGTCGCGACCGGCGCACCCAGCAACTCGGCGAGGAGCCGCAACTCGACCGTTGCATCGACTGCGCCCCAGCCGCAGAAGATGCCCGGCCGTTTTGCGCTCCGCAGCAAATCCGAGGCCCGCGCGATGTCCGCGGGCGCGGCCTGGTGGCCAGCGCGCGGCAATGGAACGAATTCCGGAATATCGCCCGCGTCTCCAGTCATCAGCTGAAGATTAACCGGGATCTCTACGAATACCGGCCCCGGCTCGCCACTCATCGCAAGCCGGCAGGCCTCGTAGATCACCGGTACGACTTCGGATTGCGTGTCCACGCGCCAGCGACCCTTGGTGATTGGCGCGAGCAGCGCATGCTGGTCCATATCGTGCAGCTGGTAGGCGCGCCCCGTGTCGCGGCGTATGCCGCCCGCGATGACGAGTAGCGGAATGCCGTCGAGGAAGGCCTCGCCGATGCCGCTGGCGGCATGGGTGACGCCCGCGGCCGGCACAATCAGGAGCGCTCCAAGCCCGGCGCCGCTGCGGCTGACGGCATCCGCCATGAATGCGCCGCCGCCTTCGTGCGCGACCAGCACCGGCGTGATCGATTCGGACGCCGCGAACTCATCGTAAAGCTCGGTGTTGTGAACCCCGGGGATGCCGAAGGTGTAGCGGACGCCGACCTGTTCGAGCAATGGCGGGCGAGCCACGCCGCGGTCTTCTGCATGGGATCTCCTGGCCGCCACTTTGCGGCGCAGGGAATACTGCACTATCCCGGCGTTTGAACAAGGGGCCCGGCGCTGCGGCGGCCAAGCCCCTCAAGCTGTCAGCCGTCGATCATGCGCCACTCGCCTTCACCGAAGCGGCAGGCGTTGCCACGCTTGGTGATCCGGCGGCCGTCGAATTCGCGCATCAACGTGAACCGACGGCAGACGCGTTCGTCGCGCTTGAAACGGCCTTCCGGCGTCAGTGTGTACCTCATGCCCGAGCGAGCGCCATCCCAATGGACGCGGCGTCCATCATCGAGCAGTTCCAGCGAATGGCCGAAGCAGGCATGGTCGTTGCGGTCCATGTCACGCCCGATCTCGCGGCCGATGATCGCACCGATCGTCGCGCCGGCGAGGATCGCAATCAGGCGGTTGTTGTCGCTTCCAACCGTTGAGCCGACCGCTCCGCCGACGACGGCGCCGAGTACGGTGCCGACGCGATCACGGTCGCAACGGCCCTCGCGGATGCCGTAATCATCGTTCCAGCGATAGCCGGTATAGCCGACATAGTAAGGGTCGTGCTTCTTGCGCCAGCCGTGGGCCGGGGCGTGCGACGGCGGATCGGCAAGTGCCGCCGGGGCGCTCATGACCGCGGAAAAAAGCAAAGTCATTGTGGCGGCCAGCATTCTGTGACGGCGCATCATTGTGTTGTCCTCGTGTTGCCTGCAAAACCGGGGCGGCAGGCTCGAGCACAGTCTAGTGCGGTAGCGGCTGAACTGAAGCTGAAGGGCCTCGCAAGTGGTCGATTCCGTGACCTGCCGCACGGGCCAGACGGCTCCGGCTCAGAACGCGTTGATGCCCGTCAGTTCGCGACCGATCGTGAGCTGGTGGATGGTCTCGGTGCCCTCATAAGTGATCACGCTTTCGAGATTGAGCGCATGGCGTATCGGCACGTATTCGGCACTGATCCCCGAGCCGCCCAGCATGTCGCGCGCGTCACGCGCGACATCGATAGCCATGCGGCAATTGTTCCACTTGGCGAGCGACACCTGCGCCGGCTGCATGCGACCGGCATCCTTCAGCCGGCCGAGCTGCAGCGACAGCAGTTGCGCGCAGGTGATGCCACGCGCCATCTGGGCAAGCCGTATCTGGATTGCCTGGTTCGCGGCCAACGGACGACCGAACAGGACCCGCGACTGGGTGTAGTCGAGCAATTGGGCGAGGCAGGCCTGCGCCGCGCCGATGACACCCCAGGTGATGCCAAAGCGCGCCTGCGTCAGGCAGGACAACGGGGCCTTGAGGCCGATCGTGCTGCCCGGCAGCATATTTGCTTCCGGCACTACGACGTCCTCCAGGTACAGCGCGCCGGTCGACGAGGCGCGCAGCGAAAACTTACGCTCGATCTCCGGTGCTGCGAATCCGCGCATGCCTTTCTCGACGATGAATCCGCGCATGCCTTCTTCGGTCCTCGCCCACACAATTGCTAGATCCGCGATAGGCGCATTCGTGATCCACATCTTCGCGCCGTTCAGCACCCAGTCCCGGCCCCGCCGTTTGGCATGCGTCTTCATGTTGCCGGGATCCGAACCGCCATGCGGCTCGGTCAGTCCGAAGCAGCCGATCAGCTCGCCAGTCGCCATGCGCGGCAGGAATTTATCCTTCTGCGCATCGCTGCCGTAGGCGTGGATCGGGTACATGCAAAGGCTCGACTGCACGGACACGAAGCTGCGTATCCCGGAATCGCCGCGCTCGAGTTCCTGGCAGATCAGGCCGTAGGACACCGCATTCATGCCGGCGCAGCCGTAGCCCGACAGGGAACTGCCGAGCAGCCCCAGCGCGGCAATTTCGGGCACGAGATCGCGTGGAAAGCTGTGCTCCTCGAAATGCTTCTGGATGACCGGCAACACCTTGTCATCGACGAGTCGCGCCACGGAATCCTGGACCATGCGCTCCTCGTCGCTGAGGGCGCCGCGGATGTCGTAGAGGTCGAGCACGTCGAGCGTGGTCAGGGAGTCTGCATGCCGAGGCGGGCCATCAGGTCCTGGGTCATCGCTTCGACATCGCGGGCCTTCGTGACCGCGGCTTCGAACTCCCCGGCCATGAATGCCGCGCTGGCTTCGTCCCAGGTGCCCTTTGCGCTGCCAAAGGCTGCATTGGCTTCTTCGAGCAGCTGCTTGTCCATGCCCTTCGGCAACTTGCGCATCTTGCCGAGTTCACCGAGCCGGGTCTCGATGCCCGCGACGAGGCCCGGCAGGCTGCCGGACAGGCGCGTCCATTCCGAGTTGAGGTCGGCGAGCCGCTTCTTCTTCGCTTCGACGGATACTTTGGCGAGTTCCTCGGCATGCGCGGGCACGTCCTTCACCGCGGCGATGGCATCCGCGTAGCGCTCTTCGTCGAAGGCCTTGCGGGCAGCCTCCAGCTCCGCCTTCACTTCGGCGTAACGCTCCGGCACGTATTTCTGGGCGTCCTCGTAGACCGCTTCGAGCGCACCTTCGGCGGCGTCGATCGCTTCCGCGGCCGGGTCCTTCTGGGAACAGCCGGCAACCAGCAACACGAGTGCCGCCAGTGCGGCGATCCGGGTATTCATGGCTTGATTCCGAGCGTATCCATGACGCCGGCGATTGCGGTCCTGGCTTCGCGCGCCGCCATGACCGAGGATTCGAAACTCGAGGCGTCGATCGTTTCGGCGGCCTTGCTCCAGGCAGCCCTGGCCGAGTCATAAGTCGCGACAAGCGACTTATAAGTGTCGCGATCCATGTCCTTCGGCGGTCGGCCGCCCAATGCCCCGATCTTCTTGTCCACCGCGGAGATTATGGCGGGCATTGTCTTGACGAGTTCAGCCCAATCCCCTTCCAGCTCAACCCTTACCTGGGCCTTTCGGATGGCGCTGTCCGCGACCGCGCGGCGCAACGCATCCACGACCGCGGGGGCCCCGGAAACTACGTCTCCGTACTTCTCCTGCGCGAGGCTTTCACGAAGCGCGGCAATGCTGGCGCTGATCTCTTCATAGCGCTCCGGCAGGTATTTCTGAAGCTGGGCGCCGGACCCCTCGAGTGTCTTCTCGATGCCGGCCATCGCCTGCTCGGCCGGCTCCTTCTGGTTCGCGCAGCCGGCCAGGCCCAGGAGCCCGACGGCGAGCGCCGCGAGCGTTACTGCGCTACGAGTGAACTTCATTGGGCTTCCCCTTGAACTGGTTGCATTACCGGCCGGTGCACCGTCCGGTCGAAGCATAAGGGTACCACCGATCAGGGTCCCGTCAGGCCCGCGGGGCGGAGTCGGCCATGGCGTGCGAACGCGGCGGTCATTACCATGCCGCGGATGCCGCGCCGGTTGCGGGGAGGCGGACATTGAAGATTCCCGAGATCCTGATGATCGAGACCGTCCACCAGCCGGGGAGTCTGGCGAGCGTGCTGCAGGTCATCGCCCAGGCCGGCCTTACGATCGATCACCTGCAGGCCGTGCGACGCGAGCAGGGCCGCACGCTGTGGGAAATCACGCTGGAAATGGACGAGGAGGCGGATCGCAGCCTCTATGCCCGAATCGACGAGTTGCCGATCGCGCGCTTCGTTGGAAAATCCGACCGCGTGTTCGACCGACACCGGGGCGGCAAGATCCGGACCGTCTCGGCGATTACAATCAACAGCCAACAAGTGCTGCGCGACGTCTACACCCCGGGCGTCGCGAGGGTCTGTCTGGCGATCCAGAAGGACCCGGAACAGGCATTCCAGTACACGGCCCTCGGCAACACCGTTGCGATTGTCACCAACGGGACTGCCGTGCTGGGCCTCGGCAATATCGGCGCGCTCGCTGGATTGCCGGTCATGGAAGGGAAGGCTGCACTCTTTGCGACACTGGTGGACATCAACGCCGTGCCGATCCTGCTCGATGAAACCGACGCGGCCCGCTGTGTCGACCACATCGCGGCGATTGCGGGCGGTTTCGGCGCGATCCAACTCGAGGATTTCGCGGCCCCGCAATGTTTCGCAATTGAAAGCGGGCTGCGCGAGCGCCTGCACTGCCCCGTGCTGCACGACGATCAGCACGGCACGGCGGTCGTCGTGCTGGCGGCCGCGCTCAATGCGGCACGCCGCGCCGGCCGCGAGCTAGGTGATTGCGTCATCGGCCAGATCGGCCTGGGCGCCGCCGGCATCGGCATCGTGCAGCTCCTGATGTGCGCGGGCGTCAGGCGTGTGCTCGGCGCCGATATTGACGAGGGCGCGCGGGCGCGGCTCGCCGCAATGGGCGGCCAGCCGTCGACGCTCGAGGAAATCATGGGGAATTGCGATGTCGTCATCGCCGCAACCGGCATGCGCGGGCTGATCCGGCCTGCGATGGTGCGGAAGGGCCAGATCATCCTGGCATTGTCGAATCCGGATTCCGAGATCGAGCCTCTGGTCGCGCTGCAACACGGCGCCGCGATCGCTGCGGACGGGAAGGGGATCAACAACGTGCTGGGATTCCCGGGATTGTTCAAGGGCGCGCTGGCCGCGCGTGCACCGCGCTTCACGGATGCGATGTTGCTGGCTGCCGCGCGGCGGATCGCCGCACTGGCGCCCGGTGATGACCTGGTGCCGGATGCGCTCGACCGCGATGTTCACATCGCTGTCGCGGCGGCCGTGCAGGAAGCCGCATAGGTGCCGGAGTTACGGATTTAGGTTTAGGCGAACCGAATCCGAAATCCGTGACTCCGGCCCCGCGTAAGCAGCCCGTGCGGGCCGAAGCGTGCTGGTCGCCGGTGCTTAGTCCTGTCGGATGCG
>JANOSR010000168.1:0-1987 GCA_031415935.1 Steroidobacteraceae bacterium | reverse complement strand
CTCCACCAACCGGCGCCGGTGACTGGTTGCAAACACTTGCGCCGGCCGCGCGCTTTATCCTGCAGGGCGGACCGGCAGCGCGCGCGGCGGCGGGCGAGGCTTTCGGAGTGCCGTTGCCCGCGAGCCCGTGCCGTGCCAACTCGCTGGAAAACCGCGCAGCGCTGTGGCTCGGCCCAGACGAGCAGCTGCTCCTCGGTCCGGCCGAGGACGCGCAGATTCTCGCCGCGGACCTTGCGGCAGCGTTGACGGGTATTGCGCATTCACTGGTGGACGTCAGTCACCGTCAGATTGCACTGCAGGTGAGCGGATCTCACGCCAGCGCAATTCTCAACGCCGGATGTCCGCTGGACCTCGATCTCGCGGAGTTTCCACCGGGCATGTGCACGCGTACGCTGCTCGGCAAGGCGGACATCGTTCTGTGGCGCACCGGCGCCGCGGAATTCCATCTTGAAGTGTGGCGTTCCTTCTCGGACTATGTCCTGGGATGCCTGCAGGAGGCCGCCCGGGATTTCATCGTTCCGACGGCCAGATTTGCTTAAAAAAAAGCACTGGCGGAAGATGCCATGCACCCGGTTCACAAGAATTCCTGATGCGAGGGGGCCCTCATGCGGCATACACAGCGCACTGTTCGTTCCGTCCTCCGGCTGGCGGCCTGTGCGGCGGGTCATGTGCGGCGAGTCGCCAAACGCCCTTACGGAACAGGCGGAGACCGCGACGGGGGCCGTGCCATTCGATGAGGTCGTCGTGACGGCCCAGCGCCGCGAGCAGAAACTGCAGGATGTCGGCATCGCGGTGACACCGCTCGGCGAAGAAACGCTGCAGAATCTCAACATCACGACCGCCACCGACATCGTGCGGGCCGTGCCCAGCCTCAAGATGAATGCCTACTCGACGGCGCAGGTCGTATTCAACATCCGCGGCGTCTCGCAAAACGATTACGGCGACCAGCAGGAACCACCGGTCGCGGTCTATCAGGACGACAGCTACTCGAGCTCGATCAACCTCGCCAGTTTTCCGGTGTTTGACCTTGCTCGCGTCGAAACCCTGCGCGGGCCGCAGGGCACCTTGTTCGGCCGCAACGCGACGGGTGGCGCAATCCAGTTCATATCGCGCAGGCCTACCAGGGAATTCGAGGGCTACACCGACCTGACGGTCGGCCGTTACAACCAGGTGATTGTTGACGGCGCCGTTTCAGGTCCTCTGGGCGACAGAATGCAGGGCCGCATCGCCTTCATCCGCAACAAGGATGATGGCTACATGAATTCCGTCATTGCCGGAGTCCCCGACCGCGGCGGCAACGACCACTACGCCGTGCGCGGTTCACTGGCCTGGCAACCGAACGATGACACCGATGTGAATCTCATCCTGCGCTACCTGCGCGCGGATAAGGAAACTCAAGCCGGCCTGTATTCGCATGAACCCGCTTGCCCGAATGCACAGTTCCAGGGCGAGTTCACGCCGCCCACGCTCGCCTGCCCGTTCTGGGGCTCACCGGCGGGCGCCACCGGCAGCGGCTATCGCAATGACAGCATTATCCCGAGCCGCGGCGGCGATCCGTGGTCGACCGCGGAAACGCAGGAGTCCTATGTCGATCGCAAGATCTTCGGGTCGACGCTTCGCATCGATGCCGATCTCGGCGTCGTCGGTCTCGTGGCGATCAGCGACTATCAGCATTCAAGCAAGTTTTACATCGAGGGCGGCGATTCCTCGCCCGACGAAGGCGTGTTCTTCTTCCAGGGCAGCAAGCTCGATCAGTTTTCGCAGGAAGTCCGCCTGTCGGAATCACTGGGAGCGCACGATCTGGTCGGCGGCGTCTTCGGCATGTACGTGGACGGCGACTATACCGGTAAGTTCGCCGATCCGTTTTATGGCTACGACCCGGACGTTGCCATGTCGCAGCGCACGACCTCGTACGCTGTGTTCCTCCAGGACGAATGGACACTGGCCGACCGCTGGAAACTGATCGGCGGTCTGCGCTATTGGCACG
>JANOSR010000167.1:0-3801 GCA_031415935.1 Steroidobacteraceae bacterium | reverse complement strand
GCGCGGCTCGCGGTCTCGATCGCGGTGCAGATGCAGACCGTCGCGATCGGCTGGCAGATCTATGCGATCACGCACGATCCGCTCGACCTGGGCCTGATCGGCCTGTCGCAGTTCCTGCCCTTCGTGCTGCTGGTGCTGCCGGCAGGGCAGGTCGCTGACCGGCGCAATCGCGCGCGCATCCTCACCGCCTGCTATTCGCTCGAATTCCTGTGCGCCTTGCTGCTGCTCGCATTCACGCACTCCGGGCTCACCGTGGTCTGGCCGGTGTTCGCGGTCATGGTGCTGTTCGGTGTCGCGCGCGCTTTCTCGATGCCGGCCGGCCAGGCCATGCTGCCGAATCTCGTGCCGCTCGAGCACTTCAGCCGCGCCGTCGCAGTCAATTCGAGTACCTGGCAGCTGTCCACCATCGCCGGTCCCGCGATCGGCGGCCTCGTTTACCTGCTGGGACCGGAGTATGTCTACGGCAGCGTCGCGGTCCTGCTCGCCAGCGCCGTCGTGCTGATGCTGGGCGTTCGTGTGTCTCCGCCGGCGCCGCAGGCCGAGCCGGACAGTTGGCACACGCTGCTCGAGGGACTGCGCTTCGTCTGGCAGCGCAAGATAATTCTCGGTGCGGTGTCGCTCGATCTCTTCGCCGTGCTGTTCGGCGGCGCGACGGCGCTGCTTCCCGCCTACGCGAGCGATGTATTGCAGGTCGGGCCTGATGGACTCGGCGTGTTGCGCGCAGCGCCGGGTGTCGGCGCCGCGCTGATCGCGATTGCTTTCGCCTGGCGGCCATTCACGCGCCGTGTCGGACCGCTGATGTTCGCAGGTGTCGCGCTGTTCGGCGTCGCGACCGTCGTGTTCGGCGTCTCGGAAAGCTTCGTGATCTCGCTGGTCGCACTCGTCATCCTGGGCGGTGCCGACATGGTCAGCGTCTACATCCGCCACATGCTGGTGCAGCTCGAGACGCCGGACGCGATCCGCGGACGGGTCAGCGCGGTCAATGCGGTGTTCATCGGCGCGTCCAACGAACTGGGCGAATTCGAATCCGGCCTGACGGCGGCCTGGTGGGGCCTCAAGCCGGCAGTGGTCGTCGGCGGCATCGCCAGCGTCGCCATCGCGGGGCTCTGGATGCGCTGGTTCCCGGCCTTGCGCGACATGGACCGCTTCCCGGAGCCCCAGCTGGGCGCTGCAACCGGGTCAGGGCAGCCACCGCCTCCGCCCGGTTGACCGGCGATCGCCTTGGCTGTATATCCATACAGTCATGGAGGCGAGGGAAATCCGGGGTCGTGGGGCAGTTTCTAACCGTGCCGGGCGCTTCGAGTCACTGGCGGTCGAGGCGGTGGACGACGGCTGGGGGGTGCTCGATGAGCCCCTGCCGCCGCTCGAAACCACGGTCCTGCCGGAGCCGGCGCAAAGCGTCATCACCCGGAACAATTCGCCCGACATCCCGTTTGACCAGTCCATCAATCCCTATCGCGGCTGCGAACACGGCTGCATCTACTGCTTTGCGCGCCCCAGCCATGCCTATGTCAACCTGTCGCCGGGCCTCGACTTCGAGACTCGGCTGTTCTTCAAAAAAGACGCGGCGCAGCGCCTGCGCGAGGAGCTCAGCCACAGGGCTTACCGTTGCAGCCCGATCAACCTGGGCGCCAACACCGATCCCTACCAGCCGCTGGAGCGGCGCCTCGGAATCACGCGGGGGATCCTCGAAGTGCTGGCCGAAAGCCATCACCCGGTCACAATCGTGACCAAGTCGGCACTTGTCATTCGCGATCTGGACCTGCTGCAGCGGCTCGCTGCGGAACGACTGACGCGCGTTTTTGTCAGTGTGACGACGCTCGATGATGAATTGAAGCGACGGATGGAGCCGCGGGCGGCTTCCCCGGCAGCGCGACTCGCGACAGTCAAACGGCTCTCGCAGGCGGGGATTCCAACCGGCGTGATGTTTGCCCCGGTGATACCGGCCGTCAACGATCACGAGCTCGAAAGCGTTATTGCGGCAGCGGCCGAGGCCGGCGCCGCGACGGCAGGCTACTTGCTGCTGCGGCTGCCAGGCGAGGTCAGGGAACTCTTCTATGAGTGGCTCGAGACGCATTACCCCGATCGCGCGAACCGGGTACGCAACCGGATCCGCCAGCTCCGCGGCGGCCGAGACAACGACCCGCGCTTCGGGTCGCGCATGCGAGGCCAGGGGCCCTGGGCCGATTTGTTGCGCCGGCGCTTCGAAACCGCTTGTCGCCGCCACGGCCTCGAGCATGGCCGTGCGAAGCCGCTCGAAACCAACTTATTCCGTCCGCCAAGTCGTGCGCCAGGTCAGATGGAACTGTGGTAGTCGCAGCGTATACTCGGGTCGAATCGCCGTTGCGCGATCAGGAGCTGTCTCATGCCGTGCCTGAAAAACCGGTCATTGCTGTCTGCCGGCGCAGGCGCGGTAATCTTGCTGCTGCTACCCGGTTGCATGACCGCGCGGCTCGAGGAGACCCGCAACACCATGACGGCGATCGCATCGCACGAAGCGGTCGTGCTGCTCGCGAAACCGCATGTCGAGGGCATCACCGCCGAAGATGATTTCATGGATTGCGTCGGCAACAAGATGGCGGCATCGGGCGGCATCCAGGTGCGGCCCAATGACGCTTTCGTCGACTCGATGTTCCCCTGGCTTGAGCCATCGACGGCGCCGCAGCGTCCCGAGGGCGTAACGAAACTCCTGTCACGTGACGTCGTGGCGGATCGCGTCGCCGAGAGCGGCGTGCGCTACATCATCTGGATCGACGGCACCACGCGCCAGACGGACAGCGGCGGCAGCATCACTTGCACCATTGGCCCCGGCGGTGGCGGTTGCATCGGCTTCGGCTGGTGGGAAAAGGAATCCGATTACCAGGCCGTGGTCTGGGATCTGACGACCGCGAGGACCGCGGGTTCGGTATCGACCAATGTGACGGGCACCTCGGCGCTGGTCGGCGTGCTGGTTCCGCTGCCATTCATCGCGCGGGTGCAGGGCGCTGCCTGCGACCGCCTGGCCGCCCAATTGAGCGCATTCCTCCGCGGCGAGGATCCTTCCGCGCCCGGCGGGGAGGGCTGATCGCTGTTCCTGCGCCGTAACCGGTGAACCAACGGGCGGGGCGGCCCTCAAAGTTTCAGGGACAGACCCGACGCCGGCCCTGGCTTGCGCGGGCGTCCGGCTGGGAGACGAATATGAATCCGAAACGGCTCTTGCGTGGCCTGGCGATCGCCGCGGCATTCGGCTTGCTGGTCGGCTGCATGACCCAGGGCGGCATGTCGCGACCCGACTCGGGTGGTTCCAGCGGTGGCGGTTCATCCGGCGGCGGCTCCTCGGGTGGCGGTTCTAGCGGCGGTGGATCGTCCGGTGGCGGTTCCAGCGGTGGTGGAGCCGGCGGCGGATCATCTGGTGGCGGATCCAGTGGCGGCGGCGGCTCCACATCGAATTTCCCGGCACCCGGCGAGAGCGGTGGTGGCGATGCGGCCATGCCGTTGCCCGGCAGCAAGGACGGCGCGGCCGGTGGGTCGACGAAGGGCAAGGATTCCGGTTCCGGCGGCGACGGATCGAAAACGGAAAGCGGCGACGAGGCGGGTGGCAGCGGAGGTTCTACCGAAGGTAGCGCGAGTTCGGGTCAGGGCCCCCAGGGTTCGGATCAGGCCGGCGGTACTGCCGGCGCTGCGGGACAGGCTGGTGAACAGCCTTGTGTGACCGACAATCCAGACCCGGCGAATGACGAGCCCGCGAAAGACTGCGCCGGCAGCTCGGGATCCGGCTCGAACACAGCGGCAGGCGCAGAGCAGCCTGCGGGCGGCGGTGGC
>JANOSR010000166.1:0-2740 GCA_031415935.1 Steroidobacteraceae bacterium | reverse complement strand
CGGTATTCATGGAATGAGCCATCGTACACGGTTTCGCTGCACTGCAAAAATATCCGGCGCCTGGGGTGGTTTATGGTCATCCGAATGGGCAGAATGCGCCTCCCCCGGATGGAGCATCGGCATGCATCGCGTATTGGTTCTTGGCGCCGGAAAAATCGGCGCGCTGATCTCCGGCCTGCTGGCCGAGGCCGGCGACTATCAGGTACAGCTTGCGGATGTCAGCGGCGAGACGGCCACCAGTGTCGCGCGCGCGCATGACTGCCGGACGCTGACCGCGTTCGCTCTCGATGGCACGGATCGGACGGCGCTGGCGCGCCAGCTCGAGGCGCATCCCGCTGATGCCGTGATTTCGTCGCTTCCCTTCCACTGCAACGTGGCGGTGGCCCAGGCCGCGCGCGATCACGGCCTGCACTACTTCGACCTGACCGAGGACGTCGAGGTGACGCGTGCCGTGCGCGCGATTGCCGAAGGCGCGCAAACCGCCTTCGTGCCGCAATGCGGGCTCGCGCCCGGCTTCGTGTCGATCGCTGCGAACGAACTGATCAGCCACTTCGACGAATTGCGCAGCGTCAAGCTGCGGGTCGGCGCATTGCCCCAGCACCCGAACAATGTTTTGAAGTATTCGCTGACCTGGTCCACCGAGGGCCTGATCAATGAATACGGCAATCCCTGCCACGCGATCGCGGACCGGCGCCTGATCGAGGTCGCACCGCTCGAAGGGCTCGAGGAAATCGAGATCGACGGCACGCTCTACGAAGCCTTCAATACTTCGGGCGGCCTGGGTTCGTTGGGCGAGACCTTCGGCGAGCGCTGTGAACAGATGAATTACAAGACGATTCGCTACCCGGGTCACTGCGAGCAGGTGCGTCTGCTGATGAACGATCTGAAGCTCAATCAGGATCGCAGCACGCTGAAGCGCATCCTCGAGAATGCCGTGCCGCAGACCCTGCAGGATGTCGTGATCGTCTACGTCGCAGTCACCGGCCGCCAGGGCGGCGAGTTGCGCGAAGAGAATTACGTCAACAAGATTTATCCGCAGCAGATTTCCGGGCGCCTGTGGTCGGCGATCCAGGTCACGACGGCGGCCGGCATCGCGGCGGTCGTCGACCAGGTGCTCGCGACGCCGGGCGCCTACCGTGGCTTCGTGCGCCAGGAGCAGTTCCGGCTGCCGGTGGTGCTCGCAAACCGCTTTGGCGCCTGGTTCCAGAATGGCGGCGACAAGGGCGTTTCGGGGCGGATGGTGGTCGAGGGCAAGGCCGGCCGCCAGCGCAATCTGGTGGGAGTCAGGTGATGAACAAGGCAGAAATTCTCGGCGGCCTCGGTCTTGCGGCCGTCAATCCGGGCGCCTGGTCCGGCGACGGTTGGCACGCCGCGGCCGATGCGCCGCTGGTTCAATCGCTGGACCCGGCGACAGGCGAACTGATCGCTTCGGTCCGCGCTTCAACCGAGGCGGACTATGAGCGCGTTGCCGCAAGCGCCGCGGCTGCCTTCCAGAAATGGCGTGACGTGCCCGCACCGCGGCGCGGCGAGGCCGTGCGCCTGGTCGGCGCTGCCTTGCGCACGAAGAAAGACCTGCTCGGCAGCCTCGTGAGCCTCGAGATGGGCAAGATCAAGGCTGAGGGCGACGGCGAGGTCCAGGAGATGATCGACATCGCCGATTTCGCGGTCGGCCAGTCGCGCATGCTCTACGGGCTCGCGATGCATTCCGAGCGCCCACGGCATCGCATGTACGAGCAATGGCATCCGCTGGGTGTCGTCGGCATCATTTCGGCCTTCAACTTTCCGGTCGCCGTCTGGTCCTGGAATGCGTTCCTGGCCGCCGTTTGCGGCGATATCTGTATCTGGAAACCCTCGCACAACACGCCGCTCTGCGCGATCGCCGTGCAGCGCATCTGCAATGAGGTCATGGCACGCGAAGGCCTGCCGCCGATCTTCCAGTTGTTCATCCCGGCCGACAATACGCTGGCCTCGCGCCTCGTCGATGACCGGCGCGTGGCGCTCCTGAGCTTTACCGGGTCAACAAACGTCGGCCGCAGGGTTGGCGAACGCATCGCCACACGGCTCGGCAGGAGCCTGCTCGAGCTCGGCGGGAACAACGCCATCATCGTGGACGAGTTTGCCAATCTCGATCTCGTCGTGCCGGCGGTCGTGTTTGGCTCGGTTGGAACGGCAGGCCAGCGCTGCACGACGACCCGCCGCCTGCTGGTGCACGATTCGCGTGTTGCGGAGCTGGAACGGCGCCTGGTCGCGGCCTACAAGCAGGTCCGGATCGGCAATCCGCTGGATCCTCAGGTGCTGATGGGTCCGCTGGTCGATGCATCCGCGGTTCGCCGATACGAGGCGGCGTTAGGAGATGTACGCGGCCAGGGCGGCGAGATCCTGTGCGGCGGCCATGTGCTGCCAGGTCCGGGATTCTTCGTCGAGCCCACGATCGTCAGGGCGAAGAATGACATGCCGGTCGTGCGCCACGAAACCTTTGCGCCGATCCTCTACGTCATCCCGTTCGGCACACTGGATGAGGCGATCGCGATGCACAACGACACGGACTACGGGCTGTCCTCGGCCATCTTCACCGACCGCCTCCAGCATGCCGAGCGCTTCCTGTCGGTTTCCGGCAGCGATTGCGGCATCGCCAACGTCAATATCGGCACATCGGGCGCCGAAATCGGCGGAGCATTCGGTGGCGAGAAGGACACGGGTGGCGGACGCGAGGCCGGCTCCGATTCGTGGAAGGCCTACA
>JANOSR010000165.1:0-2692 GCA_031415935.1 Steroidobacteraceae bacterium | reverse complement strand
AAGTACCCGAGCCAGATTCACACGTGGGTTCAGCGGCGCGGCGGTGTAGCTCCCCTGCAGCGACGGCGCTCGAGTGTGGCGCTGACGTTGCTGGAGCGAGAAGAGATCTCGCGGGGGCTTTGCGCAGGCCACTCGATTCGTACGATGGCGCAGCGCATGGGCCGTGCGCCCTCGAGCGTGAGCCGCGAGATCGTCCGTCACGGCGGTCGAGGCGGCTATCGCGCCACGCAGGCCGATGCCCAAGCCTGGCGCAATGCGCGCCGGCCGAAAGCGTGCCGGCTGGCCCAGCACCCCACTTTGGCCCGAACCGTCGCCGAAAAGCTCGGGCTGAAATGGTCTCCGCAGCAAATCGCTGGATGGCTTGAAAGAACGTTTGGCAACGATGAGAGTATGCGGGTGTCGCACGAGACGATTTACCGCAGCCTTTTTATCCAAGCGCGCGGCGTGCTGAAAAAAGAGCTCCTGGCGCACCTGCGCCGGGGTCACTCGATACGCCATGCTCGAGGCCACCGCCAGGCGGGCCAGGGACGCGGATCCATCGTGGATGCGATCTCCATTCGTGAGCGGCCCGCCAAGGTCGAAGATCGAGCCGTGCCGGGTCATTGGGAAGGCGACCTGCTGTGCGGACCCCCAGGCACGCAGATCGCGACCTTGGTGGAGCGGCGCTCGCGCTTCGTGATGTTGGTGAAGCTGCCTTCCAAAGACAGCCACATCGTGGCGAGCGCGCTCGCCCGGCACGTGAAGCAACTGCCCCGCCAACTGCGTCGCTCCCTCACCTGGGATCGGGGCCTTGAGATGGCGCAGCACAAACGCTTCACGATGGCGACCGACATCAAGGTGTACTTCTGCGATCCGCAGAGTCCCTGGCAGCGCGGCTCCAACGAGAATGCCAACGGACTGCTGCGGCAATACTTCCCCAAAGGTACGGATCTCTCGAAGTACTCCCAGGCACAACTCAACATAGTCGCTCTGCAGCTCAATCAACGGCCGCGGGAAACTTTGGGCTTTGACACTCCAGCGAACAAACTTCATGCTTGCGTTGCACCGACCGGTTGAGATCGCCGCGCTTTATACTTCCTATCCGTGGCGCTCGCGCCGTTCCGGCTGCGCTGGTTCGAAGAGCCGACCGACCCGCTCGACTACGAGCTGCTGGCCGAGGTCGCCGGCGAGTACGCTCCGCCGCTCGAGCGCCGCGGCTGGGGGCGGAAGTCGGTGCTCCCGCACGGCGGCAACCAGATGACGCTCGCCATCGTCGGCGGCTTCGGGTTGGGTGGGTGCGAGGCTTATCCCAGCGTGTTCGGCGTGTTCGCCGGTTTCGGCGATGATGCGAAGATCGAGGACGGATTCATCAGACTGCCCGACCGGCCGGGCATCGGGTTCGAGGGGCAGAGAAGGCTATATGAAATCATGCGCCGCCTGACCGATGGAGCATGAAAGTGCGAGCCGAGACCCTGGCGATTCTGTGCAGCCCATTGGAGCACGTACCGCTCGAGCTCGACACCGAGATGTCTGCGGCCGGCGAAACCAGGCAATTCCTCGTCAATCATGAGCACGGTTTCAGGTTTCCGATCCGCGACGGCATTCCGATCTTCATCGAGCCCCACCAGATTACCGGTATCAACAGCAGGTTTCGCAGGATCTACGACGGCTGGGCACCGTTCTATGATCTGTTGAGCAGGGTCGGGCTCCGCATCCTGGGTGTCTCCGAGCACGAGCTGCGCAAGGAGTTTGTCGAGAAGCTCGAAATCAAAGGGGGCGACCGCATGCTAGCCACCTCGGTTGGCACGGGCTCCGACCTGCCGTTTCTCCCGCGGAATTGCGATTATTACGGGCTCGATCTTTCGGCGGGAATGTTGGGGGTCTGTCAGAAGAAAATGCGCCAGCTGGGCGTGCCTGCCGAACTTTTCCTGGGCCAGGCCGAGCAGCTGCCATTCAAGGATGAGACTTTCGACATCGTTTACCAGATGGGAGGGATCAATTTTTTCAGCGATCAGGGGCGGGCCATCCGCGAAATGATTCGTGTTGCCAGGAACGGCTCGAAAATCGTCATCATGGACGAAACCGAGAAAGTTGCCCGCGCGCTGGAACGCATTCCGGGCATCAGCGCTTGGTTCAGACATCAGCACCGGCCGATCATTCCTCCCACGGCATTGGTCCCGTCGGGAATGGAGCAGGTGGAGTATTGCGAGTTGTATGACGGGCAGGCCTGGTACCTGAGCTTCAAAAAACCGCATTGACGAAACGTCTGTAGCAGACATTGCCTGCCCGCGAACCGAGACGGGCAACCCGATCGCCATTCCCGTCAAATAAAGCGTTAATCGTGAGTCGTGAGGCGGGGTTCAGCTCCTCATCACGCCGCCGTCATCCCTGCCGGCCTAGTCCGGCGCGACGACGACGACGTGGGCGCGGCTCACGTTAATGCAGATATGCGCCAATGAATTCCTATCCGTCGGCGTTGCAGCACGTCGAGCGGATCATGGATGCCGTGCTGATCCTCGACGGGCATCCGGAAATCGGACGCGCGATCGCCGGATCGTCGCTGCGACGGATAGGAATTTCAAACGGTCTTTTCTGTTGCGAGGTAGGCGCGCGGAGGTGCGAAGTGCGCGCGCGCGGGAAGCGGCTGCGCAGCTGCGTGCGCATAGCCGGCGCCTGGAGTGGCCGGGCGGGCGGTAGCGCGGGCGGTGGCGCG
>JANOSR010000164.1:0-1511 GCA_031415935.1 Steroidobacteraceae bacterium | reverse complement strand
ACCTCGAAAAACGCCTTCATCAGCCGGCCCCAGTGCGCGCGCATCGCGGGCGGTACCTGGGCGTAGCCATAGCCGGGCAGGTCGACGAGGCGCAGGCCCGGTTCCAGCTCAAAGAAATTGACCAGTTGCGTGCGGCCGGGTGTTTTGCTGGTACGGGCCAGGTCGCGGCGCTGGACAATGGCATTGATCGCACTCGACTTGCCGCTGTTCGAGCGGCCCGCAAATGCGACCTCGGCGCCAAAATCGTCGCCGAAACCGGCCGGCGCATCGGCGCTTATCAGGAATCGGGCCCTGGGGTAATGAGACATCGGTGGGTGGACGGCAGCACCGGTGGCTTGCGTATAATTCCGGGCTCGTCGGCGGGCAGTCTAACAGCTACCCGGATCACCCGCCCGAGGCACTGCTGGAGAATTTCGCCGATGAAAATGACGTTCGCGCTGTTTGGCTCCCTGACGCTCCTGTCAGCGCTCGCGACGCCGGCGCAGGCCGGCGATGCCGCAGCCGGAGCGCAGAAATCCGCTATTTGCGGGGCCTGCCATGGCGCCACGGGCAGAGCATCAACCCGGAATGGCCGAATCTGGCCGGCCAGCACGAGGGCTACATCGCCTCCCAACTCGCGCTCTTCAAGCAGGGTGTGCGCGACAATGTGCTGATGATGCCGATGGCCTCCGCGCTCACGGATCAGGATATGCAGGATCTCGGCGCGCATTTCGCGAGCCAGACCCCAGCCGGTCTCGAAGCCGATCCGTCGAACTACAAGGCTGGCGAAAAGCTCTATCGTGGCGGCGACCCCGAGCGCAAACTGCCGGCCTGCATCGCCTGCCATGGCCCGCAGGGCAACGGTAACGAGCCAGCAAGGTATCCGGCACTTCGCGCACAGCATGCGGTCTACACGTACAACCAGCTCAAGGCCTACGCTGAAGGCAGACGACGCGCGCCGGGCAACGACATCATGCAGGTCGTCGCAGCCAGGCTCACCGACGAAGAAATGCGCGCGCTAGCCTCCTACACGCAAGGCCTGCGCTGATTCAACAGCATTAAGAGGATGACACCGATGATGAAGCCCTTGCTTTGCGCGTTCGTTGCCATGATCTCGTTGACCGCCTGCGGCCAGCAGGCGGGTGACGACAACCCGACGACACCTGAGTCTGCGACGCAGGCCGCGCCACCGGCCTCCGTGCCGGCCTCCGACGCCGAACCGCTGCGGCCACCCTCGGAGCTGCAGCAGCCCGCCGGCGAAAGCGACGGCGAAACCGTTGAAGCCGGTACGACCACCACGAGCCCGATCGCCGCGGCGGTCGCGACGAATACGCCCGCCGTGCCGGCAACCGAGCCGCTGCGCTGGAAGAAGGGTGAGAATTACACGGAGCTGGCAGTCGCACAGCCGGTCAGCACGGCGCCAGGAAGCGTCGAGGTCATCGAAGGC
Source organism: Steroidobacteraceae bacterium (assembly GCA_031415935.1). GTDB lineage: Bacteria > Pseudomonadota > Gammaproteobacteria > Steroidobacterales > Steroidobacteraceae > SCUD01. Next base: position 85 of record JANOSR010000164.1, on the reverse strand, counting down.
TTCTGGTACGGCTGCGCCCACTGCTTCTCGCTCGAGCCGCCACTGGTGGCCTGGGAACGCAACAAGCCCGCCTGGGTGAAGCTCA
>JANOSR010000163.1:0-2927 GCA_031415935.1 Steroidobacteraceae bacterium | reverse complement strand
CTGGGTGCGAGCCTGTTGGCTCTGTCGCCCTACGAATTGGCGACGGCGCTGATCGGTGGCGGACTCCTCGTCGCCACCATCGGGTTGCTGGACGATCTTGGACATGTTCAGGCATCACGACGCCTGATCTGTCATCTGCTCGCAATTGCCTGGGCGGTATGGTGGCTGGGCGGACTGCCGCCGGTCGATTTCGGGTGGGGCTCCGTCGACCTGGGCCCGTTGGGAACGGCGCTGATGGTTGTCTACCTCGCCTGGTTCCTGAACCTCTTCAACTTCATGGACGGAATCGACGGGCTCGCGGGAGCGCAGGCACTGTCGATGTCCGCGAGCGCTTCGCTGCTCCTGTGGATCGGGGTGGGTGGCGCGAACGCTGCATTGCCTCTGTTGTTGCTGGCGGCCGCGACTGCGGGATTCCTGGTCTGGAACTGGCCGCCCGCGAAGATCTTCATGGGTGACGTCGGCAGTGGTTACCTCGGCTTCGCGCTCGGTGCGTTGGCGTTGTGGACGGTGGATGAGGGCTGGCTCACGGCGTGGGTATGGCTGATCCTCGGCGGCGCGTTCCTCGCGGATGCCACCGTGACCTTGCTGGTGCGCGGCCGGAGCGGGGTAACTCTCGCGGAGGCGCACCGAAGCCATGCGTACCAGCGTCTCAGCCGTTACTGGCGCAGCCATCGGTTGGTAACCCTCGCATTCGCCGCCGTGAATGTGCTATGGCTTGCCCCTTGGGCGTTGCTCGCCGCATCTCAGCCGCATCTCGGGGCCGCCTGCGCCGTGGCGGCGCTGGTACCGTTATTCCTGCTCGCGGCGCGTCTTGGTGCAGGACGGCCAGGCGAATTCGGCGCCAGGGAGTAGGGCAACAAGGCCCAGGAGGCATATATTGTTTGATTCGGTGAGATCAATCAGCCGCTCGTGACAGAGATGCACTATGGGCAGCCGTGACCAAATGACCAGCAGGGCCGCGGACGTCGCGTTTGAGAAGGCTGTGACCGATTTGGGGACAATCATGTGGCGCGGCCAATATGGCCGCGAGTACAGGTACAACTCGGTCTACAAGATAGGTTCGGACTTTGACGCGGCGCCTGGAAACTACATCTTCGCCGAAGAGTCCAGTCCGGATACCTTCCTACCGATCTACATTGGGCAAACCAGCGACCTGTCGGAGCGATTCGACAATCACCACGCCATGCCGTGCATAAAGTGCAACCGAGCTACCTACATTCACGTTCACAGGAACGATAGAGGTGAAAAGGCTCGGCTCGCGGAAGAGTCTGACCTGATCGCTCGATGGGATCCGCCATGCAATCGAAAGATCTGAATAGGATGGTCGAGGCTCGTCCAGGGAGAAGGACTGTGCGCCGGGCATTCGCTACTCGCGCCGAACGGCTAGCCCGCAGGCTGGCTGCGTTGCCGCGCGCGGGAAAGCGTGCCTTGATGCTCGCGGCGGACCTGGTCTTCATACCGGTCGCACTTTGGGTGGCTGTTGCATTGAAGCAAGGTGGGCTGCCCGACGGGTTTGCAGCGACGCCCTGGCCTTACCTGATTGCCGTGGTCGCGAGTATCCCGATCTTCGTACGGCTCGGCCTGTATCGGGCGGTGGTGCGCTTCATCGGGCCCAAGGTCATTGTCGCGGTCGTTTCCGGGGTCACGGCATCCACGTTGGTCCTCGCATTGGTCGCACTGGTGATTGACCGTGGTGGCATTCCCGTTACGGCAATCGCCGTTTACTGGGCGCTGGCCCTCGTTTACGTGGGTGGTAGTCGGATACTCGTGCGTAACCTCATGAACGCCCGAAAAGTTGGCACGGATCGCGTCATCATTTACGGCGCAGGCGCCGCCGGAGCCCAGGCAGCATCCAGCTTGCGGATGGGGGGGCGCTTCGAACCGGTGGCTTTCGTAGACGACGATACCGCGCTGCACGGCAGCGTCGTAGCAGGTATCGCGGTGTTCGCCCCGGCCGCGCTCGAAAGGTTGATCGCTGAGGAGGCGGTGAAAATCCTGCTGTTGGCGCTGCCCTCGCAGTCACGGCGGGTTCGTCAGAAGATTCTTAAGCGACTCGAGCCGCTCACCGTCCGCGTCATGACGGTGCCAGACCTGTCGGATCTCATGTCAGGCCGTGCTCGCGTCGAGGACGTCCGTGACGTCGATGTGATCGACCTGCTCGGACGGGATCCCGTGCCGCCAAATGAACGCCTGCTGGATGCGTGCATCCGGGGCAAGTCCGTCATGGTCACGGGTGCCGGCGGATCGATCGGTTCGGAGCTGTGCCGGCAGATCATCCTGCTGGCCCCGAAGCGCCTGGTGCTGTTCGAAATTTCCGAGATCGCGTTGTACAACATCGAGCGCGAACTGCAGGCAGTCGTCGATTCGCGGGGACTCGACGTCGAGCTCTACGCGCTGCTCGGTAACGCGCACCACAAGTACCGGGTGCGCGACATCATGCAGTCCTTCGGCGTCCAGACCGTCTACCACGCGGCCGCGTACAAGCACGTGCCGATCGTTGAGCGAAACCTCATGGAGGGCGTGCACAACAACGTCTTCAGCACCTGGTACGCGGCGGAAGCGGCGCTCGAGACCGGGGTCGAGACCTTTGTTCTCATCTCGACCGACAAGGCGGTCAATCCCACCAACGTGATGGGCGCCACCAAGCGGCTCGCGGAAGTGGTGCTGCAATCGCTGCAGACGCAGACCACGCGCACGCGGTTCTGCATGGTGCGGTTCGGCAATGTGCTCGGCTCTTCCGGCTCGGTCGTACCGCTGTTCCAGGAGCAGATCCAGCGCAGCGGGCCGGTCACGGTGACGCACCGCGACGTGCGGCGCTATTTCATGACGATATCCGAGGCGGCGCAGCTCGTGCTGCAGGCGGGCTCGATGGGAACCGGTGGCGACGTCTTTGTGCTGGACATGGGCAAGCCGGTGAAGATCGACGA
>JANOSR010000162.1:0-19097 GCA_031415935.1 Steroidobacteraceae bacterium | reverse complement strand
GCATCGAGCTCCTGCGCTACCAGGCGGGCGAGCTCGAGGCGCTCAATCTGGCTGAAGGCGAAGTCGCGGTGCTGCTCGATGAGCGCTCGCGCCTCGCCAATCGCGGTCGTCTCGCCGAGGCCGCGCGCAATGCGGTTGCGCTCGCCTTCGATGGCGACGGCGCGGATGCGCATGCGTTGACTGCGCGCGCGGTGACCCAACTGCGCGGCGCGGCCGCGCTCGACGCGCGGCTCGGCGAGCCATTGCGGCTGCTGGAGGAAGCGGTCATCGGCCTCGGCGAAGCGGGTGGCGCGCTCAGCGCCTATCTCGAGGCGCTGGACGCCGATCCGGCGCGCTAGGAGTTCGTTGAACGGCGGGTCGCGGCGCTTGAGGACCTCGCGCGTAAGCATCGTGTCCCACCGGAGCAGCTGCCCCGGCAGCTCGACGATCTTCGGCGGCAACTCGCGACCCTCGAGCAGTCCGAACTCGCCCTCGGCGACCTGGAACAGCGCATCACCGGAATCCTTACACAGTACCGCGTCGTGGCGCGCGAGCTATCGGCCGGCAGGCGCTCAGCCGCAAAGCGCCTTGCCAGCGCAGTAACGAGTCTGATGCGTCAACTAGGAATGCCGGGCGGGCGATTTGAGATTTCGGTCGAGTCGAACGCGGAGGCCGAGCCTGCGCAGGACGGCGTCGATCGCCTGGAATTCCTGGTGAGTGCCAACCCGGGCCAGCCCGTGAAGCCGGTCGCCAAGGTCGCTTCCGGCGGCGAGTTGTCGCGCATCAGCCTGGCCGTGCAGGTCGCCGCGGCCCACCGGAAGGCTGAGACCTGCATGATCTTCGACGAAGTCGATGCCGGAATCGGCGGCGGCGTCGCGGAGATCGTCGGACGCAAGCTGCGCGAGCTGGCCGACCGGGGCCAGGTTCTGTGCGTAACGCATCTGGCCCAGGTGGCGAGCCAGGCACATCACCAGCTGCGCGTGAGCAAGCTGACGGACGGCCGCGCCAGCCGCACGATGGTCACCAGCCTGGGCCAGGAAGAGAGAATCGAGGAACTCGCGCGCATGCTGGGCGGCGTCGAGATCACGCGCAAGGCACGTGAACACGCGCGCGAGATGCTGCGCACCGCGGGCTCTGCGGCGCGTTGATCGATCAGATGCGCTTGTGGCGGTGCGGGCAGGCCTCGCGGCGGCAACGTCCATAGAGGATCAGGTTGTGTTCCTCGATGTCGAAGCCGAGCCGGTGGGCAACATCCAGCTGCCGGCGCTCGATGCCGCAATCCAGGAACTCCTCGACCCGGCCACAGTCCATGCAGACGATGTGGTCATGGTGCTCGCCCTCATTCAGCTCGAAGACCGCAGTTCCGCCCTCGAAGTGATGACGCTTGACGAGCGCCGCCGCCTCGAACTGCGTCAGCACGCGATACACGGTCGCAAGCCCGATGTCATCGCTCTGCGCGATGAGCGCGCGATAAATGTCCTCGGCCGACAGGTGCCGGCCGTGATTGCCGGCCAGGATCTCGAGGATCTTGACGCGCGGCAGCGTCACCTTCAGTCCGACCTTGCGGAGATCGTTGGATTCCACGGCTGCGCTCCGTCGCCCCGCCACGCGGCGATTCCGATTATGATATGCCCCTTCCGAATTATCGCCCAGGATTCCTGACCATGCGACCGTCGCACCGGATTTCCAGCACCGCCGCAGCACTTTTGCTGTCGTTGCTCGCCGTTGGCTGCGTTTATCGCATGGATATCCAGCAGGGCAATCTGCTCGACGCGGAACAGATCGAACAGGTGGAAGTCGGCATGACCCGCAGCCAGGTGCGATTCCTGCTCGGGACCCCAATGGTCATCGACAGCTTCAATCCGGATCGCTGGGACTATGTGTACCGTCTCCAGCGCGGGCATTCGCGCAAGGTCGGCAAGCACCACCTGGTCGTCTGGTTCGAGAGCGACAAGGTCACGCGCATCGAGGAACTGATCCCGGTGCCACGCAAGCAGTCAGTCGCCGCCGGCTGATTTCTTTCCGGGCCCGCCCTGTCTTGCGAGCCGCCTGCGGCGCTCGCGCGGATCTTCCGTCAGCGGTCGCAGCACTTCCACCCGGTCGCCATCTTGCAGGCGCCGATCGCGCGTTACTTCATGGCCGAAGATGCCGATGCCGCAACCGGGCGCGTCGATGTCCGGGTGCATCGCGAGGATTCCGGAGCGCAACAGGGCCTCTCCGACCGTGCAACCGGCCTCCACCTCGAGCTTCAGCACGGTCTGGCGGCCGGCTTCGGCACAGACGACCTGGATCGAGATGGACTCAGGCACCACGAAACACCTGGTGCGCGCGGCGCCCGAAGGCATCGACCATCTGGTTGCAGATCTCTTCAAACGCCGGTCCCAGCGCGAGTCCTGCGATCAGTCCGTGCGTCTGGAAGCGGATCTGCAACTCAACCCGCGTGCCAGCCGACTCGATCGGACGGAAATCCCAGCGGCCCTCGAGCAGGCTGAATGGGCCCTCGACGAGTCGCATCTCGACCGAATGATCTGGTACGTGCCGATTGCGCGTCGTGAAACTGCCGCGCACGAGGCCACGCACGAGCGCCAGGCTGACCGTCACGTACTCGCCCTGCGCGGCGAGGATCCGCGCGCCATGGCACCACGGCAGGAATTCCGGGTAGCGCTCGACGTCGGTGACGAGGCCGTAGATCTGGCCCGCCGTGTACGGCAGCAGAGCGCTACGGCGCACTTCACGCATGACTCGATGACCTCATGGGCCGATTGTCACCGGCGCCGCCGGCGCGGACAACCGCGCGATGCCGCTAGAATGCACGATGGCCAGGAAAAAAGAGGACACTGCGGGCCGCATTGCCGATAACCGCAGGGCGCTGCACGAGTACTTCATCGACCAGCGCTATGAGGCGGGTGTTGCGCTGCAGGGCTGGGAGGTCAAGGCCCTGCGCGCCGGCCGCCTACAGCTGCAGGAGGCCTATGTACTGCTGAAGGACGCCGAGGCCTGGCTGTTCGGCGCCCACGTCTCGCCGCTCCTGACCGCATCGACTCATGTGCTGCCCGACCCCACGCGCAGCCGCAAGCTGCTGCTGCATCGCCGCCAGATCGACGCGCTGATCGGCGCGGTCGAGCGCAAGGGCTACACGCTGATACCGCTGGCGGCGTACTGGAAGGCCGGCAAGGCCAAGATCGAGATCGGCCTGGCGCGCGGCAAGAAGCAGCACGACAAGCGTGCCGACGAACGCGATAAGGACTGGCAGCGCGAGAAGGCGCGTGTCATGAAGGGCCGGCGTTGAGAGACTCGAAGTGACACTGAGCGAATTGTTGCTGACCAATCTCGCCGTGATCGCCGGCGCAATGTTGCTGCTGTGGCTGATCAGCATCCCGATCAGGAACGCCAGCATCATCGATATCTTCTGGGGTCCCGCATTCGCCATCGTGGCGCTGGTCGGCTGGTTTCTCGGCGACGGCGATCATGATCGGCGCACGTTACTGGCCGCTTTGACCGCTGCCTGGGGTCTTCGCCTCGGCATGTACCTCGCACTGCGCAATCTCGGCCACGGCGAAGACCCGCGCTACGCCCGCTGGCGCAAGCGCGTGGAGGGCGCCGGCGGGAATTTCACCTGGCACAGCCTCGTCATGGTCTTCGCCATGCAGGGGCTCCTGGTGATCATCGTCTCGCTTCCAGTGCAGGCCGGACAGCTTGCCGCGACCAGCATGCCATTGGGCGCGATCGCCTTGGCGGGGACGCTCTTGTGGCTCATCGGCTTTCTGTTCGAGGCCATCGGCGATTGGCAATTGCGGCGGTTCAAGGCCGAGCCCTCCAATCGCGGCAAGCTGCTTGACACCGGGCTGTGGCGCTACACGTGCCACCCGAATTATTTCGGCAATGCCTGTCTCTGGTGGGGCCTGTGGCTCCTCGCCTGTGATGCGCCAGGCCTGTGGTGGACCGCGGTTGGCCCGGCATTGATGACCTTCCTGCTGCTCAGGGTCTCGGGCGTCACGCTGCTCGAGAAATCACTCGTCGCATCCAACCCGAAATACGCCGAGTACCAGCGCCGCACCAGTTCATTCATTCCCTGGCCACCGCGCGACACTTGAACGGCGGTGCCCGCGATTTGCTAGAATGGCTGCGACTTCTGGGGGCGATCGGTTTCGACGTGGGTCGCGAAACTCCAGGGGCGTGCCGAGGTGCAGGCCTCCTCGTTAATCAGCTTGCAAACCTATAGTTGCCAACGACGACAACTACGCTCTGGCGGCTTAACCCCGCCTAACCTTCGACTGGCTAGTGCCTGTGCTGCCAAATCGGGGGACGCGCTCACAGGATCGCGGAACCGGTGTGCTGAGGGCCGGAACTGCTAAAACGTTCCTGAGCTGGCTCCATGTTTTCCCCGCCCGCCGGGTAGCATGAGGTGAGATCAATAGGCGTGGACACGCACGTAGATCCTGTAGCGTAGGGCTTGCGGACGCGGGTTCGATCAACGAGGGTCGCTTTCACCCGTAAGGGTGGAATGAAAACGGGGCTCACATCGGTGAAACCTGACGGCGCCGGCAACGGCGGCATGCGGTAACGCCGAGGGGTAGGAAGAGGGCTAACCTCAGGCCTGCCCTGTAGAGACTCATGGAGTTGCCGAGGCACGAGCCGGGGCAACACCCAGGATCCAGTGGCACATGCACTGGATAACACGCCCCGCCCCCGGCACTGGCCGGGGTGATGGCATAGTCCAGCCCGCCGCGAAAGCGGTGGAACTGCTGTCCCGCCGCCTCCACCAACTGAAGCCCCGGCCGACCATTGGCCGGGGCCTTATTTGGTCACCGACGGTTCGGAGAGCGCAGTGCAGCCACGAGCGGTTGCTCGTTTGACCAGGAGCGATGCCGCCTATCTGGCCGGTCTGATCGATGGCGAGGGCACGATCGCGCTTTCGCGGCGCCATGCACGCGAGAACAGGCAGCTTGTGGTCACGATCAGCAGCACAGAGTGGGTACTTGTCGACTGGGTCATTCGAACGGTGCGGGTCGGCAAGATCACATCCAAGAAAACAGTTGCTTCGCATCACGCACCTGGGCTCACCTATGTCGTTGCGAACCGACAGGCGTTGACAATCCTTGAGCAAGTCACGCCGTTTCTCAAATCCTACAAGGTGAAGCGCGCCCAGCTGGTGCTCGAACATTACCGCAAGTTGACGCCACGCAACGGTAAATACAACCTGAAAATGCGCGATGCGCGTCTGGAGTTCGAGAGGAAGTTTGCAGCGATCAGTATTCGCAGAGTGGCGCCCGGAGTTGCATAGCAGCCTACCTGTCATCGACGTCGACGCCGCGGTCCTTGATGCGACGCGGTATTTCTCGCGTCCGTGCGAGGTGCTGGACGATACTCGACTGAATCGCGACGAAAAGCGGCGGATTCTGCAATCCTGGGCACTGGATGCGGAACTGATCTCCGAGGCGGAATCGGAAAACATGCGGGGCCGCGAGGGCGACCGACTCTACCTGCGCGAAGCGAAGCTCGCCTTGCTCAAGCTCGACGCCTGAATCGACTCCCGCACCCGCTGGTTTCGTCCGCAGCTCGCGGCGATCGTTACCGCGGTTGGCCGTGACGCCCGGTCGCCTCGAAGAAATGACGCCGGCACAGGGACAGATAGCGCTCATTGCCGCCGATCTCGACCTGCGCGCCGTCGCGTTCGACCGCGCCATCGGAACCGACACGCACATTCATCGTGGCCTTGCGCCCGCAATGGCAGATGGTCTTCAGTTCCGACAGTTCGTCGGCGAGCGCCAGCAGGCGCGCGCTGCCGGGAAACAGGTCGGCCCGAAAATCGGTCCTGAGCCCGTAGCAAAGCACCGGGATCGACAGCCGATCCACGACGACCGCAAGCTCTTCGACCTGTGCCGGCGTGAGGAACTGTGCCTCGTCGAGCAGGACGCAATTGACAGGTTGGCGGGCGTGCTCGGCGGAAATCTCGGCGAGCAGACCGGTGTCCGCCCCGAAAAGCAGGGCCTCGCTGGTGAGCCCGATGCGTGAATGCACTTTGCCACCGCCGCGCTGATCCAGCTTCGCGGTATAGACCAGCACGCGCATGCCGCGCTCGCGATAGTTGTGGCTCGACTGCAGCAGCGCGGTGGACTTCCCCGCATTCATCGTCGAGTAGTAGAAGTAGAGTTTCGCCAAGACCGTTGACCGCCGGCCTCAGTAAAGCAGCTTGATTTCGCGCAGCCGCTCGCGCAGGTAGTCATCCGCGAGGATCGGCTTCGGATTTCGGTTCGGCCGCTCGGGCGCGATGCAGCCGGGCAGCGTGGCGATTAGAAAGTCCGAATTGAAGTGCAGAAAGAATGGCATCGAGTAGCGGGGCCTGTTGACGCGTGCGCCAGTCGGGTTGACGACGCGGTGGGTCGTCGATGGCAGCACGTGATTGGTCAGCCGCTGAAGCATGTCGCCTACATCGCAGACCAGGCTGCCCGCCGGCGGATTGATCGGCAGCCAGCGCCCGTTGCGGTCGAGGCAGCCGTCGATCAGCGTCTGTGGCAGTTCGTGATCGTTGACGACGGCAAAGCCGTAGCGCTCGAAACTGCCGGCAAAGTGCTTCACGAATGCCTTGGGGTCGCGTTTCGCGAGCTGGCAACTGACCGGGACGATTGCTTCAGTCATCGGTGCACATTATGGCCCCGCTTTCACAGCGGCTCCAGAGTCACGCATGATGGCCTTCATGCCGGAGTCTTCGCGCTGGTTCATCATCGTCAACCCGGTTTCCGGTGGCGGGCGGGCGCGGCGCGACTGGCCACAGCTCGCCGCCGCGTTAGACCGGCATGGCATTGCCCATGAATCCGGGGTCACTTCTTCCGCAGGCCACGCGGTCTGGCTCGCGCAACAGGCCATTGCGAGCGGCCATCGCCGATTGCTTGCGCTGGGCGGCGACGGCTCATTCAACGAACTCGTCAATGGGCTGCTGGCGCAGGACGAAGTGCCGCTCGCAGAGCTGCTCGTGTCAGTCGCGCCGCTCGGCACGGGCAATGACTGGGCGCATGCGATGCAGGTTCCCGATGATCCGGATCTGCTCGCAGCCGCGATGGCACGTGGCAAGAACCGTCGCGTTGACCTCGGTATCGCTGAGACACCGGCAGCCGTCGGCGTGGCACCACGGCGCCACGCATTTCACAATGTCGCCGGCGCGGGCCTCGATGCGGAAGTGCTGCGCCACACGCCCCGCGGCGGACCGCGCGCCCTCGCCTACCTGATCGGCCTGGCTCGCGTTCTGACCCGCTACCGGGCGCCACGATTCGAACTGACGGCTGATGGTCAGTCGCGCTCCGGGCGCTACTGGATCGCGCTTGCCGCGATCGGTCCCTATTGTGGCGGCGGCATGCGCCTCGCGCCCGATGCGCAAGCCGATGATGGATTCTTCGATCTGGTCATGATCGAACCGATGTCGCTTGCCGGGGCGATCAGTCGCTTGCCAAGGCTCTTCAACGGCCGGCTGGCGGGCGATCCGGCCGTCCAGGTATTGCGCTGCCGATCCGCGACGATTCGCGCCGAACCGGCTTGCGGCGTCGAAATCGACGGACAGGATTTCGGGTCGACACCGGTGATGCTGACGCTGCTCCCCGGCGCGCTGAATGTCCTTGATTGCCGCGCGTCAGCGGAATGAGGCGAGAATCTTCGGGAGCTTCGCGGCGCCCGGACACAGGCGCTCGAACGGCACGCTGTTGAGCGCCTCGTCGACCGTATTGTTCCGCGCGTGGAAATCGCGGCGTTTCTGGTCCACGTAGATCAGGCCGGTCACGTACTCGTTGCGCATCGCGCGTTCCTGCACATACGCAGCTGCGCGCGCGCGGTCGGTCGGGTCGTAATCCGGGTCGAGCTTGCGCAGCAGGATGTTGCTGCCATCGTGCATGGTGACCGGAAGCACTTCGCCCGGCGCGTAGCTGACGCTGATCTCGCGCTGCGGCGCGACGTAATCCGCGGCAACCGGCGCCTCCGAATGCTCGCGCACGTAGGCGTAGCTCTTGGTCGAGCCCTCGTGGTCATTGAATGTCACACAGGGTGACAGCACGTCGATGATCGCGAATCCGCTGTGGGACAGTCCTGCCTTGATCAGCGGCACGAGCTGATCCTTGTCGCCGGAGAAGCTGCGCGCGACGAATGAGGCGCCAAGTGCCAGCGCGAGCAGCACCGGGTCGATTGGTTCCTGCTCGTTGGCCTCGCCTTTTTTCGACTTTGAGCCGATGTCGGCCGACGCCGAGAACTGGCCCTTGGTCAGCCCGTAGACGCCGTTGTTCTCGAGGATGTAGACCATGTCGAGATTGCGCCGGATCACGTGCGCGAGCTGGCCGACACCGATGGACAGCGAGTCACCATCACCCGAGACGCCGATATACCGCAGATTCCGGTTGGCGGCATTCGCGCCAGTCGCGATCGACGGCATGCGGCCATGCACTGCATTGAAGCCATGCGCCCCCGCAACGAAGTAGGCCGTCGTTTTCGACGAACAACCGATGCCTGAGAGCTTGACGACACTCTGCGGCGGCAGCGCCAATTCGTAGGCGGCCTGAACGATCGCGGCTGTCACCGAGTCGTGGCCGCAGCCGGCGCAAAGCGTGGACATGCTGCCTTCGTAGTCGCGCCGATTGAGGCCCAGTTCATTCTGCGGCAGGCTCGGATTCGCGACCTTCGGCTTGGCGATGAAACTCATGCCGCAACTCCTTTGGCCAGCGCCGAATTGACGCCATCCACGATGCAACTGGCCGGCATCGGCGAGCCGTTGTAGTGCAGAATCGAACGCAGCCTCTTCTTGTCCACCGTAGTCTCGAGCGTCAGCAGTGAGCGCAGTTGCGCGTCGCGATTCTGCTCGACCACGAAGATGGTCTGGTGCGCGGCGAGGAATTCCTCGACTTCGGCGCCAAACGGGAAGCCGCGCACGCGCAGGTAATCGAGGGCAGTCCCCGACCGACGCAGGTTGGCGAGCGCCTCGCGCACGGGCCCGTCGCAGGAGCCCAGGCTCACGATTGCGACGGAGGCGCCGCGGCCTTCGACGACCGCCGATGGGACGAGCCGCGCCGCGGTCCTGAACTTGCGCGTCAGGCGATCCATGACGTCCTGGTATTCCACGGGGTCCTCGGTGTACACGCCATAGCGGTTGTGGCCGGATCCGCGCGTGAAGTACGCGGCCTTCGGGCTGATGCCCGGCAGCGTGCGGTACGGGATGCCGTCACCGTCCGGGTCGAGGTAGCGCTGGAACTTCTCGAGCCCGGCAATCTGTTCGGCGGTCAGCATCTTGCCGCGATCCGGCTGGTAGGCATCGTCCCATTGGAAATCGGGCGCCATCCAGTCATTCATGCCGATGTCGAGATCAAGAAGCACGAACACCGGTGTCTGTAGTCGCTCGGCGAGATCGAAGGCCTGCACCGCCATCTGGAAGCATTCCTCCGGTGAGTCCGGGAACAGCAGCACGTGGCGCGTATCGCCATGCGAGGCATAGGCGCAGGCCAGCAGGTCGCATTGCTGCGTGCGCGTCGGCATGCCGGTCGACGGCCCGACGCGCTGCACGTCGAATATGACCGCCGGCACCTCGGCGTAATAGGCGAGCCCGATGAATTCCTCCATCAAGGAGATGCCGGGGCCGCTGGTCGGCGTGAATGCGCGCACGCCATTCCACGAGGCCCCGATCACGACACCGATCGCTGCGAGCTCGTCCTCGGCCTGAACGATCATGTAGTCGTTCTTGCCGGTCTTCGGATCGACCCGATGGCGTGCGCACAGCGACCGGAACGCATCCATCAGCGAGGTGGAGGGTGTGATCGGATACCAGGCGCCGACGGTCGCGCCGGCATAAAGACAACCGAGCGCCGCGGCCGTGTTGCCGTCGATCATGATGTGGCCGGCTGTCGCGTTCATGCGCTCGATGCGTGTTGCCAGCGGACAGTCGAAATTCTCCCTGGCATAGCGATAGCCGACCTCGATCGCCTTCATGTTCGATTCGACGAGAGCCGGTTTCTTCGCGAAGGTCTCGGCCAACAGAGCGCGGATGACCTCCAGGTCGAGATCGATCAGCGCCGCGAGCGCGCCCGCATACATGATGTTCTTCATCAGCGTGCGGGCCCGCGCGCCTTCGAAGTTCTCGATGCAGAGCTGCGCAAATGGGACGCCGCAGGTCCTGATGTCGTCGCGCGCGAGCAGCGTATTGCTCGGCCAGGTCGAGTCGTAGAGCAGGCAGCCGCCCGGGCTCACCTCGCGCACGTCACGCGAATACGTCTCGGCATTCATCGCGACCATGACGTCCACCCGCCCCGAGCGTGCCCGCCAGCCCTCACGTGTCACGCGGATTTCGTACCAGGTCGGCAGGCCCTGGATATTCGACGGGAAGAAATTCTTGCCGACGACGGGCACACCCATCCGGAAGATCGCTTTCATGACCAGCGAGTTCGCGCTGGTGGATCCCGAGCCGTTGACGTTCGCGAACTTGACCGTGAAATCGTTCACGCGCGGCGTTGCGCTGGTTCGCTCTGGCATCGGGCCTCATCCTCGGCATAAGGGATCTTGATCCAGGACTTCTGCATTTCCCAAGCATCCGTCGGGCAGCGCTCCGCACACAGGCCGCAGTGCACGCACAGGTCCTCGTCTTTGATCATCACGCGGCTGGTTTGTTTCAATGGTTCGGAGACAAACAGCGGCTGGTCAAGGTTGAGGCGCGGCGCCTTGAGTCGCGCCACGACATCCCGCTCGTCGCCATTCGCCGTGATCGTCAGACAGTCCGTGGGACAGATGTCGATGCAGGCGTCGCATTCGATGCAGAGACTTGCGTGGAACACAGTCTGGATGTCGCAGTTCAGGCAGCGACCGACTTCCTCCGCCGCGCGCCCGGCATCGAAGCCGAGCTCGACTTCGATGTCGAGGCGCTTGAAGCGATCCTTCAGGTTGACGTGCGGCATCAGCCGGCGTTCCTTCGCGTCGTAGTCGTTCTTGTACGACCATTCGTGCATGCCGACCTTGCGGCTCTGCAGATTGACGCCGCGCGGCATCCGCTCGGCGAGCGGCGTGCCGATGCAATGCTTGTGGATCGAGATAGCGGCCTGGTGGCCGTGCTCGACAGCCCAGATGATGTTTTTCGGGCCGAACGCCGCGTCGCCGCCGAAGAACAGGCCTGGTCGCGTCGACTGGTAGGTGAACTTGTCGATCTTCGGCACATCCCACTTGTCGAATTCGATGCCGAGGTCGCGCTCGACCCAGGGGAAGGCATTCTCCTGGCCGATCGCGAGAATCACGTCGTCGCAGGGAATGAACACCTCCTCGATCACGCGCTGGTCCTTGATATCGTCACCGTGCATCACGTACTCGAGACGCTCGAAGGTCATGCCCTGCAATTTTCCGTCTGAAACGACAAATGCCTTTGGCGCGTGGTTGACGATGATCTCGACATTTTCTTCCTCGGCATCCTCGAGTTCCCACTTGGAGGCCTTGAAGAAACCGCGCGGCTTGCGCGCCATGACCTTGACGCTTTTCGCGCCGAGTCTCAGCGAGCTGCGGCAGCAGTCCATCGCCGTGTTGCCGACACCGATGATCAGGACCCGCTCGCCGATCTTGTCCACGTGCTCGAATGCGACAGATTCGAGCCAGGCGATGCCGATGTGGATGCGGTCAGTGTCATCGCGGCCCGGCAGCTTAAGTTCCTTTCCCCTGGGCGCACCGGTGCCGACGAACACGGCATCGAAATCGCCCTGCTCGAGCAGCTTGCGCATGCTCGCCACGGGTGAGCCCAGCCGCAGATCGGCGCCCATGCCGACGACGTAGCCGATCTCCTCGTCCAGAACCTGTGCAGGCAGCCGGAACGACGGAATATTGGTGCGCATCAGGCCGCCGGCAATTGCGTACTGCTCGAAGATCACGACTTCGTAACCGAGCGGCAGCAGGTCATTGGCGACGGTGAGTGTCGCCGGGCCCGCGCCGACGCAGGCGACACGTTTGCCGTTCTTCTGCGCCGGCGCTTTCGGCAGCCGGTGCGTGATGTCGTCACGCAGGTCGGACGCGACACGCTTCAGCCGGCAGATGGCGACCGGTTTCTCCTCCACCCTGCCGCGCCGGCAGGCCGGCTCGCAGGGCCGGTCACAAACCCGACCGAGGATCCCGGGAAACACATTCGACTCGCGATTGACCATGTAGGCATCGGAGTATTTTCCGAGCGCAATCAGCCGGATGTATTCGGGCACGTCGGTATGCGCCGGACAGGCCCATTGGCAATCCACCACCTTGTGGTAGTAGTCGGGGTCTCGGGTATCGGTCGGCTGCATGCGGATGTCAGTATAACGGGCGTCAGCTGACCAGTTCCGCAATGCGGGTGGCGGTCAGCAGTGCGCGCAGACCATCCTCGCCCGAAACGACCGGCGGGCGGCCCTGCTCGATGGCGTCGAGGAAGGACTCGATTTCGGCCAGCAGGGCGTCGCCCTGCTCGAAGCTGCGCTCCTCGACATCGACCTTGGGCGGGACGCCCTCTTCGATCACGGCCGGACGGCGCACGACGGTCAGGAGTTTCTGCTGAAGGTCGATCGACAGATAGGCGTCGGTCTGGAAAACGCGAAGCTTGCGCTCCGATTTCATGCTGATGCGGCTCGCGGTCACGTCGGCGACGCAACCATTCTCGAAGCGGATCCGGGCATTGGCGATGTCGATCTCGTCAGTGAATACCGGCGCACCAACCGCGTCGATAGATGCGATCGGCGAATGCACGACATTCTGGATCAGGTCGATGTCATGGATCATCAGGTCGAGCACGACGCTGACATCCGTGCCGCGCGGCTTGAATGGCGCGAGGCGGTTCGATTCGATGAAGCGCGGATTCACGAGCTCGCCCGCGACCGCAAGAATCACCGGATTAAAACGTTCGAGATGGCCGACCTGCAGCACGCGGCCGCCCCCCGCCGCCAGCGCGATGAGTTCGCGTGCCTCGGCTTCGGTCGCCGT
The DNA here is from genome assembly GCA_031415935.1 of Steroidobacteraceae bacterium. GTDB lineage: Bacteria > Pseudomonadota > Gammaproteobacteria > Steroidobacterales > Steroidobacteraceae > SCUD01. The sequence continues at coordinate 6,176 of JANOSR010000162.1, read as the reverse complement.
AATCGGCTTCTCGACCAGCACGTGAGAACCCGACCGCAGGAAATCCCGCGCAACCGCATGATGCGTCGCAGTCGGCGTCGCAACGCTGACGGCATCGGTGCGGCCGAGCAGTTCGCGGTGGTCGGCGAATACGGCGACTCCGAGTTCGGTCGCGATGCGTTCGCGCGCAGTGGCGTCGGGATCGACGACACCCACCAGATCGCAACGCGGGATCGCCGCATATTTCTGGGCGTGGAAGCGGCCCAGGTAGCCGGCGCCGATCACGGCACAGCGCAGTCGCTTCATCGTCAGTGCCGGCGCTCCCGATTCCAGCGGCTGCGGCGCCGGTATCCGTGGCGCATCCGCAGGATCGCAGTTGCGTAGGCGATGCTCACGATCGCGAACAATAGCGCCGCCGCAAATCCCGTGTCCCAGGCCTCTGCTGCCCAGCTGCGCGCGGCACCGATCAGCGCGGCGAACAGCCCGAGCATCAGCGCGCCATAGGGCTTCATCTCGTACAGCGGCTCAGGCCACCACAGTTTGCGCATCGGCTTCCTGACCCCTGTCGGCCTGCGGAACGGGCGCCAGTATAGCCGCGCGGCTCGAGAGCCTTGCCGCAGGCCTGCTGGCGGGTCAGACTCGGCGTGATGGCCGGAAGCGGATTGTTTTCGAAGTACCTGAACAGGCTGTCGCCATTCTGGCGCCGGGAACTCGGCTTCTTCGCGTTGCTGTTCGGCTTCGGGCTTCTCGTGATGCCCTTCCTGATCTATCTCGCCGGTGTCCTGACGCTTGGGCCTTACGAAGGCGGGCTGCTGGCGTTCCTCGGCTCGCTGATGGGCGCTGTATTCACGGCGAAGCCATCGGCCTGGCTCCTGGTCATCGGGCCTTACTTGCTGTTCACCGCCATTCGGTTGCTGACACGGCCGTTCCGGCGCCAGGCCTGACCCCGATTCACTTCTCTGGCTGGCGGCTCGCGGCACTCGCATCCCTGACCGCGCGGAACTCATTGCCCTGGTACCACTCAGGCCAGGTTTTCCGGTTGGCGACCTTGGCGCCGACCTCGAACAACAGCTTGAGGTCTTCGATCGTTCCGCTGACGTCCCAGGATGCCTCGTACTGATCGCCGGGTTTGTGATACCGCTTGGCGTAGTACTCGTCGTAACGCGCCAGCCCTGCCCCCGGCGGCCCGTCGCGCAGCGTCGTGCCCGATTTGATATAGAGCGCCGGCACGCCGGCCTTGGCGAAATTGAAGTGGTCGGAGCGGTAAAAATAGCCGGCCTCGGATCGGCGATCCGGCATCAGCGTGCGGCCCCGGGACTTCGCAGCAGCCGCCAGCAAGTCCTCGAGCTGCGACGCTCCAAAGCCGATGACCTCCACGTCCCTGGCGCGGCCGAGCGGATTCAGCGCATCGATATTGATGACCGCTGCGGTCTTCTCCAGCGGAACGAGCGGCTGTTCTGCATAGTGTTCGGAGCCGATCAGACCTGACTCCTCGGCCGTCACAGCGAGGAACATCACGGACCGCGACGGGCCCGGCACCATCTCCCGGAAGGCCCGCGCGATCGTCAGGATGCCGGCGACGCCGGTCGCATTGTCCACGGCACCGTTGAATATCGTGTCACCGGCGAATGCCAGCGAGCGGCCCAGGTGATCCCAGTGCGCGACGTAAATGACGTACTCGTCCGGCCGGTCCTTGCCCGGCATGACACCCGCGACATTGGGTGACTTGGCGCGCCGGATCACATTGCGCACGCCCCCGGTCGCAGTGACTCCGAGCGGCACCGGGCGAAAGCCACGCTGCACGGCCGCTGCCTTCATTGCGTCCAGGTCCTGGCCAGCCAGTTCCATCAGCTGGCGCGCGCGATCCTGCGTGATCCAGCCCTCGAGTGCGGCACGGCCGGCATTGCCGTCGGGCCGATCGAGATAGAACTGTGGCCTCGACCAGCCATTCCTGACCACTTCCCAGTCATAGGCGGCAGGCAGAGTGTCATGGACGATGATCGCGGCCGCCGCGCCCTGGCGCGCCGCTTCTTCGAACTTGTAGGTCCAGCGACCGTGGTAGGTCATCGCCTTGCCACGGAACAGGTTCGGGTCGCCGGTCACGAATCCCGGATCGTTGACCAGGATCAGCGCCGTCTTGCCTCGCATGTCGACGCCAGCGTAGTCGTTCCAGCCATGTTCGGGCGCGACGATGCCGTAGCCGACGAACACGACCTCGCTTTCCTTGATCGACGATTCGGGCCGCACCCGTCGCGTGCCGATCACCATGTCGTCGCCGAAAGCCAGCGTCATGCCGCCTGCGCCCCTGGCAAACGAAAGCTTCGGGTCAATGGCGGTGATTTCCACGAGTGAGACGTCCTGGCGAAAGCTACCGCCGGCGGCCGGTTGCAGGCCCAGTTCCAGAAACTGTTCTTCGAGATACTCGATGGTGCGCTGCTCGCCGGGCGTGCCGGGCCCGCGGCCTTCCAGCTTGTCGTCGGAAATGCTCTGCACCTGCGCGCGAAAGATGGACTCCGTGATTGCTGCGGAAGCCTTCTTGAGGTCCTTGTCGGACGCAGTGCAGGCGCCGGCTACCAGGACGGCAGCCAGCGCCGCGAACAGAATCGTCATTGGTCGGTCGAATCGCATCATGCGGTCCTCTTCATCCCCGGTTTCGACGTGGATCAGGCGTTGTCTTGCGGCCAGTAATACCAGCCCAGCATCGCCAGCGCGAGCCACATGGCTGCCTGTGCATACCACCGCCAGGGGAGCCTTCGCTGCAGACCCGCGAATGCAGCCCCCGCGATACCGGCCAGTACCGCGAAAAGCCCTGCCGTGGCCAACAGCCGGGGATATTCCGCGCCGATCGCGGGTTGCGCGCCCGAGGACAGGGCGAATATGACAACCACCATCGCGAGCACCAGGGCGATCGAGGCGGCGGATCCCAGCACGACGCCGGTCAGGAAGCCCAGTGGACCCATCGGCAATACCCCCAGCGGCGGCGTGACGCCGGTACTTGCTACGGCGGCCTAGCGCCTCTACCTTCTTAACCTGGGTGCAGCCCGCTCCCGGCCGCACGAGGCAGTTTACCAGCCCATGACGTCACCTACGCCCAAGGCCGCCTCGCCCCGCCTCCGCCAGTGGTTGCTGGCGTCGCTCCTGGTCACGGCCGTCATTGCGCTGGGCGGCTCAGGAGCGCAGCGCGCCGTCGCAGTCGCCCCGACAATCGCCTCGTCCGGTGACCTGGCCGCCAGCGAGCGCCACCGGCGCGTCATGCGCCTGGTCTCGGAGGTCGTCGACCGGCAGCATTACCGGCAGGCCGCGCTGGATGACGACATGTCCGCACAGATCTTCGAGCGCTACCTCGAGGCGCTGGACGGCAGCCGCAGCTATCTGCTGGCATCGGACATCGCGGAATTCGAGCGCTTGCGCTATCAGCTCGATGAAGCGATCAAGAATGCCGACGCCTCGCCCGCCTTCGGGATATTCACGCGCTATCGGCAGCGCAACCGTGAAGTGCTGCGGCACGCGATTGCGCTCCTCGACACAGAACCGGATTTCACGCTCGACGAGAGCCTCCGATTCGACCGCAGCGACGAGGGCTGGCCGGCCTCGACAGACGAGCTGAATGAACTCTGGCGCAAGCGGGTCAAGAACGACGCGCTCTCGCTGCTGCTGGCGGGCAAGACCTGGCCGGAGGCCCGCGATATCCTGCGCAAGCGTTACGAGCGGGTCGGCAAGCGCATCGAACAGATTACCGCGGACGACGTCTTCGAGACATTCATCAATGCGTACGCGCACGTCTACGATCCGCATTCCAATTACCTGTCACCGCGCAACTCCGAGGAATACAACATCGCGATGAGCCTGTCCTACGAGGGCATCGGCGCCTCGCTGCAGCTGGTCGACGACAACGTGACCATCATGAATGTGCTGCCGGGTGGACCGGCCGCGGCCTCCGCGCAACTCAAGGCCGGCGACCGCATCACCGCCGTCGGTCAGGGCATTGACGGACCGCTGACCGATGTTGTCGGCTGGCGCCTGGACGATGTCGTGCAACTGATTCGCGGCCCGGTAAAAACCGTGGTGAGGCTGCAGATCCTCCCGGATGGCGCGAATCCGGGCGCCCAGGAGACGCTCCTGGTGCTGACCCGCAACAAGGTCACGCTGGAGGGTCAGGCGGCGCAGAAACAGGTACACAAGATCCAGCGCGGCGAGCGTGAATTCAAGATCGGTGTCATCGAAGTGCCGAGCTTCTACCAGGACTTCCAGGCCCGGGTCGCCGGTGACGAGGACTATCGCAGCACCACCCGCGACGTGCGCCGCCTGATCAAAGAACTGCGCAGCGAAGGCATCGACTCGCTGGTCATCGACCTGCGCGGCAACGGTGGCGGTCACCTGTCGGAGGCCACCGGCCTCGTCGGCCTGTTTGTCGAGAATGGGCCGGTCGTGCAACTGCGCGAGACCAGCGGAAGGATCGAAGTGCTCGATGACCCGGAGCCTGGTGTCGCCTGGGAGGGCCCGCTGGTCGTGCTGGTCAATCGCGCGAGTGCGTCCGCGTCGGAAATCTTCGCGGGCGCCATCCAGGATTATCGTCGCGGGCTCGTGGTCGGTCAGCAGACCTACGGCAAGGGATCGGTCCAGAATCTCTACCCGCTTGATCGTTACGCACTCGGGCCGAAGGCAGGCTTCGGGCAATTGACCGTCACGATCGGCAAGTATTACCGCGTCACCGGCGACAGCACCCAGCATCGCGGAGTGGAACCCGATATCACGCTGCCGTCGCTGCTCAGCACCGCCGACGTCGGCGAGAGCACGCAGGACAGCGCCCTGCCCTGGGATCGGATCAACGCGGCCAAATTTACGCCGGAGCAAACGACCCTGCCCGTGTTGCCGCTGGTGTCGCGCGTCCACGACGCGCGCGTCGCCCGAAATCCCGACTTTGTCGCGCTGGAAGGCGATGTCGAGGCGCTGGAACGCCTGCGCACGCAACGCGACGTCTCGCTAAACCTCGTCAAACGGCGCGCAGAACGCGATGCCTTCGAAGCCGAGCGCCTGGCACGCGAAAATGCGCGGCGCGCGGCGCACGGCCAGGCACCGCTCGCGACCATCGCCGCGCTCGACGAGGCCGAAGCGCCGGACACCGTGCTCGATGAGGTCGCTGAAATCGCAGCCGACGCGGTGCAAGCGTCGGTCGCCAAGGTTCCGGCTCGCCTCACTTCGCTCGAACCGCGCTAGCAAATCCATTTGTTATAACATTCAACGACTTGAGCGTTGTTGCCTTCTTTGCTGTTATACTTGACTACAACACTAAGAGACCGTAACATGGCCTACAATTGAATGGCAGGAGCCCGAACGTGACCCGCAGCAATTGCAGGACCGAGACCGCCTTCACACAAACCTCGCGAATCTGGCTCACGGCGATGCTGATCGCCGCTGCCCTCGCACTCGCGGCCTGCGGCCTGGCCAATGGCGACAGCGCGGGCAAGGATGGCAAGGACGCTAAAGGCGAGGTGCCTGCTGTCCCCGTCGAAGTGGCCGCCACCCGTCGTGCCGAAATGGCAGCCGTCTACACCGGCACCGCGCCGATCGAATCGGAGCGCAAGGCCTTCGTGATGCCGAAGGTCAAGGGCGAGATCCGCAAGGTCCTCGCCGACGAAGGCGACCGTGTTCGCGAGGGTCAGGTGCTTGCGCGACTCGATGGCGATCAGTTGCGCCTCGAAGTGGCACTCGCCGAGGCGATGATGCGCAAGCTCGAGCGCGACTACGCGCGCAATACCGAACTGCAGACCAAGGGTCTGGTCAGCGCCCTCTCGATCGACAATCTCAAGTACGAACTCGAAGCCGCCAGGGCATCCTGGGAGTTGGCGCGGCTGCAGCTTTCCTATACCGACATCCGCTCGCCGATCGGCGGCACGGTCACGCGGCGCACCAACGTCGTCAAGGTCGGCAATACCGTCAAGCCCATGGGCGAAGTCATCGAAAGTGCCGACAGGGCGCTGTTCGTCGTCGAGGACCTGGACACGCTGATGCTGCGCATCAACGTTCCGGAGCGCGAGCTGGCCAAGCTCTCAGTGGGCCAGGTCGCCGAGCTCGGTTTCGATGCCGTTCCCGGCCGCGCGTTTGCCGGCAAAGTTACCCTGATCAGCCCCTATGTCGACGCCGCGACCGCGACCTTTCCGGTGCGTATCCGCATCACGGACACCGGCGGCCTGCTG
>JANOSR010000161.1:0-2693 GCA_031415935.1 Steroidobacteraceae bacterium | reverse complement strand
GCTGCGCAAGTTGTTTGGCGAAGGCAACTGGCGCAAACTCGGCGGCGAAGTATTGGTTCGGAAGCTGAAGATCAAACGCTTTTTGGACGAAATACGCTAATGGCTGCGAAAGCGAAATTTGTACTGTGTGTCAATGATGGCGGCCACCCCGAGTCCTTGGAGACACGTAAGCTCTACGAGACGATCGAAGACGCCAAAGCTTCGGCAGAGGGCATGATCCGGGTCATCGATGAGAGCGGGGAAGACTATCTTTACCCGGAGTCGAATTTCGTGGAACTGTCATTGCCGCGCAGCATCGCCGGTAAATTGAAGCTGGCCTAGACGTCGGTCGCCCAAACTTCAACCTGGTGCGGCCAGATCCAGCCCCAGATCCAGCACGCGCGCCGAATGCGTGAGCCATCCGAGAGAAACCGCATCTACGCCCGTTGCCGCGACCTCCGCGACATTGACCAGCGTGATACCGCCCGAGGCTTCCGTGTGACAGCGGCCGTTGACGAGCTTGGCGGCGAGACGCAGCTGATCCGGCGACATGTTGTCGAACAGCACTGCACTCACCTTGCAGCGCAGGGCCTCCTCGAGTTCGTCCATCGATTCCACTTCGACCTGCACGGGTGTCGCGGTGCCAAGCCGTGACCGCACGCGCTCGACGGCGACCGCAATCGATCCCGCGATGCCAATGTGGTTGTCCTTGATCAGCACCGCGTCATAGAGACCGGAACGGTGATTGACGCCACCGCCGACGGCGACCGCGTAGCGTTCGAGCGTCCGCAGCCCGGGCGTCGTCTTGCGCGTGTCCTTGATCACGACGCGCGTGCCGGCAACGCGGCGCACGACGGCATCAGTGGCGGTCGCGATGCCGGACAGCCGGCCGAGGATATTCAGGATCGTGCGTTCGGCGCTCAGGACGGTGCGCGCCGATCCGCCAATGCGGGCGACCGTGTCGCCAGGGACCACGTCGCTGCCATCCGGCGCGACGATCGTGACCATTGCCGGCTCCGGGAATTTTGCGAGCGCGAGAGCGACGACATCCACGCCAGCAATGCGCCCGGCCTGGCGGCTGCGAATCTCCGCCTGGATCGGCGTCCCCGGTGGAACGACTGAATCGGTCGTGATATCGCCCGCGTCGCTGAGATCCTCCGCGAGCGCGACGTCCACAATGCGTCTCAATGCTTCGATCGGTGGCGCCGGCCTCAAGCGACGTGACTCCGCAAGAGCTCGAGCATCACGGCGGGCACCGGCTCAGGACGCTGAAAAGTACGAATCGGTGTCCCGGCACCGGATTCGCGGGTTTCGGGACAGTCACTACGCTGATGCGAGCCTCGGGATTCACAACGTCCGAGCGCCGCGCGCAGCAACTGGTGCGCCACGACGGTCAAGTCCTCCTCGGCGCGCGTGGCCGGCAGCCAGGTGTCCAGCCGGCGTAGCGCTGCCGCCATCGCCGGACCCGAACGCAAGGGGCCCAGGCTGTCGCCGATCAGCCCCCTCAAGATCGCGATGCGGTCACCGGCGAAACCCGCCGCCTGCACGCGGCGCGGCACTTCGAGCGGGCCCTTGGCGGGCGAGAGGTTTACCGTGCGGATCGCCCGGGCGATGCGCTCGCCGAACACGAGTCCCTCCAGCAATGAATTGCTGGCCAGGCGATTGCCACCGTGCAGTCCGGTCGAGGCAACTTCGCCGCAGGCCCACAGACCCAACATGGAAGTCGCGCCCTGCGCGTCGGTTGCGATGCCGCCCATGTGAAAGTGCGCGGCCGTGGTAACGGGGAGTGGCTGCCGTGTGGCATCGAGGCCGGCTGCCCGAGCCAGGGCACAGGCGCCCGGAAAACGCGTCGCCAGGTCCCGAACAGACGTCGCATCGAGAAAGGCCTGCCTACCCTGCGAGCTGATCGCAAACACGCTGCGCGCCATGACGTCGCGTGGTGCAAGCTCCGCATCCGGATGAATCGACGTCATGAACCGGTCGCCCAATTCATCGAGCAGCACGGCACCCGCGCCACGCAGCGCCTCGGTCAGCAGCGGCAGGGGATCGGCGACGACAGCGAGTGCAGTCGGGTGGAATTGGACGAATTCGAGGTCGGCGAGCTGGACGCCGCGGCGCGCCGCCGCCGCGAGACCCGCGCCGCGGGAGGTGGGGGGATTCGTCGTGCGATCGAAGCAGCCGCCAATGCCGCCGGTCGCGAGCACGACCTGCGGCGCGAGCACCGCGAGCCGCAGGCCGCCGGAGCTTTCGAGCAGCACGCCGGCCGCGCGGCCGCCGGCAGTCACCAGATCGATCAGTTCGAAACCTTCCAGCACGCGGATGTCATCACGCCTTAGCACCGCTTCGCGCATCGCACGCATGACAGCGGCCCCGGTTCGGTCGCCACCTGCGTGAACGATACGGTGCCGGCCATGCCCCGCCTCGCGGCCGAGCGCGAGTGCGCCAGCCGCGGACCGATCGAATGCAACACCGATTGCCCGCAGCCAGTCGACCCGGTCAGCCGCGGCTTTGGTCACCAGTGAGACGATTTCCGGATCCGCGAGGCCCGCCGAGACACGCTGGGTGTCCGCAGCGTGCAGGGCAGGGGAGTCGTCGTGAACGAGAGCGGCGGCGATGCCACCCTGCGCAAGCCGCGATGCCCCGCCGCCGATCGCTTCATTTGCGACGAGCACGCAGCCCTTGAGCGCGAGCGCCGTCGAAAGGCCCGCGATGCC
>JANOSR010000160.1:0-5925 GCA_031415935.1 Steroidobacteraceae bacterium | reverse complement strand
GTTCATCGTGACCTTGCCGACGCCGATCGACGATCACAAGCGCCCCGACCTGACTCCACTTGAGAAGGCCAGCAACTCGATCGGCAAGGTCCTGAAGCGCGGCGATATCGTGATCTACGAATCCACGGTCTATCCCGGCTGCACCGAGGAAATCTGCGTGCCGATCCTCGAGCGCGTTTCCGGTCTCAAGTTCAACCGAGATTTTTTTGCAGGCTACTGCCACGAACGCATCAACCCCGGCGACAAGCAGCATCGGCTCACGACGATCAAGAAAGTCACAGCCGGCTCGACACCGGTAGCCGCGGAGTTCGTGGACAAGCTCTATACCTCGATCATCAAGGCGGGCACGCACCGCGCATCCAGCATCCGGGTCGCGGAGGCCGCCAAGGTCATCGAGAACACGCAGCGCGATGTCAACATCGCGTTGATCAACGAACTCGCGATGATCTTCAACCGGCTCGGTATCGACACCGAAGAGGTGCTGCAGGCGGCGGGCAGCAAGTGGAATTTCCTGCCATTCCGCCCGGGCCTGGTGGGCGGTCATTGCATCGGCGTGGATCCCTATTACCTGACGCACAAGGCGCAGCAGATCGGCTATCACCCGGAAATGATCCTGGCCGGGCGGCGCATCAACGACAACATGGCGCTCTATGTCGCGGGCGAGGTCGTGCGCCTGATGACCGCCAGGCGCATCCACCCGAAATCCTCGCGCGTGCTGGTGCTCGGTCTCGCCTTCAAGGAAAACTGCCCGGACCTGCGCAATTCGAAAGTCGCGGATCTGGTGAAAGAACTCGAGAAGTACGGAGCCGACGTCGACGTCTGGGATCCCTGGGTGAGCGCCCGCGAAGCGCACGAGGAATACGGCATCCGGCCGATCCGCAAGCCCGCGAAGGGCCGTTATGACGCGGTAATTCTTGCGGTCGGTCACCGCCAGTTCCGCGAACTCGGCATCGCCGCGGTGCGGCGCTTCGCGAAACGCAATCACGTCCTCTACGACATCAAGTACGTGTTCGAACGCCACGAGACCGACGGGCGGCTGTGATGCGGGTGCTCGTCACGGGAGCGGCGGGGTTCATCGGCTTGCACGTCGCATCGCTCCTCCTCGAGCGCGGCGACGAAGTGATCGGCCTCGACAACCTGAATCCCTATTACGACCCGACCCTGAAGGAAGCGCGCCTCGCGATCCTGAAGAAGCAGACCCGGTTCAGCTTCGAGAAGATCGACCTGGCCGATCGCGCTGGAATGGAGGCGCTGTTCGCGCGCGGCAGGATCCAGCGCGTCGTGCATCTCGCGGCCCAGGCCGGCGTGCGCTACTCGATCCTGAACCCGCACGCCTACGCGGAGAGCAACCTGACCGGCACCTTGCACGTGCTGGAGGGCTGTCGCCATCACGGCATCGAGCACCTGGTATTCGCTTCGACGAGTTCGGTCTACGGCGCCAACACGAAGATGCCGTTCTCGGTGCACCAGAATGTGGACCATCCGTTGTCCTTCTACGCGGCGACCAAGAAAGCCAACGAGCTGATGGCGCATACCTACGCCTCGCTCTACGACCTGCCGGTGACCGGGCTGCGCTTCTTCACCGTATACGGGCCCTGGGGTCGGCCGGACATGGCGCTTTTCATGTTTACGCGCAACATCCTCGCGGGCCGCCCGATCGACGTCTTCAATTACGGCAAGCACCGGCGCGATTTCACCTACATCGACGACATTGCCGCCGGAGTAGTCGCCTCGCTTGACCGCATCGCGACACCCAATGAACGCTGGGACAGCCATGCACCGGACCCGGCCACGAGCTGCGCGCCCTATCGGCTCTATAACATTGGCAACAACCGGCCGGTGGAGTTGATGCACTACATCGAGGTGCTGGAGCAATGCCTCGGCCGCAAGGCCGAAAAGAATCTGCTGCCGCTACAGGTCGGCGATGTGCCGGATACCTGGGCGGATGCCGAGGATCTGGTCCGCGACGTCGGTTACCGCCCGGCAACACCGGTCGAGGAGGGCGTCGCGCGCTTCGTCGCCTGGTACCTGGATTACTACAAGGACGGCGGGCCGGCCGATCCCCTGGTGACCAACCTCGGTTGATCCGGCAAGACTGGCCGGTTCCATGAGTCCAACAATCTTTCGCGCCCGTTAACGGCCCTCAGGCATTGAGCAGTCGGTGGGCCAGCAATGACTGCATGTCGCGCCGACCATCGGCAATCACGTAGATATTGACCTGTCTGCCGATGACGCGATAAATCACCCGGTAGGGTTTGAAAAATACCTGCCGGAACTCGTCGATGCCGAGGGACCGCAATTCCTTCGGTGGTGAACCTCGCTTGGGTGAATCGGCCAGGCTCTCGGCGACGGCGAGCAACCGGTCCAGCACTCTTTCGGCGCTTTTCGGCGAGTCGAATTCCGCAATGTAGTCGTGAATCTCCTCAAGATCGCGCTCGGCGCCTTCTGTGAGCAGCACCTCATGCCGCATCGGTCGCCGCCTTCCTGCGACGGAGTCGGTCCACGACATCGGCAACGGGTTTGACCTTGCCGTCCTCGACTTGCCTGTTCCCAAGCGCCAGGATCTTGAGTAGAGCGAGTGTTTCCTGGGTTTCCTCGTAGGACGCGACATCCAGAATGACGGCCTTTGCCTCACCGTTCTGGGTGATCACGAGGGGTTTTCGCAGTTCAGTCAGTTCGTGAAGGATTTCAGCGGCGTTGGCCTTCAGGTAGCTGATGGACTTGATCTGGGAGGAGTACCGCATGGGTCATTCCACGTAATGATATAGAGGACCGAATATAGTCCGTTAAGAGTCCGCCTGCAAGCATCTGAGTTCTCCCAGGCTGCAATGCTGCTGTGATGATTTGACGCTTAACGTTATACGTTATAGTATCCATCAATGATACGCGGCTTCCGCTGTCCGGACACGCAGTCGCTGTTTGAGACGGGCCGCAGCAAGCGATTTTCGACCATTACCAAGGTCGCGACTCGCAAGCTCGTGCAGCTGGATGCAGCTGAGACACTGGAGTTCCTGCGCTCCCCGCCCGGCAATCGCCTTGAGGCCCTGAAGGGAGAACGGAAGGGGCAGTACAGCATCCGCGTCAACGATCAGTTTCGTGTGTGCTTTCGCTGGACCGCCCAGGGTCCGACCGACGTGGAACTCGTCGATTACCATTGAAGGTGAGGCAGATGTTCAAAAACGCCATGCGTCCGATACACCCCGGCGAGATTCTTCGCGAGGATTTTCTGAAGCCACTCGACATGAGCGCGAACGCACTGGCCAAGGCGCTCAACGTTCCGGCGCCCCGGGTCAACGAGATCGTCCGTGAGCGCCGTGGGGTCAGCGCCGACACGGCCATGCGTCTGGCGCGGTACTTCGGTGGTGATGCACGTTCGTGGCTGAACCTGCAGACGGCCTATGACCTCCGCATCGCTGAAACTACCAGCGCTAAGCGCATTGCCCGGGAGATATCCCCCGTGGCTGCATGAATTCTGTCGTGTCTGATGTGACACATTAAGGACCGCCATGAAAAATCTCAGCATCCGGGAAGTCCGCAAAGAGTTGGCGCAGCTCGATGAGCTGGTGTCGCGCGAGGGGGAGGTGGTCATCACCCGCCGCGGCCAGCCGATTGCGCGCCTGCTCCCGCTGCGCAGCAAGCGCCGGATGCCATCGCATGCCGATCTGCGCGCCAGCATGTCGCGCCTTAAGAAAGGCAGCGAAAAGCACATCCGCACCGAGCGGGATGAGCGGTGACAGGGCTATACCTCGACACCAGCGCGCTGGCGAAGCGGTATCTGAACGAGCCATTCTCCGAGCAGTTCGAGGCATTCATCCGGGAGGAACCCACGGCGGCTATCAGCCGCCTGAGCGTCGTCGAGTTCCGCTGCCTGTTCGCCCGTCGGCGGCGGGCGGGCGAGATCACGAAAGCCATCGAACCGCGCGTGTACGCCTCATTCGAGAAAGATGTTGGTGCGGGATTCCTGCAGGTGTACCCGGTTGCCGACGAGCACCTGATCGCCTACCCAAGGCATTCATTGCCGACGGTTGGCCACCGCAGACAAAATCATGGCGGATGCGGGAAAGGCCGCAGGCTTAGGCGTCGCGCGTTTCTTTTAGACCGGCGTCTTCGACATTAGCATGAGGGTGAGGACGAGCGCATTGCAGGTCTGGTCGCGCGGGGCCTCCTCAGGTTGCCCAAAGGGCCACCGGTGGACATCCAGGAAATCCTGCGCCGTCGTCCCGTGATTGAGGGAGCGGGAGTCCTCGAGGCGCTGCTGGAGGAGCGTCGCGAAGGCCGATGAGGTACTGGGACGCGTCGGCCATCGTTCCTTTGATTAGTACCAGTCCTCGATACGCAGATTCGGGATGCGTCCGAATTCCCTGACGTTATGGGTGACCAGGACGGCGCCGTGCGCGAGCGCCGTGCCGGCGATGAGAACGTCGAACGGCCCGATTTGCTGACCCGAGCGGTCGAGTTCGAGTCGCGCCTGGGCGGCTGCGTCCGCCGCGCGCGCATCGAAAGGCAGCACTGAGATCGAACCGAGAAAAGTCTCCAGGTCCTCGCGCTTCCGTGTGCCGCCACCCGCGCGGAGCATGCCGTAGCGCAGCTCGTGCAGGACGATAGATGGAATTCCGATACTCGCCGGGTCCGACAGTGAGAGGCGCTCTGCGACGCTCCCTTGGCCCCGCAGGAAAAAAGACACCGTGTCTGTGTCCAGCGCAAACATCAGTCGACCGGCTGGCGCGGCGCGTCCTTGCCAAGGCCGCCCCGAATTTCCGCTGCGTCAGGGAATTCGGGCCAACTGCCCGCAAGGCGCCGCACGGTCCGCGGCCATTGGATCGTCGAATGTCGGCGAATCAATTCGGCAATCCAGCGGCTCTGCGACAGGCCCGCTTCCTTGGCCGCGACCTTGGCTTTGGCGGCCGTGTCCGGGTCGAGATAGATGGTGACTTGTGCCATGTCCATGCCTGCGTCCATGTGCTACTAAGCCAAGTATACTTGTATACTTTTTAAAACGGTAGAATGCCGGTTGGCGATCGGAGGCCGAGTCTGGCGCGCCCGGCCGATTCCAGCTGCCTGAAAATTGAGTAGGACTAACCAGTTATCGCGGAGCGGCGTTGCGCGCTTCGTCGAGTCGATCTGGCTATAATAGCCAGATGGAGCGGGTCAGCATTTCACGGTTGAAAGACCAGCTATCGGCGTACCTGCGAAAAGTTCGGGTCGGGCAGACTGTGCTGATCACGGACCGTGGCAGGCCGATCGCAAAAATCGTGGGCCTGGACCCGCGCTCGGACCCACAGGGGCGGCGGGAACGGCTGATCGCCACGGGCGTCTTGAAACCGGCAACTTTGCCGCCCGCCGCCGATCACGAGGCGCCCCTGGATCTCGGCCCGGACGCACGGGTCCTCGAAGCGCTACTCGAGGAACGGCGAGACGGCCGGTGAGATTCTGGGACAGTTCGGCCGTTGTGCCACTGATGGCTGCAGAGACGGCCAGTGACCAACTGGTACGGATCAGGGAACAGGATCCGGTGATGTGGGTCTGGTGGGGGACGCGTGTCGCGGTTTGTTCGGCTCTCAATCGACGGCGCCGCGAGGGCAACATGACAGCCGCCGCGCTGACGGTTGCCGTGGCGCGGCTCGAACTGATGTCGAAGACGTGGGACGAAATCGCGCCGTCCGACGAGATTCGTGGGACGGCCGAAAAGCTGCTGCGCGTCCATGATCTGCGTGCAGGCGACGGCCTGCAGCTCGCCGCGGCGATCGCGGTGGCGGAAGGGCAGCCTGGCGAGATGGAGTTCGTGTGCCTCGACCAGCGGCTCAACCTGGCGGCGGCATTGGAAGGATTCAGGCTGCTGCCTCCCTGACGGCGCCGCACGGTGCGCGGCCCTGGCTGCTGGCTATCCCGGTCAGGGACGGGCAGACTTTCAAAATATGACCGAAT
>JANOSR010000159.1:0-1634 GCA_031415935.1 Steroidobacteraceae bacterium | reverse complement strand
GCGAATTGACCGGCCTGCCGGTCAGCGTCGCCGGACTTTCGATCGGATTCCTGCCGACACCGGTGCTGGAACTGGGCGGGCTCGCGATTGCGCAGCCACCTGGTTTCGGCGTCGATCCGTTGCTCGACTTCGGCAGCGCCCGCGTCAGTATTTCATGGCGCAGCCTGTTCGGCGGCGATTCGGCACTGCGGTCGATCACGATCTCCAATGCGACCGCGCGACCCGCATTCGTCGCCGACGGCACGGACAATTGGTCTGCGCTCATCGAACGTCTCTCGAGCTTGGGCGGGGAGGGGGAGTCGCACTGGTCGATCGGGCGGCTGGACATCGAGAACGGCGCGCTGGAGTTCTACGATGCCGCCTCGAACCAGAGGTTTCGCCTGACCGCGATCACCGTTGAGGCCGGGCCCATCGCACCGGCCACGGATTTTCCCGTTGACCTGCAACTGGCGGGCGTCAGCGGGGGCTACACGATGCATTTCGCGCTCCAGGGACGCGGGCTGATCGATCCGGATGCTGGCCGCTACCTGGCCCGCGACCTCATGTTCCGCGGCTGGGCGGGCGGCGATCCCCTGCCGCTCGCGGGCATTGAACTCGAAGGCGGTATCGGGGTCGCAAGCTTCGATGGGAAATCCGGTATCGCTGAAATCAAGGCTGGAAAATTGACGCTCGCCGGCGTCCGCGCTGAATTCGAGCTCCAGTCCGAATTCGGCGATCGTGGAACAAGCGTGGTCTTCACTTTGACGACTGCGCCATTCTCGCCGCGCTCCGCCGCAATTGCATTTGGCCATCCGTTGCCGGCGACCGCGGATCCCGGTGTCTTCCAGTCGATGCAGTTCACCGCGAAAGGCCGGCTCGATCAGGATTTCCTGCAGCTGGACCCGATCGAGGGCCGCCTGGACGATACGCAATGGAGCGGCACGATCATCCCGCAGCTCAGGCAGGTCCGGATCCGCGCCGACCGGATCGATGTCGATCGCTACCTGGCGCCGGAGTCGAAGACCAGGAGCGAAAAGAAGACGACGCTGGAGGAGTCGCTCGCGGAATTCGGCAAACTCGACATCGACGCCGAGATCCGGATCGCCGAGGCACGCATCGCGGGAGCAAAGCTCCGCAACACGCTGCTGAAGGTCGAGCGCGACGGCGGTACGACTCCTTGAGCCTGCCAATCCTCCTGCTGCTGGCAATCACGGCGCTTGCCGCCACGGGTGCTGCGCAAGCAATCGAAGTGACGAAGCTGCAGGTTCGCGAAGAGGGCCGGCGCTATGTCGTCGATTTCGAGGCGCAACTTGCCGCGGATCCCCGCGCGGTCATGCGCGTGCTGACGGACTTTGAAGACTATCCTGCGCTGGACTCGCGGATTCTCCTGGCTCGCCGCAGCATGCGTGACGGCAAGCCCCTGTTGTACACGCGGCTGCGTGGCTGTCTGGGATCCGTGTTCTGCCGGACGATGGATCGCTATGAACTGCTGGACGAACAGCCGGGGCGGCTTGTCGCGACCGCGATTCCCGACGAAGGCGATCTGAAGTACGGATTGACCGTGATACGCGTCGAGCCGCGGGCTGGCGGCACGCGGGTCCGGTACCGGAATGAATTCGATCCGTCGTTCTGGATGCCGCGCTGGCTCGTGCGCA
>JANOSR010000158.1:0-2239 GCA_031415935.1 Steroidobacteraceae bacterium | reverse complement strand
CGGATTCGCGGAGCGGGCGCGCAATGGCACGATCACGCTGGAGGAGTTGACCGGCGGGACATTCTCGATCACGAACGGCGGCGTATTCGGCTCGCTGCTGTCCACACCGATCGTCAATGCGCCGCAGAGTGCCATCCTCGGCATGCACGAAATCCAGCAGCGGCCGGTCGCCGTGGGCGACCAGGTCGTGGTGCGGCCGATGATGTACGTCGCCCTGACCTACGATCACCGCATCATCGACGGCCGCGAAGCGGTCCAATTCCTGGTCGCCGTAAAGGAAGTGCTGGAAGATCCGGCGCGGCTGCTGCTGCAGGTCTGAACGAATGAGGGGACATGGCTGACAGTTTCGACGTCGTTGTCATCGGCGGCGGACCGGCGGGCTACCCGGCGGCGATCCGGGCCGGACAGAACAAGCTGACGGTCGCCTGCATCGACGAATGGAAGAATCGCGATGGCAGCCCGGCCTTCGGTGGCACCTGCCTCAACGCCGGATGCATCCCGTCCAAGGCATTGCTGGAGTCTTCCGAGCTGTTTCACCGTGCATTGCATGAATTCGCGACACATGGCTTGAAACTCGAGAGTGTCGGCTTCGACGTCGCGACGATGCAGAAGCGCAAGGCTGCGATAGTCCGCCAAAGCACGCAGGGCATTCTGGCCCTCTTCAAGGGCGCCGGTGTCACGCCGTTCACGGGACATGGCCGTCTGCTCGCAGGCCGCCAAGTGGAGGTCACGGGCCACGACGGCGCAAGGCGCACGCTCCAGGCGCGGCATGTCGTGCTCGCTTCGGGGTCGGAGCCGACGCCCCTGCGTGGCGTCGCCTTCGACGGCGAGCGAATCGTCGATTCCTGGGGAGCGCTGGAGTTCACCGAGGTGCCGAAACGCCTCTGCGTCATCGGCGCCGGCGTCATCGGCCTCGAGCTCGGCAGCGTCTGGCGCCGGCTTGGCGCGGAGACGGTCATCCTCGAGGCCCTCGAGCAGTTCCTGCCGATCGCCGACGGCCAGGTTGCGAAGGAGGCCGCGCGCCATTTCAAGAAGCAGGGGCTAGAGATCCGCCTCGGGGCGAAGGTCTCAGGCGCCGAGATCCGTCCGGACGGAGTGCACGTCAGCCTTTCGGATGCGAAGGGGGCGCAGACGCTGGTCGTCGACCGGCTGGTGGTCGCGATCGGGCGCCGCCCGTTCACGGCGGGGCTGTTGGGCGAGGGGACGGGCGTCGCGCTGGATGAGCGCGGCTTCATCAAGGTCGACGAACATTGCCGCACCGGCGCGCCGGACGTCTGGGCAGTGGGAGACTGCGTGCGCGGCCCGATGCTTGCGCACAAGGGCAAGGAAGAAGGTGTCTCTGTCGCCGATCGCATCGCGGGCCTGTACGGCGAAGTCAATTACCGGACGATCCCCTCGGTCATCTACACGGCACCGGAAATCGCCTGGGTCGGTCAGACTGAGGAACAGGTCAAAGCCACCGGACGTCCCTACAAGACCGGCAATTTCCCGTTCGCGGCCAGCGGCCGGGCGCGTGCAATGGAGGCAGGCGCTGGTTTCTGCAAGATCGTCGCGGATGCCGCGAGCGACGAGATTCTCGGCATCCATGTCATCGGTCCGATGGCCGGCGAGCTGATCGCGGAGGCCGTGCTCGCCATGGAGTATTCGGCGAGCGCTGAAGATCTCCAGCGAACAATCCATGCCCATCCAACTCTGTCCGAGGCGATGCACGAGGCGGCGCTCGCCGCCGACAAGCGCGCGATCGACATCCCCAACCGCTGACCTAAAAGGGGCGCCCGTCCCCTTTTCAAAGATCAGACGCGCCGTCGCGCGCTGATGACGCCCGGGAGCCCACCCAGTCGCGCCAGCAGGCGCGACAGTTCGTCGAGACCCGCAACCGTGATGCGCAATGCCAGGTCGGCGCTTCCTTCCGCCGCGTCGGTGCGGGTGGTCATGCGTTCGATGTTGATCTTCTCGCCCGCGAGCAGGGTGCTCACGTCCCGCACCAGCCCACGCCGATCCATCGCGTGGATCACGATGTCCACCGGGAAACGTGTGACACGCGATTTTCCCCATTCGACCTGCAGCAAGCGTTCCGGCGCTCGTGCCGCAATGCGTGCGAGGCTGCTGCAGCCGGAACGGTGGATCGTCACGCCACGGCCGACAGTGACATAGCCGGTAACGGGTTCAGGCGGCAGCGGATTGCAGCAGCGCGCGTAGACGGACATCAGATCGCCGACGCCCTCGATCTCCACAGTAC
>JANOSR010000157.1:0-10746 GCA_031415935.1 Steroidobacteraceae bacterium | reverse complement strand
CAATCAACCTGATGCGCGTTTCGACTGACCAGCTTGCCCGCACGCTCGAGAAGAAGCTGGCGCCCGCCTGGCTGATCACCGGCGACGAGCCGCTGCTGGTCGGAGAGGCCGCCGATGCAATCCGCGCGCGTGCGCGCGCTGAGGGTTACGCCGGCCGCGACCTGTTCTTCGTCGAGCGCAACTTTGACTGGTCCGAGTTGCTTGCCTCCAGCCAGTCACTGTCTCTGTTTGCGGAGCGGCGCATCATCGAGCTCAAGATGCCCAGTCCGCGTCCAGGGAAGGATGGCGGCGCGGTGCTCGCGCAGCTGGTCGCCGATCCCGCGCCGGACACGCTGCTGCTGGTCGTGACCGGGCGACCGGAGCGGGATACCTGGAGCACGGCCTGGTTCAAGGCCTTCGAGAAAAGCGGCGTGGTCGTGCAGTCCTGGCCGGTCGAGATCGGCCAGCTGCCGCAGTGGATCGTCGCCCGCGCCGGCCGGCATGGCCTGGCGATCGAACCGGACGCCGCGCAGCTTCTCGCCGAGCGGGTCGAGGGCAATCTGCTGGCTGCGCACCAGGAGATCGAAAAGCTGGCATTGCTGCATGCGGGCGGCACGGTGAGCGCCGATGACGTACTGGCCGCGGTCGCAAACAGCGCGCGCTATGACGTATACCAGCTCGGCGAGGCTGCACTCGACGGCGATGCAGCGAGGAGCCTGCGCATCCTCGAAGGCCTGCGTGCCGAGGGTGCCGAGCCGGCGCTCGTGTTGTGGGCGCTATGCCGCGAGCTGCGCGCGCTCGCCGAGGCGCGCCGAAATCCGGGCGCAGCAGCGGGCTACGGCCGCCAGGCCGAGCGCCGCGCGGCGCTCCTGGCGCGTGCGTTGCATCGCACCGCGAGCCAGCCGCTTGCGCCGCACTTCATCGAGGCAGGACGTATCGATCGCCAGGTCAAGGGGCTCGGCCAGGGCGATCCCTGGACCGGGCTGACGGGTCTGGTCGCGACGCTTGCGGGTGTCTTGCTTCCCGAAGCGCCGGCCGCCTGAGGCCCGATGCGTCCATTTGGGGTTTTCGGCGGGATGTTCGATCCGATTCATTACGGGCATCTGCGTACCGCGCACGAGCTCTTCGAACTGCTGGACCTCGAGGCGATCGCATTCGTTCCGGCCGGCGATCCGCCACACCGCGCTCAGCCACTCGCAGACGCCGCGACCCGGCTCGCGATGGTCCGAGCTGCTGTCGAGGGCGATGCGCGATTTCTCGTGGATGATCGCGAACTGCGCCGCTCCGGGCCTTCGTACACCGTGCTGACACTCGAGGAATTGCGCGCCGAGCGCGGCGGGCAGCCCATCGCGTTGATCATGGGCATGGACGCCTTCGCGGGCCTGGACGGCTGGCATCGCGCGCAGGAACTGATCGGGCTCGCGCACCTGGTCGTCGCGGTGCGGCCGGGATCGCTGCCGCCGCGCAATGGCCTGGCAGCGGCGCTGCTGCGCGATTGCGCTTGCGATGATCCGCGCCGGCTGTCCGGGGCCCCGGCGGGGCTCGTTTACGTCAATATGGGCACCCAGCTCGATGTGTCCTCGAGCGCGGTGCGCGACGTCGTCGCAATGGGTCGCGATCCGCGCTACTTGATGCCCGAGGCTGTGCGTAGGATCATCGTCGCCAGGGGCAGCTACGCCCGGCCAGGTGAAACCGAGGAATGATCAAGAAGAGTACGAAGACTAAACGCCGCAATTCCGTCACTGTTCCGAAGAAGACCAGGAAGCAGCCTGGCGCGCTGACGGAAATCGCCATCGCCGCACTCGAGGACATGAAGGCCGTCAACGTCAAGGTCCTCGACGTCCGCAAGCTGACCGATGTCGCCGACACGATGATCGTCGCGACGGGCACTTCCGACCGCCACGTCAAGTCGATCGCCGGCCGCCTGGTCGAACGCTGCCAGCAGGCTGGCCACCGGCCCTATGGCGTCGAGGGCGAGCGCGAGGGCGAGTGGGTGCTGGTCGATCTGCAGGACCTGATCGTGCACGTGATGCTGCCGCGAATCCGTGAGTTCTACGGGCTCGAGAAGCTGTGGGACCTGCGTCCCTCGCTGCGCGCGCCGAGTCTCGCCTGAGCGCTGCCGATGCGCGCCCGGCTGATCGCGGCCGGCACACGGCTTCCCGACTGGGTCAATGAGGGATACGCCGAGTACGCCAGGCGTCTGGTCGGATTCCACCTCGAACTGGTTGAGATCCCCACGCGGCGGAGCATGCTCGAGATCATCGGCCCACGCGATTACGTCGTGGCACTCGAACTGACGGGCCGTGCCATGACGACCGCCGAACTTGCGCGCTGGCTCGAGACCCGCCTCGCGGGCGGTCGCGACCTGGCGTTCGTCATCGGAGGTCCCGATGGTCTTGCGCCCGAGGTGCTGGAACGCGCCGACTTCCGCTGGTCGCTGTCGCCACTGACCTGGCCGCATGGCCTTGCCCGGATCATGCTGGCCGAACAGCTCTACCGTGCCCAGAGCATCCTGAAGGGACATCCCTACCATCGCGGCTGAGGGGGTATGCTCATAAATTTTCCGGCCCTCTCAATGCCTTACGATCGAATCCGACTCGCTTCTGCATCGCCGAGACGGAGTCAGCTGCTCCGTCAGATCGGCGTTGCACACGACATCCGGCCGGTGGATCTCGATGAATCGCGGCGTTCTGGCGAATCGCCACGAGACTACGTGCTGCGACTGGCGCGCGAGAAGGCATCGGCGGGAGTCGCCATGGGCGGCGGCCTGCCGGTGCTCGCGGCGGACACCACCGTCGCCATCGGCGAGGAAATCTTTGGCAAGCCCCGGGATGAGAATGATGGAGTCCGCATGCTCGCCGCGTTGTCCGGCAGGAGCCACAGCGTGCTGACCGCGGTGGCGCTCGCGAGCGAAGGGCGCGTTGAAACGACGATCAGCGAGACGTGCGTGACATTCCGCGCCCTTTCTGCCGCCGAATGCCGGGATTACTGGGCGAGCGGCGAACCGGTCGACAAGGCCGGCGCGTACGCGATCCAGGGCTTCGGCGCCGTATTCATCGCGCGGCTCGAGGGCAGCTACTCGGGCGTGATGGGCCTGCCCTTGTTCGAGACGGCGGCGCTCCTTGACTCTGCCGGCGTCCGTCGCTGGCAAGCCGACGCATGAGCGTCGAAATCCTCGTCAACGTGACGCCGCGCGAAAGCCGCGCTGCCGTGGTCGAGCAGGGTGTGGTCCAGGAGCTTTACATCGAGCGCGCCAACCGGCGCGGCCTGGCCGGAAACATCTACAAGGGCCGTGCGTCACGCGTGCTGCCGGGCATGCAGGCGGCATTCATCGAAATCGGGCTGGATCGGGCGGCATTCCTGCATGCCTCGGACATCCTGCCGCCGCCGGGCCTCGACTCCGGGGTCGAGGCGCAGGCCTTCGAAAGCATCCGCGATCTCGTCAACGAAGGCGACACGATCCTCGTTCAGGTGCTGAAGGATCCGCTCGGCACGAAGGGTGCGCGGCTGACGACCTATGTAACGCTGCCGTCGCGATTTCTCGTGTTCATGCCGCAGGGCCGAGGCGTAGGCGTATCAGCCCGGATAGAAGACGGGGCCGAGCGCCTGCGATTGCGCGAGGCGGTGCAGGAATTCGGCGGCGATCGTGGCGGCTGGATCGTGCGGACCGTGGCCGAGGGCGTGCCGATCGAGGCGCTGCGCGCCGACATGATGTTCCTCGAACGCCTCTGGGAAATCGTGCGGGAGCGCGGTGAGCGCGCTGCTGCTGCGGAAATCGTCCATGAGGATCTCGCGTTGCCGTTGCGGGTGCTGCGCGACCTGCTGGGTGAGCAGGTCGACCGCGTGCTCGTGGATACAGCGGCCGCGCATGCGCAGATGACCGGTTTCGCCAGGACTTTCATGCCGGCACTCGCCGGGCGCATCGAGACCTACGACGGCAAGCGACCCATATTCGACCTGTATGGCGTGGACGACGAAATCGAGCGCGCTCTCGACCGCAAGGTGCCGCTGAAATCGGGCGGCTATCTGATGTTCGACCAGACTGAGGCGCTGACGACGATCGATGTCAATACCGGGGCCTTCGTCGGCCACCGGAATCTCGAGGACACGATCTATCGCACGAATCTCGAGGCGGCCGTTGCGATCGCGCGGCAACTCAGGCTGCGCAATCTCGGCGGCATCATCGTCGTGGACTTCATCGACATGCAGGATTGCGAGCACCGCCGCCTCGTGCTGCAGGCGCTTGGGCAGGCACTGGCGGGGGATCGTGCCCGGACCCTCCTGTCGGCCGTTTCGGCACTGGGTCTCGTCGAAATGACCCGCAAGCGTACCCGCGAGAGCCTGGAACACCAGCTGTGCAGGCCTTGTCCAAGTTGCGATTCCCGCGGATTTGTGAAGACGGCCGAAACGGTCGCCTATCAGGCCTTCCGCGAGGTGCTGCGCCAGGCACGGCAGTTCGATTTCCAGGAATTGCTCGTGCTGGCGCACCAGGACGTCATCGAGTTATTGCTCGACGAAGAGTCCGCGGCGCTGGCCGAGCTCGAACTCACGGTCGGCAAGCCGATCCGGCTGCAGGCCGAGGCGCTGTATGCCGAGGAACAATTCGATGTCGTGCTGGTATAGGAAGGGGCAGGTTCGGGCAGCATGGTCAGGACGGGACAAGGACTCAGGAGGCTATGGCGCTGGCTGGCGGGCGCGGTGGCGGCGCTCGCGCTGCTCGCGGCGCTTGGCGTCGGCGCATTCCGTCTCGCGATCGAATTGCTGCCCGGCTACCAGCAGCAGGTCGCCGACCAGGTCCGCGCGGCGACCGGGCTCAGGCTGGAATTCGATTCGTTGAATGCGCGCATCGGCCGTTACGGACCGGAAATCCGTTTCAACGGCGCGCGCGTGTTGCCGGCCACCGGTGACCAGCCGCTGGTCAGCGCCGAATCGGGTCGCGTGAGCCTCGCGATCGGCCGCTCGCTGTGGTACCGGCGGATCGAAGTCGGGCGCGTCGTACTGGTGCGGCCGCGGCTGCATTTCGTGATCCGCACCGACGGCAGCGTCGAGCTGGTCGGCCAGGGTGCGATCGAGCCGAAGCCGGGTGTCGAGCGCCAGCCGATGACGCTCGCGCGCCTGCCGCGCGGCCTGTTCGCGGTGCACGACGCGACACTCGACGTGCTCGATCTGCGCGCCCGGCAGGGACGCTTTGAACTGACCGGTGCGGACCTGGAGTTCGAGCGCAAGGGCGATCACGTGACCCTGCGCGGACAGGTCGAGCTGCCGGAACACCTCGGCTCGGCCCTGGAGGTGGAGGCCGATCTGGATGGCGATCTTGATGACGCGGAGTCGGTCGAGTGGCGGGCCAGCATTGATGCGCGCGACCTTGATTTCGAACAGTGGGCGGCGCTGCTGCCGGACAGTTTCATCGTGCCCGCCGCGGGGCATGGTTCGGTGCGCGCGACGGCGCGCGGCGTCGGCCGCGGGCTCACGAGCCTGCGACTACGGCCGGAGCTCAGCAATCTGCGGCTGCCCGACGGCGGCGCCGAATTCACGCGCGTAGCCGGCGACCTGCGCCTGCAACGCGATGCCGACGGCATCTCCATCGAGGGCACGGGCCTCGAGTTGTCACGCGCGGGCGCGCCCTGGCGGCCGACCAATGTCTCCGCGACCCTGAAGCGGCGCGATGGCCGCATTGCTTCGGTCGCGGCTCGCGCGGATTACCTGCGGATCGAGAATCTCGCGGCATTCTCATCGCTGCTGCCCGCCGGGCCGCTGCGCGAGAAACTGGAGACGCTTGCGCCGCGCGGCGAGCTGTTCGGTCTCGATGCCGCCGTCGCGGATCTCGGCGAGGGCCGGCTGCCCGACATCAGCGGCCGGGTTCGATTCGCGGATCTCGGATTCGAGGCGTTCGGCAAGGCGCCCGGCCTGCAGGGCCTCGACGGCGCGATCGAGGGACGCGGCGCCGGCGGTGTCGTGCACCTGACGACACGTGACGGACTGGTCAGCTGGCCCATGCAATGGCGCGCAATTGCGGAGCTTCGCCAGGCCGATGGCCGGATTGAATGGAATCGCTTTGGTGACGGCGTGCGGCTGTGGGTGGACGAAGCTGTCATCGACACCGGTCATGGCACCATGCGCGGCAAGCTGCGCATGGCGTTTCGGCCCGGACAGCTGCCGCTCATGGACCTGAATGCGAGCGTCGCGGACTTCGATGCGACGCAGGTCTGGCGCTACCTGCCGATCGAGCGGCTGAAGCCAAAGTCATTGGGCTGGCTGGATGCCGCGTTTCGTGCCGGCCGCGTCGTCGCAGGCACCGTGTCGCAAACCGGGCCGACTCGCGGCTTTCCCTATCGCGAGGGGCAGGGCAGGTTCCATGCCGAGGCGCGTGTGAAGGGTGTGACGCTCTTCTATGCGCCAGGCTGGCCGGAGATTCGCGGACTCGACGCCGAGATCGCTTTTGAAGGGCCCGGCATGAGGGCGGTCGCCACCAGGGGCTCGCTGGCCGGGATCGCGATCACACAGGCCGAGGCCAACAGTGCGGACTATCGCGAGTCCATCGTTGCGGTCCGGGCTTCCGCCCGCGGCGATGCCGGCCGCGCCATTCGGCTGCTGCAGGACAGTCCGCTCGGTCCGACGCTGGGCGCCGGCTTCAGCGAATTGACGGGTTCCGGGCCGGTGACCGGTGAGCTCGCAATGTACCTGCCGATCAAGGATTTCGAGCGGCGGGTCGTGACGGTGATGACCACACTCGGCGGCATCAAGTTGCAACAACGCCAGCAGGCCGGCGAAGCCAGCGATCTGAAGGGCGTTCTCTGGGTGCGTAACCGGGAGATCGAGGCGCCGACGCTGACGGGGCAGTTGCTGGGCGGGCCGCTGCAGGTCTCGATCAAAACGACGACGCAGAAAAATGGCGATCTCAGCACGCAAGTCAATGCGCAAGGCACCGTGGCGGCCGGACCGTTGCGGCCGGTCGCGCGCCTGCCGGTCAATGCGGGCATCTCCGGAACCGCGGACTGGCGGGGATTCCTGACGGTCGAGCGCCGCGCCGACCGGGAAATCCCGGCGCGCGGCACGCTGCGCCTGAGCAGCGACCTGCGCGGGGTCGCGTCGAAACTGCCGGAACCCTTTGCGAAAACCGCCGATGCCGCGCGTCCGCTGACGATCACTGCGAGTTTCGGCGGCGACGGCGGCCCGCGCATCCAGGCGCAGCTAGGTCGCGACGTGCATGCGCTGCTGCAATGGCGCAGCAAGCCGCAGGATCCGCCGATCGAGCGTGGCATCGTGTCATTCGGCGCCAGCGCACCCACGGCGTTGCCACAGTCTGCAGGCTTGTGGCTGACCGGCCGACTCGAGACGGCGAGCATTTCGGACCTCGTCAACCTGAAATGGGATCAGCCACGCGGACGCCCGTTGCACGAATGGCTGGGTGGGGTCGATCTGTCGATCCAGCGCCTCGAAGTGCTGGGCTACGCGTTCGCCAATGCGAGTGGCCGCATGCGGCCCGGCAATCGTGCCTGGGAAATCGACGTGAACTCGGAAGCGGCCAGCGGTCACCTCAGCGTTCCCCATACTTTCCCGGGCGAGGTGCCGATGGTGCTGGAGCTCGATCGCCTGATATTCGGCGAGTCCGTGCGTAGCGGCGAGGGCGAGCCCGATCCGCGCCAGTTGCCGGCGATCCGCGTCGACATCCGCGATCTCCAGTTCGAGGGCCGCCAGTACGGCCGCCTGCAGGCTGAACTCGCGCGTGGCACAGCCGGGATGACTCTGAACCAGTTCACGATGAAGCACGCAGCCTTTGAGGCAAAGGGCCGCGGCAGCTGGCTGGTGCGTGAATCGGGCGCCGAAAGCCGCCTCGAATTCGAGGTCGAGAGCAAGAACGTGCTCGCATTCATGAATGCGATGCAGCTCGGTTCGCTGGTGGCCGGCCGTCATGGCCGCATTTCCGCGAATCTGAGCTGGCCGGGCCCACCGGAATCGAGCGCGGTCGAGCGGCTTTCCGGCCGGCTCGAGATGGCCGCGGAGGATGGCCGGCTGACATCGGTCGAACCGGGTGCCGGCCGGGTCCTGGGGCTGATGAGTCTTGCTCACCTGCCACGCCGGCTTGCGCTCGATTTCGGAGATCTGACCGGCGAGGGCCTGTCCTTCGACACGCTGCGCGGGACATTCCAGCTGACCGACGGCGAGGCCTTCACGGACAATCTCACGCTGCGCGGCTCGGCCGCGGAAATCGGCATTGCGGGCCGCACCAGCCTGCGCGACCGGACCTATGACCAGACCGCGGTGGTCACGGGACAGCTGGGCGCATCACTCGGCGTAGCTGGTGCGCTGGCTGCTGGCCCGGCGGTTGGTGCGGCACTCCTGTTGTTCTCGCGGATCTTCAAGGAGCCGCTGAAGGGCGTCACGCGCGGTTACTATCGCATCACCGGCAGCTGGGATGATCCGCAGGTGCGACGTATCGATGCTCAGGAGATGAAGGACACGCAGCAGGTCGCGGCGCCCTTGCGCGCCGGTGAATCGGGAAGCGGACAAGAAACGCCATGATCCAGCCAATCGTCGCCGCGGTGCAGATGACCTCGGTAGCGAATGTCACCAGAAATCTCGATACCGCACGACGGCTGCTGGAACAGGCCCGCGAAGGCGGCGCCTGCCTGGTCGTATTGCCCGAGAATTTTTCCTTTATGGGACGCACCGAGGCAGAACGTCGCGAAATCGTCGAGGCTGACGGCGACGGCCCGGTGCAACGGGCGATTGCGACCGCAGCGCGGGAACTCGGGATCTGGATCGTCGCCGGCACGCAGCCGATTGCCGTCTCCGGCGAAGCGCGGCCGGCGAATGCCTGCATTGTCTACGACGCCGGCGGCAGGCAGGTCGCGCGCTATGACAAGATCCACCTGTTTGACGTCGACCTGCCGGATGGCCGCGAGGGCTATCGGGAATCGACAAACGCAGTCCCCGGCGCGCAACCCGTCACGGTTGACACGCCGGCGGGCCGGCTCGGACTGACCGTGTGCTACGATTTGCGCTTCCCCGAGTTGTACCGCCGGCTGGTCTCCGAGGGAGCAGAGATCTTCAGCGTGCCATCTGCATTCACGGGTCCGACCGGCCGCGCGCACTGGGAAGTCCTGCTGCGTGCCCGGGCGATTGAAGATCTTTCATTCGTGATTGCCGCAGCGCAAACCGGGATCCACGACAATGGCCGCGAAACCTATGGTGACAGCCTGATCGCCGATTACTGGGGCCGTGTGCTGCAGCGCCTGCCACGCGGCAGCGGGGTCGTGCTCGCCGCGCTTGACCGCGAGCGGCAGGCGGTGACGCGAAAGAGTTTTCCGGCGCTGGACCATCGGGTGGTCGGGTGAGCGCGAACGCATTGCAGCGCGCACGCGAACTGATCCTCGCACCTGCGGGTCTCGATGAGGGGCGCCTGGAACAGGCCCTTGGCTCGCTGCTCGGTGCCGCCGTCGATTCGGGCGATCTCTACTTCCAGCTTGCGCGTGAAGAGCACTGGGCGCTCGAGGACGGCATCGTCAAGGAAGGCAGCCATGGCATCGAGCAGGGTGTCGGCGTGCGCGCAATGGCGGGAGAGCGCACGGGCTTTGCCTACTCCGATGAAGTCGTGCCGGCCGCCTTGCTGGAGGCGGCGCGTGCGGCCCGCGCGATCGCGCGCGAGGGCGGCGGCGGCCAGGTGCAGGCCTGGAAGGCAACCGAAACGCACAAGCTGTACCTGCCGGACGACCCGATTGCCTCACTGGCCGATGCCGACAAAGTCGCGCTGCTGACCCAGCTCGACCGCAATGCGCGCTCGCTCGATCCGCGCGTGAAACAGGTCGTCGCGAGTCTTGCGGCCGTGCACGAGATCGTACTGGTCGCCGCGAGCGACGGCACGCTGGCCGCCGACGTGCGGCCGCTGGTGCGCATGAATGTCTCGGTCATCGTCGAACAGGATGGGCGCCGCGAGCAGGGCTATGCAGGCGCCGGCGGCCGTCATTCGCTGCAGGATTTCGTCACGGGCGACCACCCGATGCGGCTCGCGCGCGAGGCGGTGCGGCAGGCTACTGTCAATCTCGATGCGGTGCCGGCACCTGCCGGCACGATGACCGTCGTGCTGGGACCGGGCTGGCCCGGCGTGCTGCTGCACGAGGCGATCGGTCACGGGCTGGAGGGCGATTTCAACCGCCGCGGCACCTCGGCGTTCACGGGCCGCATCGGCGAGCGGGTGGCATCGCCGCTGTGCACGGTCGTCGACGACGGCACGCTGCCCGGCCGGCGCGGCTCCCTGAATGTCGATGATGAAGGGACGCCGACGTCTTGCACGACGCTGATCGAGAATGGCGTGCTGAAAGGCTATCTGCAGGACAAACTCAATGCGCGGCTGATGGGCATGAAGCCGACCGGCAATGGGCGGCGCGAGTCATTCGCCCATGCGACGCTGCCGCGCATGACCAATACCTACATGCTGCCGGGACCGCATGATCCGCAGGAGATCATCCGTTCGGTGAAGCGCGGCCTGTATGCGGTCAATTTCGGCGGCGGCCAGGTCGACATCACTTCGGGCAAGTTCGTGTTCTCGGCGAGCGAGGCCTACCTGATCGAGGACGGCCGCATCACCGCGCCGGTCAAGGGCGCGACGCTGATTGGCAACGGGCCCGATGTGCTGACCCGTGTCAGCATGGTCGGCAACGACCTGGCGCTCGACGACGGCATCGGAAGCTGCGGCAAGGACGGCCAGACGGTGCCGGTCGGCGTCGGCCAGCCGACGCTGCGCATCGATGCGCTGACCGTCGGCGG
>JANOSR010000156.1:0-7834 GCA_031415935.1 Steroidobacteraceae bacterium | reverse complement strand
CCTGAACCAGGGACGGCTCGGCGAGATCCGGAGCGACTGGACGCTCGCCGAGGTGCGGGAGCTTCATGCGCTGCCCTTCGCCGACCTGATCTGGCACGCGCAATCCGTCCATCGCCGGTACTTCGATCCCAATCAGGTCCAGGTCTCGACGCTCCTTTCCATCAAGACCGGCGCCTGCCCCGAGGACTGCGCCTACTGCCCGCAGAGCATCCGCTACGACACGGGTCTCGAACGTGAGTCGCTGATGGATCCCGGCACCGTGATCGAGCGCGCCCGCATGGCCAAAGCGAATGGGGCGACGCGTTTCTGCATGGGCGCGGCCTGGCGCAGCCCCAAGGACCGCGATCTCGAGACCGTCGCCGACATGGTGCGTGGCGTGCGCGAACTTGGCCTCGAGACCTGCGCGACGCTCGGCATGCTGACACCCGCGCAGGCTCGGCGGCTGAAAGACGCGGGTCTCGACTATTACAATCACAATCTCGATACGTCCGAGGATTTCTACGGCGAGATCATCACGACGCGGACTTACCAGGACCGCCTCGACACACTTGCCGCGGTGCGCGACGCCGGCATCCACGTCTGCTGCGGCGGCATCCTCGGCATGGGCGAGGACGCTTCCGACCGCGTGGCGCTCCTGCACACGCTCGCGACACTTTCGCCGCATCCCGAGAGCGTGCCGGTCAATCAGCTTGTGCAGGTCGAGGGAACGCCGCTTGCAGGCACCGCGCCGCTCGATCCCATCGAGTTCGTGCGAATCATTGCGGTTGCACGAATCCTGATGCCGCGCGCGCACGTGCGCCTGTCGGCGGGACGCAGCTCCATGAGCGACGAGATGCAGGCGCTGTGCTTCCTGGCCGGCGCCAATTCCATTTTCTACGGCGAGAAACTGCTGACCACCGGCAATCCGGACACGGCGAGCGACCACGCACTGTTCGGGCGGCTCGGTATCCGGCCGGAACCCGCCGCCGCCAGCGGTTGATGGCGGTGTCCGCTGCACTGACTTCGTTCGGCCCAGCGCTCGCGGAACTCGATGCCTGCGGCCTGCGGCGGCGTCGCCGCACGGTGCGCCGCAGCGAACCGGATACCGCGGATATCCAGCTCGACGGCCGTCAGTGCGTCGATTTCTGCAACAACGACTATCTTGGTCTCGCAGCGCATCCGCAGGTTATCGAAGCCCTCATCGACGCTGCGCGCATTCACGGGGTGGGCGCGCGCGCCTCGCACCTGATCACCGGACATCAAACCGAGCACGAAGCGCTCGAGCATGAACTCGCGGCCTGGACCGGGCGCGAGCGGGCGATTGTTTTCTCGACTGGCTACATGGCGAATCTCGGTCTCGCGAGCGCGCTCGCCAGACGCGGCGCCATCGTCTTCGGGGATCGCCTGAATCACGCGTCGCTGATCGATGGCGGCCGGCTGTCCGGCGCCACGCTCCTTCATTATCCGCACGGCGACGTCGCAGCACTCGAGCAGCAGCTCGTTGCACAGGAATCCGGAACGGCGCTCGTATTGACCGACGGCGTCTTCAGCATGGATGGGGATCTCGCGCCATTGCCGGCGCTCGCGGCGGCCTGCGCGAAGCACGGCGCGTTCCTCGCCGTGGACGATGCCCACGGGCTCGGCGTGATCGGCGCAACCGGTCGCGGCTCGTTGGAGCACTTCCAGCTGTCGCCTGCAGAGGTGCCGGCGCTCGTCGGTACCTTCGGCAAGGCCTTCGGGACCTTCGGCGCATTCATCGCGGGCAACGGGGATCTGATCGAAACGCTGATTCAGCGTGCCCGCACCTATATCTATACGACCGCGCTGCCACCCGCCGTCGCCGCCGCAACGCGCGCCGCACTTGCAGTCTCGATCGCCGAGCCCTGGCGGCGCGAGCGCGTGCTGGCACTCACGCGCCGCTTCCGCGAACTCGCGCTGGTCGCCGGCATCACGCTGGCGGCGTCGGAAACGCCGATCCAGCCTATCCTGCTCGGCAGCGCGCAAGAAGCAATGCGAGCCAGCAACGCACTCCTTGAACGCGGCTTCTTCGTCGCCGCGATCCGCCCGCCGACAGTACCTGCAGACACCTCACGCCTCCGTGTGACTTTCTCCGCCTCCCATCGCGACACGGACGTCGAAAACCTGGTGGCTGCGCTCGCCGACGTCGTGTCGCCCGAATGAGCGGCGCGGAACGATCGTTCCATTCGGGGCCTGGCTCGCTCGATCGGAGTGCCATCCGAAAGAATTTCGATCGGGCGAGCGCCACCTACGACGCGTCCGCCGTGCTGCAGGCGCGCGTACGACAGCAACTGATCGATCGCCTCGCCTGGATCGCCTTCGAACCGGACGTCATCGTGGATCTCGGCTGCGGCACCGGCCATGCGGCACGCGCGCTCGGCGCACGCTGGCCCACGGCCCGTGTCATTGCCGTGGATTTCGCGCCGGGCATGCTGCGCGAGGCCGCCCGGCACGACGATTCGGCGCGCTTCGAGCGCCTCTGCGCAGACGCGCTCGCCCTGCCGCTGCCGGATGCGAGCGTGGACCTGCTGTTCTGCAATCTGATGCTGCAATGGTGCGACGACCTCGACGCGGTCTTCGCCGAGATCGCCCGCGTGCTGCGACCGCGCGGACTCCTGACCTTTACGACCTTCGGGCCGGACACGTTGATCGAGCTGCAAGGGGCCTGGCACGGCGTCGATGACCACACGCATGTGATTCCATTCGCCGACATGCACAATATTGGCGACGGTCTCATTCGCGCAGGGCTCGTCGAGCCCGTGCTCGATGTGCTGCGCTACACGCTGACCTATCCGGACATCTTCGCGCTGATGCGCGATCTCAAAGCCATCGGCTCGCAGAATGCGACGACCGGCAGGCCGCGCGGCCTGACCGGAAGGAAAACATTGCGCGCGATGGAACTCGCCTACGAGCGCCATCGCCACGAAGGCCGACTGCCGGCAAGTTATGAAGTCGTTTTCGGGCAGGCCTGGGGCGCTGTCGAGCGCCCGGATGCGGAGCACGATGGCGAGTTCGCGATTCCGGTCTCGGCGATACGCCGCCGCGGCGGAGGCCGCGAGTCGCCATGAGCCGTAGCTACTTTGTGACGGGCACCGATACCGGTGTCGGCAAGACGCTCGTCACGGCAGCGCTGTTGCGACGCTTGCGCGAATCGGGTCTCAGGGTCGCGGGCATGAAGCCGGTCGCCGCCGGCGCGGTGGCGGGCCCGGAGGGACCGGCCAATGAGGATGCGCTGCTGCTGCAGGCGGAATCGAGCGTCCGCCATCCCTACGCGATCGTGAATCCCTGGCTGTTCGAGCCCGCGATCGCGCCGCACATCGCGGCCGCGGAGGCCGGCGTCGTGATCGACACGGATCGCATCGTCAGGGCGTACGAAGTGCTTCGTGCGTCGGCCGACGTTGTACTCGCCGAAGGCGCCGGCGGTTTCCTCGTGCCGCTGGATGCACGCCGGTCATTCGCCGAGCTGCCGGGCCTGCTGGGCATGGACGTCCTGCTCGTGGTCGGCTTGCGGCTCGGCTGCCTCAATCACGCACTACTGACGGCTGAAGCAATCGCATCCCGCGGATACCGGCTCGCCGGCTGGATCGGAAACTGCATCGATCCCGCGTTTGCGCGACACGACGCCAACATCGCCACACTCAACGCAAAGATTGGCGCGCACTGCCTCGGTATCGTTCCCTGGCTGCCGCGTCCGGGCGTCGGCGAGGCCGCCGCGGCGCTTGTGGGTGCGGCAAAACTGCGGCCGATCTGACCGGTCGCCGTTGAGCTGAATCCTTTTGGATTGCAAGGGGAAAATCCCGTTGCGGGTCGTTGCTGCCTCCCTTACGATGCGCGGGCCGTGAGCCCGCGCTACGCTGGCCATCATCCAGGGAGTCTCGGTGTCCATCGTGAAGCGGAACTCGAAGCTGCCGGCCGGAGCCTTCGCCCTCGCGGCGCTCACCGCCCTGCCTGCCCGCGCGGATTGGAGCCTGCTGAACATGCCGAAAGGCGTCAGCGAGCTGTCCCGCGAGATCTACGACATGCACATGATCATGTTGTGGATCTGCCTCGCGATCGCGGTCGTGACCTTCGGCGCGATGATTTTCGCGATGATCCGTTTCCGGAAGTCCAGGGGCGCGGTCGCCGACACGAAACTCCTGCACAACGCGCGGCTCGAAGCCGCCTGGACCATCGTGCCGACGATCATCCTGATCGCGATGGCGATCCCCTCGGTCGAGAAGCTGATCAAGATCGAGGACATGAGCGGCACGGAGCTCACGATCAAGATCACCGGCTACCAGTGGTACTGGCAATACGAATACCTGGGCCGCGGCGTGTCGTTTTACAGCCGCCTGGCGCGCACAAGCGATCTCGCACGCCAGCGCGGCTCCGGCATCGACCCGAACACGGTGGATAATTACCTGCTTGAAGTGGACCAGCCGCTGGTCGTGCCGACCGGCACGAAGATCCGCCTGCTGCTGACCGCCAATGACGTGATCCACGCCTGGTGGGTGCCCGACTTCGGCATGAAGCGCGACGCGATACCCGGCTTCATGAACGAGATGTGGATATCGGTGGACGAGGACAAGCCCGGCACCTACCGCGGCAAATGCGCGGAACTTTGCGGTGCCGACCATGGCTTCATGCCGATCGTCGTCGTCGCGCTGCCGAAGCCGGAATTCGAAGCCTGGCTGACACAACAGGAGCTACGAAGTGAGGCCCTACGGAGTGAGACCGGACGGAGCGAAACAGATGGCGCACGGTAACGAGACCGCGGGCCACGGCGATCACCACGGGCCGCCGAAGGGGCTGGTCCGCTGGCTGACCACGACGAATCACAAGGACATCGGGACGATGTACCTGGTGTTCTCGCTCGCGATGTTCCTGCTCGGCGGCGTCATGGCGCTGCTGATCCGCGCCGAGTTGTTCCAGCCGGGCCTGCAGCTCGTCGATCCAGGGTTCTTCAACCAGATGACGACGATGCACGCGCTGATCATGGTGTTCGGCGCCGTGATGCCGGCAACCGTCGGTCTCGCGAACTGGATGGTGCCGCTGCAGATCGGCGCGGCCGACATGGCCCTGCCGCGCATGAACCTGTTCAGCTTCTGGCTGCTGGTCTTCGCGTTCGTGCTGTTGCTCTCGACGCTCTTCGTGCCAGGCGGCGCACCGGCTGCAGGATGGACGCTTTACCCGCCGCTCGTGCTGCAGACCGGCCATGCCTTCCCGATGGCGGTGTTCGCAATCCACCTGATGGGCGCCTCGTCGATCATGGGCGCCATCAACGTCATCGTCACGATCGTCAACATGCGCGCGCCGGGCATGACGCTCCTGAAGATGCCGCTATTCTCGTGGTCCTGGCTGATCACGGCCTATCTGTTGATCGCCGTGATGCCGGTATTCGCCGGCGCCGTCACGATGCTGCTGACCGACTACTACTTCGCAACCAGCTTTTTCAACGCGGCGGGCGGTGGCGACCCGGTGCTGTTCCAGCACGTGTTCTGGTTCTTCGGGCACCCCGAGGTCTACATCATGATCCTGCCGGCATTCGGGATCGTCTCGGAGATCATCCCGACGTTCTCGCGCAAGCCGATCTTCGGCTACGAGGCGATGGTCTATGCGATCGCGTCGATCGCTTTCCTGTCATTCATCGTCTGGGCGCACCACATGTTCACGGTCGGCATGCCGCTGGCCGGGCAGCTCTTCTTCATGCTGTCGACGATGCTGATCGCGGTGCCGACCGGTGTGAAGATCTTCAACTGGACCGCGACGATGTGGCGCGGCTCGCTCTCCTTCGAGCCGCCGATGCTGTTCGCGCTCGCGTTCCTGTTCCTGTTCACGATCGGCGGCCTCTCGGGCCTGATGCTCGCGATCGTACCGGCGAATTT
Organism: Steroidobacteraceae bacterium; assembly: GCA_031415935.1. GTDB lineage: Bacteria > Pseudomonadota > Gammaproteobacteria > Steroidobacterales > Steroidobacteraceae > SCUD01. Next base: position 1,973 of record JANOSR010000156.1, on the reverse strand, counting down.
CCAGTACCACGACACCTACTTCGTCGTCGCGCATTTCCACTACGTGCTGGTGCCCGGCTCGGTGTTCGGGATCATGGCCGCGGTCTATTACTGGCTGCCGAAGTGGACTGGCCACATGTACGACATGACGCTCGCGAAGTGGCATTTCTGGCTGACCGCGATCTTCGTCAATGTGCTGTTTTTCCCGCAGCATTTCCTCGGACTCGCGGGCATGCAGCGCCGCGTGCCGGACTACGCGACCCAGTTCACCGACTGGAACATGGTCTCGACGATCGGCGGCTTCGGCTTCGGGCTGTCGCAGCTCCTGTTCGTCTGGCTGATTGTGAAATGCGCGCGCGGCGGTGCCCGCGCCACGGCCGGTGTCTGGGACTGGCCGCACGGCCTTGAGTGGACTGTGCCGTCACCCGCGCCATACCACACCTTCGAGAAATCACCGGAGCTCCATTGAGCCAGCGCGCCTCCAATCTGCGGCTCGCCATCGCGCTTGGGCTCGCCGCATTCACGGTCTGGTGCGCCTACGTCCTGATACGGGTCCTGGAGATCGGCTGATGAAAGCATCGGGTGGAAAGTCCAACCGCGGGCTCGTCGCCCGGCTGGTGCTGATGGCGGCAGGCAGCTTCGCCTTCGGATTCGCGCTCGTGCCGCTCTACGACGTGTTCTGCGAAGTCACCGGCATCGGCACGCGCGGGCAATTGAGCCGCGCCGCAGCGCCTGACGCCTCGGCGCCGGACCTGAATCGCATCGTCGTGATCGAGTTCACGGCCTCGGTGCCCGACAACGGGCGCTGGGTATTCGCGCCGGTGGTCTCGTCGATGGAAGTGAATCCTGGCCGGCTCTACGAGGCGCGCTACACGGCGCGCAATCTCGCGGGCCGCGACACGACCGGCCAGGCCGTGCCGAGCGTCGCGCCGCTCCGCGCGGGCCGCTACTTCCGCAAAACCGAGTGCTTCTGTTTCACGCCGCAGAAATTCGCGCGCGATGAACAACGCGAGTTGCTGGTGAGATTCATCGTCGACCGGGACCTGCCGCCTGGCATCGACCGCCTGACATTGTCCTACGCGTTCTACGGCGTCGATCGCGTGGCCGGCGGCGGAACCGGATAGGGGAACGCGCCGATGGCACAAGCCGAACACGCCCAGGAACCTGGCCAGTATTACTTCCCGCAAGGCAGTCGCCTGCCGTTCTTCGGGTCTGCATCGCTCTTCGTGCTGATGGCGGGCGCGGCCGCGACACTCAATGGCGCGAGCATCGGCGCCTGGGTGCTCGGCGCCGGGTTCATCCTGCTCTGCGCGCTTTTCTTCTTCTGGTTCGGCGTGGTCATTCGCGAGAATCAGGCCGGCTTGTATAACGAACAGGTCGGCCGCTCATTCCGCATGGGAATGATGTGGTTCATCTTCTCCGAGGTGATGTTCTTCGCCGCATTCTTCGGCGCGCTGTTCTATGCGCGGCAGTTGTCGGTGCCCTGGCTCGGCGGCGAGGGCGCCAAGGCGGTCTCGAGCCTGCTGTGGCCGGGCTTCGAAGCAGCCTGGCCCAGCAACGGGCCGGGTGCATTGAGCCCGCGTGAGGACGGCAGCTACGAAATCATGTCGGCATTCGGTCTGCCGGCCATCAACACGGCGCTGCTGCTGACCTCCGGCCTCACGCTCACGATCGCGCACCACGCGATGAAGGAAGGCCACCGCGGCCTGCTGAAGATCTTCCTCGCGCTGACTTTCCTGCTGGGCTTCGTATTCCTCGGCGTCCAGGCCTACGAGTACGGCCACGCCTATCATGAACTCGGCCTGCAGCTCGGCACCGGCATTTACGGCTCGACCTTCTACATGTTGACCGGTTTCCACGGCCTGCACGTCACGGTCGGCGCGATCATGCTGGTCGTGATCTGGCTGCGCTGCATGAAGGGCCATTTCAATCCGCGCCAGCATTTCGCGTTCGAGGCGGTCGCCTGGTACTGGCACTTCGTCGACGTGGTGTGG
>JANOSR010000155.1:0-6868 GCA_031415935.1 Steroidobacteraceae bacterium | reverse complement strand
CGCGCTGGATGTATCCGTGCAGGGCCAGATCGTCAATCTGCTGGCGCGCATCCGGCGCGAGCGCGGGCTCGCGAGCCTGTTCATCAGTCACAATCTGGCCGTGGTCGCGGGCCTCTGCGAGCGCGTAATGGTCATGTATCTGGGGCGCATCGTGGAAATTGCGCCACGCGCGGTGCTGGTACCTGCGCCGCTGCATCCCTACACGAGGATGTTGCTCGATGCGGTGCCCCGTATCGCGCCCGGGGTGCGACCGCGGTCGGTGGCTGCCACGTCAGCCGATGCGCGGAGTAACGAACGGTCCGTGCCCGCTGTTGGCTGCGCATTCGCTGCGCGCTGCCCCCACGTCATCGCGCATTGCCGCTCGGAGCGCCCGCCGCTGCAGCCGATGCGCGACGGGCGCCTGGTCGCCTGCCACCGCGCCTCGGAGTGGCCGGCCGGCCTGCCGCCAGCCGCAGGCTGAATCCGCGGGCGCAGGCTCGTCCCCTGAGCCACGCCCTGGGGTAGGCTCATGGGCGTGATGTTGCTGACCCAGAACCTGCGACAGTCGCGCATCCTTCGCCGTCTGCACGACCGCGCGCAGATCGCGGCCGGCCGTGAAGTCTGGGCCACGGCCCAGCTGCTGCCGCTGGACGCCTGGCTGGAAACGCAATGGCGGGAGGCCGCTGCCGCGCGACCGGAGCTGCCCGGTCTCCTGCAGCCTGCGGCTGCGGAATGGCTGTGGAGGCAACGGGCGGCTCGCGATGCGCCGGGTCTGATCGATCCGGCGGAGCTCGCCGCGAAGGCGCGCGCGAGCTGGATTCGCCTGCGAGCCCACGGCGGCGAAGTCGCCGGCCTCGAGCGCTGGCCACTGACACGGGACCAGCAGGCATTTGTGTCGTGGGCCAAGTCAGTCGAAGCAGAGCTCCTGGATCGAAATGTTCGCGATCCGGCAGACCTCGCGCGCTTGTTCGTCGACACGCGCGCACTGCCGACGCCGGGTCCGCCGCTGGTGCTCACGGGATACCGGCGTTTGTCGGCAGCCCAATCGGCGTTGGTCGCGGCCTTGCGCGCGCGCGGCTGGTCGGTGGGCATCGATGCGCCCGCGACGCAAGCCGCGCGCACCTCGAGCTATGCAGCCGCGGACCCGGAAGCGGAGCAGGGCGCGTCGCTGTCCTGGATTCGCGCCCAGCTCGAACGTCTGCCCGCGGGAATCCACGGCTTGATCGTGCCGGATCTCGCATCCCGGCGCGGCGCGGTCGAAAGGGCGCTCGCGGCCGCGCTGCAACCGGAACTCGAGTTGCCCGGTGGTGCGGCGCGCGATCGTGTCTTCGATCTGGCCGGTGGTCACCCGCTGATCGCGCAGCCGGTCGTAGAGACTGCCATCGCGGCGCTTGAATGCGCCCGTGAGCCCATCCAGTGGGCGACGGCGAGCCATCTGCTGCGCAGCCCGCACATTGCCGGCGCTGCGGCCGAGTGGAGCGCAAGGATCCGGCTCGATCTCGACCTGCGATCCGTGGAACCCTCGCTGCGCTGGACAATTGCGGCACTGCGCACGCGCGCAGAACGCACTGGGGCGAAGGAGTTCGCCACGTCACTCGCCGCCGCGGTCAAGGCGACTCGCGGCGCGGCGCGACGCAGCGCGGGCGCCTGGGCGGAAGTCTTTGGTGCCTGCCTGACCGCCTGGGGCTGGCCGGGCGGCCCGCGACTCGACAGCCATGAATTCCAGGCGGCCCAGGCCTTTGGTGAGCGGCTGCGTGAGCTTTCGCGTCTCGATCCCGTCGTGACGGAACTCACGGTCTCTGAAGCCCTGCAGGAATTGCGGCGCGCCGCCACCGCCCCCTTCCAGCCCGAACGCGGGGAACCCGCACTCTTCGTGCTCGACACACCCGACGACCCCGGTGTTCGCTTCGACAGCCTGTGGGTAGCCGGCCTGACCGCGGCGGCATGGCCAAGACCCGCGGCGGTTGACCCGCTGCTGCCGATCGAGATCCAGCGCAAGCTCGGCATGCCGGGTGTGACCGCTGAAGACTGCGTCGCCGAGGCGCGGGCCGTCATCGAGCGCTGGCAATCGCAAAGCGCCGAACTCGTGCTCTCCTGGCCACGTCGCGAGAACGACACGGACGTGGACGGCTCGCCGCTGATCCCGGCGACGGCTCAGGTTTTGCCGCAGCCGGCGATGCTTCGCGGTCGCGACCAGCGGGTCCTCGCGGCGGGCATTCTCGAGCCGATGCCCGCGGATCCGGCGCCACCCCGGATGCCGGGCGCCGTGCGCGGTGGGGCGCGCGTTCTCGAGTTGCAGTCGCAATGTCCGTTTCGCGCATTCGCGGAATTGCGCCTCGGCGCCCGGCCGCTGCAGGAGCCGCAGGCCGGCATCGACCGGCGCACGCGCGGCACGATCCTGCATCGCGCCCTGCAGGAATTCTGGTCGGAAACGCAATCGCTCGCCGGGCTTCTGAAACTCGATCCGGTTGGCCGCGGCACCCGGGTCGCCGCGCGCGTGGACGAGGCGCTCGCCGGAGAACTGCCAGCGGGGACCAGCGATCGCTCGCGAGCCCTCGAACGCGACTGGCAGTGCCGCGCGCTGGAGAACCTGCTGGCAATCGAACAGGCACGCCCGGATTTCGTCGTGGCGGAGGCGGAGCGCTCGATGGAGCGCGAACTCGGCGGCCTGGTGCTGAAGCTGCAGGTGGACCGCGTCGACCGCGTCGGCGACGCCTTGCTGGTCATCGACTACAAGACCGGCAAGGCGTCACCCAGGCAATGGCGCGGCGCACGCATGGATGCACCGCAACTGCCGCTCTACGCCGTGCTGCATCCCGGGCGACCCACCGGTCTCGCTGTGGCAACGGTCGCAGCCAGCGGCGCGCGCTTTCAGGGCGTCGCCAGCGAGGCTGGCGTCATCGACGGCCTGTTGCCGGCCGGCAAATTCAAGCTGACCGAGGACCGTGAGAGCGGTTTCGACTGGCGTCAGATCACCGGGCACTGGTTTGCCTGGCTCGAAGAGCTCGCGCGCGATCATGTCGCGGGACACGCCGACGTGGATCCAAAACTTGGCGCCACGACCTGCCGCAATTGCCACCTGGGCGCGCTATGCCGCGTCGCGATGGTGGCGCCGGACGAGTCAGACGCGGAAGAGGCTGGCGAAGATGACTGATGCCGCGCGCGAAGATCTGGAACTGCGCCGGCGCGTGATCGAGCCGGATCATTCGTTCATCGTCCAGGCCCCGGCCGGTTCCGGTAAGACCAGCCTGCTGACGCTGCGCTATCTGCGCCTGCTTGCCGTTGTCGAGCGCCCGGAGGAAATCGTCGCGGTCACGTTTACCCGCAAGGCCGCGAGCGAAATGCGGCATCGCATCGTCGCGGCGCTGGCCGCGGCCGCCGGTCCGCCGCCCGCAGCCGGCGCGAAGGAACACGAGTGTGAGCTTCACCGGCTCGCGGCGGCGGCGCTGGCACGAAGCCGCGCCCGCGATTGGGGGCTCGAATGCAATCCTGCGCGATTGCACGTGCAGACCATCGATGGCTTCAATCACTGGCTGGCCCGCCGGCTGCCGCTCGCGGCGCGTATCGGGCTTGCCGCCACGCTCGTGGACGACGCGACGCCGCTGTACGCCGAAGCCGCGAGGCGATTCGTTTCGCTCCTGGATGTGGACAGTCCGGCCGCGCCGCAGATCGACCGGCTGGCGCGCGCGCTCGACCACGATCCGCAAAAGTTGTCGCGGCTGATCGAAGGCATGCTGGGTGCGCGTGAACTATGGCTGCCGAAGCTGCTCGATTCGTCCGCCAGGTCGGAGCTGCGCGGCGAGATCGACCGGCTGCTCGAGTCCGCAATCGAACTGGAACTCGCGCGCATCGCGCAGGCGCTCGAGTCGGTCGCCTTCGAACCGCTGTTGGATCTCATCCAGGAAGCTGCAGCGGAGGGCGCTGCCGATGGCCCGCTGGCACCGCTTGCCCGCTCGCGGGAGTTGCCGCCAGCCACGCTCGCGGCGATGCCGCTCTGGCAGGCGCTCGCCGACCTGCTGTTGACGGGCAACGACCGGGGAGTCTTACGCAAGGTCGTGGACAAGCGCCAGGGATTCCTTGCGGCCGCTGCGGGGCCGCGTTGGGCGGCACTCAAGAAACGCATGACGGCGATGCTCGCGGAGTTTGCTGAGCAACCGGATTTCGCGGCGCTGCTGGTTCGCGCAAGACAATTGCCGCCGCCACGCCTGACGGATGCGCAATGGGAAAGGATCGACGCCTTGCGCGCGACCCTGCCGCATGCGGTTGCGGAGTTGCTCGCATTGTTCTCGGAGCGCGGCCGCCTGGATCACGCCGCGGTCGCCGCAGCGGCGCGCGATGCGTTGGGCGACGCATCATCGCCCACGGAGCTTGCGCTCGCGCTCGACTACCGCATCCGGCACCTCCTCGTGGACGAATACCAGGACACGTCGCCGGCACAGGAGCGCCTCCTCGAACTTCTGGTCGCAGGCTGGCAACCGGGTGACGGCCGCAGCCTCTTCTGCGTCGGCGATCCGATGCAGTCCATCTATGCATTCAGGGAAGCGGACGTGACGCTGTTCCTGCAGGCGCAACGCCAGGGTATCGGCGGCGTACGCCTCAATGCCGAGCGTCTGGGGCAGAATTTCCGTTCCTGTTCGTCGATCGTCGCGTGGGTCAACGCGACATTCTCGAAGCTGCTGCCCGCCGAGGACGACTTCGAACGCGGCGCGGTTCGTTACTCGCCCGCGAGCGCCGTCGAGCCTGACGTCGCCAGCGCCGGCGTGCACGTGCACGCGATGATCGAGGCAGACGGCAAGGCCATGGCTGCGGAAACCGCACGGGTAGTCGCACAGGCCCTGCATCAAGGCGATCCGGGCAAACCGCCGTCGATCGCCATCCTGGTGCGCGGCCGCGCGTCATTGCCGCCGCTGCTGGCGGCCCTGCGCGCGGCCGGTATCGAGTATCGCGGTGTCGAGCTCGAGTCGCTGACCGACCGGCCGGCAGTGCGCGATCTGGTCGCGCTCGCCAAGGCGATGCTGCACGGCGGCGATCGGACGGCCTGGCTCGCAGTGCTGCGGGCGCCCTGGTGCGGACTCACGCTCGCCGACCTGCACGAACTCGCAGCAGCTGCCGTAGAACCATTGCCTGTCCTGATCAATGACCCTGCCGCCCTGGCAGGCCTGTCTGGAGACGGTTGCATGCGACTGGCCCAGCTCGCGCCCCGGATCGATGCAGCCATCGCGGAGCGTGGATCGCGTTCCCTGGGTTCCTGGCTGAAGGCGGCCTGGCTCGCGCTTGCAGGACCGGCAACCGTCGACGACTCATCCGATATCGCCAATGCAGAGCTCCTGTTCTCCGCGCTCGATCTGCTGGAACAGGAGGCTGGCAGCCGCCCGGAGGCTTCGGCCATCGACAGGGCGGTGGAAGGGATCAAGGCCTCGCCACTCGGCAGCGAGTCGGCCCTTGTGCAACTGATGACGATCCACCGCGCCAAGGGACTCGAATTCGACGTCGTGATCGTGCCCGACCTGCAACGTTCGCCACGCCGCCCGGAGCGGGCGCTGCTGTACTGGACGAGTGTCGCAACCGGTCCGGGTCAACGCGGCATCGTGCTTGCGGGTCGTGGTGAGGAGGAGGGCAATGGGGCAGGCAGCGATGCACTCGAGCAGTGGATGAAACGCCTGTCGGCCGAGCGCGAGACACTCGAGCTCGGTCGGCTGGCCTACGTGGCGGCCACGCGCGCGCGCCGCGAGCTGCACCTGATCGGCAGCGCCAATATCGTCGCATCGGAAGTCGGAGTGGCGCTCAAGCGGCCGGCGCGTGGCAGTCTGTTGTTTTTCCTCTGGCCGGCGCTCGGTGGCGAATTCGAGCGCAGGCTTGCCAGTGCAGAGGCAGCTGGTGCGGGACGTGGCGGGGCTGAGCGTGGCAGGCCGAGACTGACCGCGCCGCCGCTTCGCAGGTTGCCACTCCATTTCGATCCGCCGGCGCCCGCGGCGCTGCCGCGCTTGCCAGGCTTGCGCATCGCGGGGGAATCGACGGGATCAATCCGGCCCGAATTTGACTGGGCCGGCGCGATCGCTCAGGCGGTCGGCCAGGTCGTGCACCTGGAGCTTCAGCGCTTGGCACGTGACGGCTTGAAACCAAGCCAGTGGCCGCTGCGACCCGCGGTCTGGCAACGGGAACTGCGCGAACTCGGCATTGACGACAGGCATCTGACGGAAGCGCTTTCGCGCGTGGAACGGGCGATGACCGGGGTTGCCGGCAGCGAGACCGCAGCGCGCCTGCTGGACCCTGCGCTCACCGATGCTTCAAGCGAGCTCGCGCTGACCGCCGTCATCGACGGCGTCGTGCAGGGACTCAGGATCGATCGCAGCTTCGTGGACGCCAAGGGCCTGCGCTGGATCGTCGACTGGAAGACCAGCTCGCACGAAGGCGGCGACCTTGACGCATTCCTCGACAACGAACTTGCACGCTACACCGATCAGCTGCGGCGCTACGCGCTCGTGATGAAACGCTACGACGGTCGCCCGCAAAAGGTCGGTCTGTATTTTCCGTTGCTCGATGCCTGGCGCGAATTACCGCCGACCCCCTAAACGGAAAAAGGGGCGCGTCCCCTTTTTCCGCCCTTTTTCCGTTTAGGGGCTCGGCGGTAATTCGCGCCAGGCGTCGAGCAGCGGGAAGTAGAGGCCGACTTTTTGCGGGCGGCTGTCAAAACGTTTCATCACGAGGGCGTAGCGCCGTAGCTGTTCGGTGTAGCGCGCAAGCTCATTGTCGAGGAATGCATCGAGGTCACCGCCTTCGTGCGAACTCGTCTTCCAGTCGACGATCCAGCGCAGGCCCGTGGAGTCCACGAAGCTGCGATCGATCCTGAGTCCCTGCACCACGCCGTCGATCACGGCGGTCAGGGCGA
>JANOSR010000154.1:0-4901 GCA_031415935.1 Steroidobacteraceae bacterium | reverse complement strand
ACCATGGCGGCATTCACCACCAGCAGGAAAAAACCAAGCGTCACGAGCGTCAGCGGCAGCGTCAGCAGGATCGCCAGCGGCCGCACGATGGCGTTGACGATGCCGAGCAGCAGCGCCGCCAGGATCAGCGTTGCCGGGCTGTTGACCGAAATCCCGTCAACCCACTCGGTCGCGAGCCACAAGCCGAGTGCGGCAATGAGCGCGCGCAGGATGAAGGACGTCATGGGGTCAGCGTACGCGACGACCGCGCTTGATGACAATTTCCACGAATTGCAGCAGATTCGGGTGCCGCAGCAGATCGCCGCGCACGGCGATCACATCCGCGAATTTGCCGGGCGCGAGCGTGCCGGACTCGTGGCCGACACCCATGGCCATTGCGGCGTCATGGGTCGCGGCCTGTATCGCGCGCTCGACTGGCATGTCGCAGCGGCGCACCCAGAAGTCGATCTCCTGCCAGGTGGCGCGCGAATGCAGGTGGCCCGGCGCGCCGGCGTCGGAACCGAGCAGAAGCCGGAGCCTGGCGTCATCGAGTTGGCCAAGTTTGGCGCAGAGCGTGCGGGCGCGCACCGCCGGCATCTCAAACCAGGTCACGCGATCGGGATTGGCGAGCGAGCCCAGGATATCGGCCGCAACCAGGGGCGGCAGTTCCGCCGTGGTACGCGGATCGTCGAGCGGCTCCGCGTTCTCTCGCAAGGACTCGAAGTTCAGAATTGCAGAGATCGCCGGACTCCAGGCGAGCGGCCGCGCCGCCGGATCGAGCAGTCGCTGGCGCAGCGCGAGCACCACGCTGTCCGGGAAGGCGGTGACACCCATGCCGGTGCCGAGGAAGCCATCGAATTGCAGCACGACACCGCGCTCGACATCGGCGGGACGATCCGCATAGGCATGCACTGGAAGCCCGCGGGCACGCGCCTCGGTGACGGCTGCCGTGAGTTCCTCGGCGGTCCAGAGATCCACCTCGGCAAGCAACAGATAGTCCACGTCGGCTTCCGCGAGCCGCGCGACTTTCGCCTTGGCGTCCTCGGCACCTTTGACCGCCCACTGCCATTCTTCCGTGCCGGGCGGCACGAGCTTGCGCAGCACCGGTCCCGAGACATAAAGCGTCGGCCCGCTGATCAAATGATCCCGGACACGGTCACGGACGTTGATCGCAGCTTCGAGCGGCGCCGAAGTGTCGCGGGCGCTCGTGACACCCGCCTGCAGGAGCTGCCGGGCTGCGATCGGCATGATCACCCGCTCCGCGAGCGGCCCGTAGGTTTCATTCCAGCGCGCCATGTCGCCGTGACCCAGGCGCATCAGGTTGACCTGCATGTCCCAGAGCCCCGGCAGCACGGTCATGCCTTCGGTAGAGATGACCTCGGCACCTTCCGGCACCACAACCTGGCCGCGGCCGCCCACTGCCAGGATCCGGTCGTTCTCGATGACGACCACGCCGTCGGCAATCGGCGGATTGCCGTAGCCATCGATGACTGTGCCACCGGAGAGCACCAGCGTCGCTGCCCGAGCGGTTGCGGCCATGCAGCAGGCGGTGAGCGCAAGGAGCGTGCGCCTCATGCGGCCGGGTCCTTGATCTCCCCGTTGCGCAGCCGTGTCTGCAGCAACCCGAAGGCGAGCGCCCAGCCGGTCTTCAGATGCTTCAGCACCGGCGCCCAGTCGGCGCCCGACGGAATTCCGGAACCGATCACGCGCAACATCCGCTGTCCCTTGTGTTCGTCGATGAACAAGTCCTCGACCAACGCACCCTCGGTGAGCGGCGGCCATTCGGGGCTGGGCTCGAACAGGAGTTGCAGCCGCGCGCCCGGCTCGAAGCGCTCGATGAATGCTTCGCGCCGCCCGAAAAGCCGCGACACCGCAAAATATCGGCCCCCGACGCGCGGCTCAACCACCGCCTGATCGCCGTACCAGAGCGCGAGCGCCTCAGGCTCCACCAGTGCTCGCCACAGGGTCGCCGTGCTCACCGCGGTCTCGAAACTTTGCATGTAACCCTTGGTCAGCGATCGCATCTTGTATTCACGGTTCCCTTTCAATGGCGTCGGCAGCATTGCGGCGACGCAGTTCCTTGTCGCGCTGCATCCGGAGATCCGCGGCGCCGATGATATCGTCTTGCTGCTTGCCGTCGCGCGGATAGCTCGCCGCACCGACGCTGACTGTCATGCGCTGCAGGCGCTCACCGACCGGAAACAGGCTCTTGTAGACATTGTTGCGCACGCGCTGCGCAACGGTTTCCGAGACCTCGGGCGTCGCCTCCGGCAGGAACAGCACGAATTCGTCGCCGCCGTAGCGGGCGGCTACATCGCTGGTGCGGATCGCCCGTTGGATCGCACCCGCGACCGTCGTGATCGCGCGGTTACCGGCCTGATGTCCGTGCGCGTCGTTGAGCTGCTTGAGCTGGTCCATGTCCACGATCAGGATTCCATAGCCGCCGCGCGAGCTACGCGAACGCAATTCGTGCTCTCGATGCAGGACGGTCCGGAATGCGCGCAGATTCAGCATGCCGGTCAGGGCGTCCCGCTCGGCCATCTCTTCGATACGCCGTCGCGCGGTGATGACCGAGCCGGCAAGCAGCTGCGTCAGGTATGCGACCAGCGCATAGGGGCCGAGTTCACCGAATAGCCTTACCAGCAGCTCGGGCGTCTTCGGAAACGGGCCATCGCCGACGATTACCGAAAGGTAGGCGAGCACGACGCCGGCGAATACGATGGTCGCGCCACGCGCACCCAGCGTCATCGAAGCCACCACGATCGGCAGCAGGTACAGGTTGACCAGCGGGCTTTGCGTGCCGCCGGTCTGGATGGCGGCGACCGTGATGAATGCGACCATCGCGGCAGACGAGAGCGCGATCCGCTCGCCCGTGCCGCGCACCGGGAATCTTTGCCAGCGCAGCGCCAGCACCAGAATTGTGAACAGCGCGATCGCCACGTACAGGAGCCGCGGCGAGGACGGCTGGGAATGTGGAACCATCGCATACAGCCCGACGGCCAGGAGCACGAGCCAATCCACCCGCATCAGGCTCCTGCGGATGCTGGTGTGCTCGGCGGGCCGGATGTCGGTGCTGCGCGTTCCGGTCTGCGGCTCGGCGGCGGGCTTTTCCGGGGTTTCCGTCATCGCCCCGCTCCGCTGCGTTGCAGCTGCGACTCAATCTGCTGTCGTGCGCCAGGCCCCAGCAACTGCGCCACGAGTTCCAGCGCGAAGTCGAGGGCCGTGCCCGGCCCACGCGAGGTGATGACGCGACCATCCACGACCACGGGTTCATCGACGAGGATCAGGTCCGCAGTGCGATCGAGGAATCCGGGAAAGCAGGTCGCGCGGCGCCCTTCCAGGACGCCGGCCGCCGCCAGCACCATGGGCGCCGCACAGATCGCCGCGACATGCCTGCCGCCCTCATGCAGCCGGCGGATGATGCCGCCAATGCGCGGATCGTCCCTCAGGTTTGCCGCGCCGGGCATTCCGCCCGGCAGGGCGATCAGGTCGAACTCCTGCCCAGACACGTCGTCGAGTGTCGCATCGGCCGAGAGCGCGATACCGTGCGAGCCGGTCACCGGATTTTCGGCGAGCGCCGCGACGACGACCTCGATACCGGCACGCCGCAGCATGTCGATGATCGTAACCGCTTCGAGTTCCTCGAATCCTTCCGCCAGCGGCACGAGCACACGCTTCATTGCGGGCTACTGACGGGCAGGCGCGGTTTTCGCCGCGACCAGCGCCGGGTTCTCATCCTTGAGCCATGCGACGGCCGCGCGCACGTCGGAGTCTCTCTCAGCGATCGGCGCATGCTGGCCATTCGGCGTCGCCACGTCGGGGAGCGGAACATCCGGCTCGATGCCGCGCTCGTGGATTGAAACCCCCGAAGGCGTGAAATAACGCGACGTCGTGAGCTTGAGCGCCTGCCCATCGGTCAGCGGCAGCACGGTCTGCACCGAGCCCTTGCCGAATGTCTTGCGCCCCAGGAGCGTCGCCCGCCCGTTGTCGCGCAGTGCGCTCGCGACGATCTCCGCCGCCGATGCGGATCCTTCGTTGACCAGCACGGCGATGCGCGCGCCGTGCGCAAGATCGCCGGCTGCGGCCTCCATGCGGAAGCTCGCCTCCGGCGCGCGGCCTTCGGCTGTCACGATGACCCCGCGCTCCAGGAACGCATCGGAAACCTCGACCGCCGCATCCAGCACGCCGCCCGGATTGTTGCGCAGGTCGAGCACGATGCCGCGCAAGTGGCCGGCCGCCAGTTTCTGCAGCGCGCCGAGCGCCTGGCCGATGTCCGGGCCGGTCGTTTCGCTGAACTGGGAGATGCGCAGGTAGCCGTAGCCCGGCTCCAGCATCTCGTAACGCACAGAATGGACCGAGACGATCGCCCGCTCGATCGCGAATTCGAGCGGTGCCGTGACGGATTGCCGGCCGATGCTGAGATTCACGACCGTGCCCGGCTCGCCGCGGATGCGCGCGACGGAATCGGCGAGTGCGGCGCCTTCGACGGCCTGGCTGTCGACTGCGACGATCCTGTCGCCGGCGCGGATGCCCGCGCGCGCGGCCGGAGACGCATCGATCGGTGAAATGACAATGATCGCGCCGGACTCGAGCGTCACTTCGACGCCGATGCCCGAGTAATTGCCCTCGGTCGCGATCTTGAGATCCTCGAACTCGCCTGCGTCCATGAACGCGGAATGCGGGTCGAGCTCTCCGACCATGCCGCGGATGGCGCTCGACATGAGCTCATGATCATTGGTGCGCTCGACATAGTCCGCCTGGATGCGGTCGAGCACTTCGGCGAGCAGTTCGGCGTCCTCGGGCGGCAGGTCGGTGGCCGCACGCTCGCGACCGGCGAGCCAGAAGGCCGCGCCTGCCAGCGCAATTCCCAGGATTCCGCCGGCGAGGCCGGCGAGCAGCGTGCGCTCACGGCTGTTCATGGA
>JANOSR010000153.1:0-5885 GCA_031415935.1 Steroidobacteraceae bacterium | reverse complement strand
CCGGGGCCGAATCGCGGAAAAGGATGCTACAATTGCCGCTTCCCTTCGGGTTCTCTACGGGGGCAGCGTCAAGGCGTCAATCGCCGCGGAGCTGTTCGCGAAACCGGATGTGGATGGCGGCCTGATCGGCGGTGCGTCGCTCAAGGCGGACGAGTTCGGGAGGATCTGCGCAGCGGCCAGGTGACCGCGGCGCGGCCAAGTTATAGGCAATCATGCTGCAAAACCTGATCATAGTACTGCACGCAATACTCTGCGTCACAATCGTCGGGCTCGTACTGCTGCAGCGGGGCAAGGGTGCCGACGCTGGCGCGGGTTTCGGTGCGGGAGCATCCGGGACCGTTTTCGGTGCGCGCGGCTCTGCGACCTTCTTCTCGAAGCTGACCGCCGTGCTGGCAACTCTGTTTTTCATGACCAGCCTGTCGCTCGCCTGGTTTTCGACGAGGCCACAGGCGCAACAGCCTGACAGCCTGGTCGACCAGCTGGTGACCCAGCCTGCCACGTCAGCGCCAGCGCCCGCGGGCGTGGATGGCGATGCCGTGCCGGAGCTGACGGATCCTGCGACTGCGCCTGCAGCGCCGGCCGGCGAGTGACCTGGACGATTTCCTGATTTCTGTTGCCGACGTGGCGGAATTGGTAGACGCGCTAGCTTGAGGGGTTAGTGGGGAAACCCGTGTCGGTTCGAGTCCGACCGCCGGCACCATTTGCGTTCCCAGGATGCATGCGCTGGGGTCCCACGGGGCCGCGCGGACGGTTACAATGCCGCGTGTTTTTGCGGGGCTGGTCGTAGCCCGCAGCGGTCGGCATCGTGCTGCAGAATTACCTGCCCATACTGATATTCCTGGCCGTGGCCGGCGCCTTCGGGTTGCTGTTGCTGGTGCTCGGCTTCGTGCTGGGCCCGCGGCGCCCGGATCCCGAAAAACTCTCACCGTATGAATGCGGCTTCGAGGCCTTTGAAGACTCGCGCACCAAGTTCGACGTGCGTTACTACCTCGTCGCCATCCTGTTCATCATCTTCGACCTCGAGATCGCCTTTTTATTCCCGTGGGCGGTTTCCCTCGACGCGATCGGCGGCTTCGGCCTGCTGTCGATGGGCGTATTCCTGGTCATCCTTGTGGTCGGCTTCGCCTACGAATGGAAGAAAGGGGCGCTGGAATGGGACTGAGCGCCGAATCGCCGGTCATTCAAGGCAGGGGATTCGTCACGACGACGGTTGACAGCTTGATGAACTGGGCACGCACCGGTTCGCTATGGCCGATGACATTCGGGCTTGCCTGCTGTGCGGTCGAGATGATGCATGCCGGTGCGTCACGCTACGACCTCGATCGCTTTGGCGTCGTATTCCGGGGCAGCCCGCGTCAATCCGACGTCATGATCGTCGCCGGCACGCTGGTCAACAAGATGGCCCCGGCCTTGCGCAAGGTCTATGACCAGATGCCGGAGCCGCGCTGGGTGATCTCGATGGGCTCCTGTGCCAATGGCGGCGGCTACTACCATTATTCCTATGCCGTCGTGCGCGGCTGCGACCGCATCGTGCCTGTCGATGTCTACGTGCCGGGCTGTCCGCCGACCGCCGAGGCGCTGATCTACGGGATCATCCAGCTGCAGGACAAGATCCGCCGTACCAGCACCATCGCGCGCGGTTGAGCATGAGTAGACTCGCAGCAACGGCACTGGCCCTCGAATCCAGGATCGGCGCAAGAGCCAGGCGTATCCCGTCGCTCGATGACGAGCTGACCATCGACGTGGCGCCCGAGCAGCTCGTTTCGGTCTGTCGCGATCTGCGCGACCTGCCGGAGCTGGCGTTCGAGCAGCTGATCGATCTGTCCGGCATCGACTACCTGGACTTCGGCCGCTCCGAATGGACCACCGAGGCCGCGACTTCGTCGGGATTCAGCCGCGGCGTCGAACTCGAGGGGGCACGCCAGACGGAAGGCGAGCCGCGATTCGCCGTCGCCTACCACCTGCTGTCGGTTTCCCGGAACACGCGGTTGCGGATCCGTTGCCACTGCGGGCCCGGCGAGCCGCCGATGCTCGATACGGTAACCGAGGTCTGGGCCTCCGCTGCCTGGTATGAGCGCGAGGCGTTTGACCTTTACGGCATTCTGTTTCGCGGCCACCCGGATCTGCGCCGGATCCTGACCGACTATGGATTCATCGGGCACCCGTTCCGCAAGGATTTTCCGCTGTCCGGGAATGTCGAGGTGCGCTACGACCCGGCGAAAGGGCGCGTCGTCTACGAGCCGGTCAGCATCGAACCGCGCGTGACCGTGCCAAAGGTGATCCGCAGGGAGCGCAGTCGCGCGGACGCGTCGCCGGAACAGAAGCGCGATGGCTGAGATCCAGAATTTCACGCTTAATTTCGGGCCGCAGCATCCGGCGGCCCATGGTGTGCTGCGTCTGGTGCTGGAAATGGACGGCGAGGTCATCCAGAAGGCCGACCCGCACATCGGGCTCCTGCACCGCGCCACCGAGAAGCTCGCCGAATCCAAGCCATTCAACCATTCGATCGGCTACATGGACCGGCTCGACTATGTTTCGATGATGTGCAACGAGCACGCCTATGTGCGCGCGATCGAAAGGCTGCTGGGAATACGCGCGCCCGAGCGTGCGCAATACATCCGCGTGATGTTCGACGAGATGACCCGCATCCTGAATCACCTGATGTGGCTCGGTTCGCACGCACTCGATATCGGCGCGATGACGGTATTCCTGTACGCATTCCGGGAGCGCGAGGACCTGATGGATTGTTACGAGGCGGTCTCCGGCACGCGCATGCACGCGACCTACTACCGCCCGGGCGGCGTCTATCGCGACCTGCCCGACTCGATGCCGAAGTACCAGGCCTCGCGCTGGCGCAGCGAAAAGGATGCCGGGCGGCGCAACGAAGCCCGCTCTGGCTCGCTGCTCGACTTCGTCCAGGACTTCACGGAGCGCTTTCCGAAATGCGTCGATGAATACGAGACGCTCCTGACCGACAACCGCATCTGGAAGCAGCGTACGGTCAACATCGGCGTCGTGACACCCGAGCGCGCAATGCAGCTCGGGTTCACGGGCCCGATGCTGCGCGGCTCCGGCATCGAGTGGGATCTGCGCAAGAAGCAGCCCTACGCCGCGTACGACAAGCTTGAGTTCGACGTGCCTGTCGGTGTCAATGGCGACTGCTACGACCGTTACCTGTGCAGGATCGAGGAATTCAGGCAGTCGAACCGGATCGTCCGCCAATGCGTCGACTGGCTGCGCGCCAATCCCGGCCCGGTGATGCTCGATGATCACAAGGTCACGCCGCCGCGCCGCGGCCAGATGAAAGACGACATGGAATCGCTGATTCATCATTTCAAGCTCTTCACCGAGGGCTATTGCGTGCCTGAGGGCGAGACCTATGCGGCCGTCGAGGCACCAAAAGGCGAGTTCGGGATTTGGCTGGTCTCGGACGGCGCCAACAAGCCCTACCGGGTCAAGTGCCGCGCGCCCGGCTTTGCGCACCTTTCAGCGATGGATGAAATGGTCCGTGGCCACATGCTGGCCGATGTCGTCGCGATCATCGGCACCATGGACATCGTGTTCGGGGAGATCGACCGTTGAGCGACGCAACTGCGGGCGTGCTTTCGGAGCAAACGCGCCATGAGATCGACCACTGGCTCGGGAAGTTTCCGGCCGGTCGCCGCCGGTCTGCTGTCATCGCTGCGCTGCGCGCTGCGCAGCACCAGAATCATGGCTACCTGACGGCCGAATTGATGGACTCTGTTGCGGCCTATGTCGGGCTGCCACCGATCCAGGTCTATGAAGTCGCCAGCTTCTATTCGATGTTCGAGACGAAACCTGCCGGCCGCATCCATGTTTCGATCTGCACCAACATCAGCTGCATGCTGTGCGGCGCCGACCGGATCGTGGCGGCGGTCGAACGCCACTTCGGGATCCGCACCGGCGAAAGCACAGCCGACGGCAAGATCTACCTGAAACGTGAAGAGGAATGCCTGGCAGCCTGCAACAACGCGCCGATGATGATGGTCGACCATGTTTATCACGAGAACCTGACGCCTGAATCGGCGATCAAGGTGCTCGACGGCCTGGAGTGAACCGATGCCGCGCGCGATGAATCAGGTCGTCTTCGAGCCGCTTCAGCATGCACACAGCTGGACACTCGAGGTCTACCGCAAGTGCGGTGGCTACGAGGCTTGGGAGAAGATCCTTCGCGACAAGACACCACGTGAGGCGATCATCGAAGAGGTGAAGGCTTCGGGGCTGCGTGGCCGCGGTGGCGCGGGGTTTCCCACCGGCGTCAAATGGAGCTTCATGCCGCGCAACGCGCCGGGGCAGAAGTATGTGGTCTGCAATTCGGACGAAAGCGAGCCGGGCACCTGCCACGATCGCGATATCCTGCGCTACAACCCGCACGCGATCATCGAAGGCATGGCGATCGGCGGCTACGCGATGGGTGCGACCGTCGGCTACAACTACATTCGCGGCGAATTCCTCGCCGAACCCTGGCCGCGATTCGAGGCCGCGCTGAAAGAGGCTTACCGCGAGGGGCTGCTCGGCCGCGACATCAAGGGCGCTGGCATCGATTTCGACCTTTACGGGGTTGCTGGCGCCGGCGCCTATATCTGCGGCGAGGAAACGGCGCTGCTGGAGTCACTCGAGGGCAAGCCCGGCAAGCCGCGCTTCAGGCCGCCGTTTCCCGCGAACTTCGGCCTCTACGGCCGGCCGACCACGATCAACAACACCCAGAGTTTCGCGGCGGTGCCCGCGATCCTGCGCAAGGGCGCGAAGTGGTTCGCCGAACTCGGTGTGCCGAATTCGGGCGGTACGGCGATCTTCTCGGTCTCAGGGCATATCAGCCGGCCGGGCAACTACGAACTTGCCATGGGCATCCCGTTCCGCGAGCTGCTGGACATCTGCGGCGGCATGCGCGGGGGCCGCCGGCTCAAGGCCGTGATTCCGGGCGGATCGTCGGTGCCGGTGCTGCCTGCTGCGCTGATCATGGACTGCACGATGGATTTCGATTCGCTGCGCAATGCCGGCTCCGCGGTCGGCTCGGCGGGGGTCATCGTGATGGACGAAACCACCTGCATGGTGCGCGTGCTGGAGCGAATCTCGCGCTTCTACATGGCCGAGTCCTGCGGCCAGTGCACGCCCTGTCGCGAAGGCACCGGCTGGCTCACGCGTATGTTGCGCCGCATCCTGGCCGGGGAAGGGCGTCTTTCGGACCTGGATCTCCTCGTGCAGGTCGCGAATCAGATCGAGGGCCACACGATTTGCGCACTCGGCGATGCGGCGGCCTGGCCGGTGCAAAGCTTTCTGCGCCATTTCCGTCATGAATTCGAATACATGATCGAGCACGGCGGTCAGAGCCTCGTCAACGCACCGGCGCAGGCCGTCGCATGAACGACGACCTGGTCAATATCGAAGTTGACGGCCGGCCCTTGCAGGCCCGCAAGGGACAGATGGTCATGCAGGTGACCGACGTGGCGGGCATTTACGTGCCGCGGTTCTGCTACCACGAGAAGCTGTCGATCGCGGCCAACTGCCGCATGTGTCTCGTCGAGATAGAGAAGGCACCGAAACCCATGCCCGCCTGCGCGACGCCGGTCGCGGAGGGTAGGAAGGTTTTCACGCGCTCGCCACGCGCCATTGCCGCGCAGAAGGCGACCATGGAATTCCTGCTGATCAATCATCCGCTCGATTGCCCGATCTGCGACCAGGGCGGCGAATGCGAGCTGCAGGACCTGGCACTCGGCTTCGGCAGTGCTTCGTCCCGCTTCGACGAGCGCAAGCGTGTCGTCAAGGACAAAGACCTGGGTCCATTGATCTCGACCGACATGACGCGCTGCATTCACTGCACGCGCTGCGTGCGCTTCACGGCCGAGATTGCGGGGCTGCAGGAG
>JANOSR010000152.1:0-2067 GCA_031415935.1 Steroidobacteraceae bacterium | reverse complement strand
CCTGGGCATACGTGGGCTTACGCGCCCTGCATAGCCTGATCCACGTGAGCTACAACCGCGTGATGCACCGTTTCCTGGTCTATGCGGCGAGCACCGTGCTGCTCTTCGGCATGTGGGCCGCGTTCTTCCTGGGCGTCATGCAATGAGCGATTTCGAGGGGCGTTGTCTGTGCGGCGCGGTGACATTCTCGATCGCGCCGCCGACGCTTTTCTTCGCGCATTGCCATTGTCATTACTGCCGCGAGGCGCATGGCGCCGCCTTCGTCAGTTGGATCGGCGCGGCGGAGGAGCGCTTCCGGTTCCTGCCAGGCTCTCGTGAACCGCGCTGGTATCAATCCTCGCAGCAAAGCCGCCGGGGATTCTGCGAGAACTGCGGGACCACCCTGTTCTTCGCGTCGACCCTATGTCCCGGCGAGATTCATGTCACGCGAACCTCGATCCAGGGGCCGATCGACCGCGAGCCGCAGTGCCACGTGTTCTACGACCAGCATGCGGCGTGGATCGAGGTCGGCGACCAGCTGCCGCGCTATACGAGCGAGGAGCCGGGGCTGGCGAAGTACAAGGCGGTGCGGCGCAACTGAGATGCAAGCTGAGCGAAAGCCACTGTCGAACGAGGAACTGGATCGGCTGAATGTATTCCTGACCAGTCGGGGTGGCCCGCGCGCGATGAATATCGCGGTGCGCAAGCTGGGCGGACTTGGTGCACGACGGTGCCGAGGGCGGAGCAATCTTTTCGATTGCGCTATTGGCCGGCGATGTGGATCCGGAGTTTCTGAAAAAGCCCGTGCCGCCCGACAAGCAGGAGTAACTGCTTCAGTACGCCATCGCGGGTTTGCATCGAATCCAGCAATACTTCGCGCCACAGCGACGTAGTCCTGCGATGGCGCATACACAGGTGACCACGGTCCGGAGAACGACGCCGAAAGCGGGACGGAACGAACCCTGTCCCTGCGGCTCAGGGCGCAAATTCAAGCAATGTTGCGGGCGAGCCGGGAAACCGGCTCTGCACTGAAGGTGCGGGGGACGCGCACGTCTAGTGGCCTGTACCAACTAATTGTGCAAATGGGTTACGTCAGTTGATCATCTGCCCAGGGCACCAACTTTGCGGGATTGCGCCCGGTCCTTGCCCCGTGCTAAGAACACGGTCCGGAGGCCGCCCGCACAGAACCCGCCGCATGGCCCACTCGCCTCACCGTCCGCCGGTACCATGCACGCCGGTTCCTCTTTCCCAACTCCAGACCGTCTCGTTCCGAGGGGGGCAGTACACAGATGTCGCTGATGCGCGCAAGCCCGCCGCTCATGACCCGCTTCGCCACATCGATGGCGCGCGCGCGATCGTGTCCGGACGCGCCGTGGACTTCCTTTGCCAACTGGGGCGGGCTCGGCGGCGCCTCCAGCGTGCGCGAGGGCCCGATCGAAGCTCGTCGCCCGATCCCTGCTCTCGTCCCGCGAGCCACCCCGGCTCCGCGCCTGAGCGATCGCGCGCGGGAGGCCATGCGCCTGCGTCACTTCAGCCCGCGCACCGAGCAGGCGTAACTCGGCTGGATGCGCCGCTACCACGAGTTCTACGGCCGGCGCGATCCTGCCAAGCTTGGCTCCGAGCACGTCACGGCCTTCCTCAATGCCCTGGCGACCCGCGGACAGGTCGCGGCCTCGACACAGAATCAGGCGCTCGCGGCGTTGCTGTTCCTCTACCGGGAGGTTCTCGGCATCCAATTGCCATGGCTCGACGATCTCGTCCACGCCAAGACACCCGCGCGGCTGCCGGTCGTGCTCACGCGCGACGAGGTGCGCGCCGTGCTCGGTCACATGGAAGGCAAGCCGCGCCTCATGGCGACACTGCTCTACGGCTGCGGCCTGCGCCTGCTCGAGTGCTGCCGCCTGCGCGTCAAGGACCTCGACTTCGGCCGAAACCAGATCACCGTCCGGCGCGGCAGGGGCGACAAGGACCGCGCGACGATGCTGCCCGTCTCGATCAAGTCCGAGCTCGCCGTTCACCTCGAGCGGGTTCGGGCCCAGCACGAGCGCGACCTCGTGAGCGGCGCCGGGTGGGTCGAACTCCCCGGCG
>JANOSR010000151.1:0-6399 GCA_031415935.1 Steroidobacteraceae bacterium | reverse complement strand
ACGCCGGCGGCCTGGGTGTGCTGGATGACTGGCTGCGCTACCTGGTCATGCACGAGGTGGGTCACGCGCTGGGCCTCAACCACAACATGCGCGCCAGCCAATACCGGCCTCTGTCGCAACTTCACGATCGCGGCGAAACGGAACGGCATGGCGTCTCGGCCTCGGTCATGGACTACGAGGCGACAAATATTGCAGTGCCGGGGCAACAGCAAGGCCATTACTGGTCCACGGTTCCCGGTCCCTATGATGACTGGGCGATCGACTACGGTTACAGCGAAGCGCTGGCGGATCCGGTCGCCGAAGCAGCTCGGCTGGAAAAGATACTGGCCCGCTCGACCGAGCCGGCACTGGCATTTGGCAATGATGCGGATGACATGCGCGATCCGGGAGCCGGGATCGATCCGCGTGTGATGATCTTCGACATGTCGAGCGACGCCATCGGTTTTGCCGAACAGCGCCTGCAGTTGATCCACCAATTACAAGGTAACCTCAGGCAGAAACTCACTCGTCCCGGGCAGTCATTTCAGGGGCTCAGCAATGCCTTTGGCGTGCTGATGGTCGACGCCGGCCGGAACGCCATGGTGCTGTCGCGATATGTCGGCGGTGTGCAGGTGGATCGTGCGCTGGCCGGCCAGGCCGGTGCCGGCACGCCATTCACTCCGGTTCCGGCGGCGCAACAACGGCGCGCCATGATGGTACTGGCGAGACAGGTATTCGCGCCGGAAGCCATGGGGATTCCCGTCGACCTGATGACACATCTACAGAGCCAGCGTCGCGGTTTCTATTTCTACGGCCAGACCGAAGACCCAAAGCTGCATGACCAGATTTGGGCAGTACAAAAGGCGGCGCTCGATCACCTGCTGCACCCGGTCGTACACAAGCGTCTGCTGGACACCGCGTTATATGGGAACGAATACAGTCTTTCCGAAATGCTGGCTGACCTCACGGACGCCGTGTTCGCCGCCGATGCGAAGACGTCGGTCAACAGCCGCCGGCAGAATCTGCAGCAGGAGTACGTGCAGCGACTGGCCGCAATGGTTCTTGAAAAGCCGGCCGATGCGGAAAGTCCGTCGGCGATGAATCAGGCCCCACTACGCTACGAGCTGAAGCGGATTTCGGAGATGCTGCTCGGTCGCGGCAATGACCGCGCCAGCATCGCCCACAAGGAGTATCTGCAGTTCCTGATCAAGCAGGCACTGGAGGCACCGCGAACCGCATGACCCCCTTTCACCTCGCGATCCGGGTGCGCAATCTCGGTGAGGCGCGCGCCTTCTACGGCGATCTGCTCGGCTGCGCCGAGGGCCGCAGTTCGGAGGCCTGGGTGGATTTCGATTTCTTCGGGCACCAGCTGGTCTGCCACGTCGCCGAATCCGCGGCCGCGACGCGCGATGCCGCCAGCAACCCGGTGGATGGGCACGACGTCCCGGTCCCGCATTTCGGCATGGTGTTGGAGATGCCCGACTGGGATGCGCTGGCGCAACGGCTGAAAGCGGCCGGCGTGCGCTTTGTCATCGAGCCGCACCTGCGCTTTCCCGGCCAGCCTGGCGAGCAGGCAACCATGTTCCTGATGGACCCCAGCGGCAACGCGCTGGAGTTCAAGGCCTTCAAGGACATCGCAGGGCAGTTGTTCGCGACTTAACGCCGCGTGGTAGTCGCAATGTGCGCGACAAATCGCGCCGCGATGCGCGCGGTGCGATCATCCTCATCAAAGGGCGGACTCAACTCGGCGACATCGGCGATTGCGACGCGGCCGCTCGCAATCACCGTTTCCACCAGCCGCTCGACGAGCGACGGATCGATGCCGAGCGCGGCGGGAGCGCTTCGGAGAGCGCCGCTGCAGCGGCCGCCGCATAGGCTTCCTGCGCGGCCTCGAGTGCATCGCCCTCACAGCGAATTTCGTCCAGGTCGTCCACCGGCCCTGTTTGCCGCGCGACGACATTCGCAAGCGCGCGGCGCAATGCCGCCGGTCCTTCCGCCGCGCCGATGCGGCCGTGATTTCGCGCGACACCCGCATCGCAGGCAAAGCCGGGCAGCGCCACCGGCGCCGCTTGCAGCCCGCGCTTCTGCACGATCTGGTGCCAGCGCAACGCCGCCGGACCATCGGCCGGATCGCTGCGCCCGGTCCGGGGCCGGCTGTTGTCGCCGGTGTTCATGGCGGTGGATCCGTAGTCCGCCGGCCACGCACACGGTTGACGACATCGGTCGCGGTCGCACGCAGCTTGCGGAGCCAGATGCGCGCCCAGGCGAACTCGAGCCCAAGAATGCCGAGCCCGAGCGGTACTACGAGGATCGCGGGCCCGGGCAATACGACCATCACGACACCGATCAGCAGCACGCTGCCGCCGATGACCCCGACCACGATGCGTCGCGCCCATTTGTAGGTGATCGTCCGGCGCAGCCAGGCGCGCAGGCGGCCCCTCATCGCGCCACCAGTTTCGCAATTGCGCGGTCATGCACGCGCGAGAGCGTCGCGATCGCCACGATGGCGCCGCAGGTCGCGAGGAACATGTCCCACTGCGTATCCCAGATGTCGCCCTGCGTCGCCAGGAAGTCCTCGGCCGCGACACCGGCGGCGACAGCCACCCACCATTCGAGGAACTCGTAGCAGGCACTGATCGCAAGACAGGTCGCGACGGTCATGAACGCCAGCCATGGACCCGATTTCACCGGCGATGAGCGGATAAAGATCTCCCGGACCGCTATTGCGGGAATGAAGCCCTGCGCTAAGTGTCCCAGCCGGTCGTAATGGTTTCGTGACAGATCGAAGAGATCCTGGAACCAGAAGCCGAGTGGCACGCGCGCATAGGTGTAGTGCGCGCCGAGGATCAGAATCAGGCAATGAAATGCGATCAGCCAGTAAAGGAGCGGGGTCAGCGGATAGCGCCTCGCGGTCACGTAGAGCACGAGGAAAGCGATCACGGCCGGGAATATCTCGAGGTACCAGGTCAGCCGGTCGTGAGGGCCGATGCCGGACAGGGCGAGCGTGGGCGCGACCACCAGCGTGATCCAGAAAAGCGTGCGGGGCCATTCATTGCCGGTCTTCGTCATGCGCTTCCCAGAAAGTCCTCGATGAGCCGGGCGACGGCCGCGGGCTCCTCATGATGGAGCATGTGACCGGCGTCGGCCAAGACCTCGACGCGCACATTCGGAATGCAGGCGCGCAACGCCGCCTCGCCGCCCTCCATGCCGAGACGCGTCGCGAGGTCCGATTTCCCGCCGAATACCATCAGCACGGACGCCGCGAGCTGGCGCCAGCAGGCTTCCATTTCCTCACGGCGGTACAGAAAAGGATTGACCAGGCGGTGGGCGGGGTCGGCACGCAGCCGCACGCCTCCGCCTTGCAGTGGCATGGTCCAGCAGTTCGCGATGAATAACGCGCGATCCTGTGTCAGGCGCGGGTTGCGCCGCATCAGCCGCTCTGCGAGATCGCCGGCATCGGCGTAATCGCTGAACTCGGGCGACTCGCGCAACTGATCCAGCCATTTCGCGTGGCGCCCCGGCGCCTGGGACGGATCGGTACGCGGCAGCCCGAAGCCCTCGAGATTGACGAGGCTCTTGACGCGCGCCGGCCGGATGCCGGCATAGGTCATCGCAATGTTGCCGCCCATGCTGTGGCCCACGAGACGCGCAGCGCCCGCCGGGCACAGCTGGTCCAGCAGCTGCTCGAGGTCGGCGTAATAGTCCGGGAACCAGTAGCCGCCCGGACTCCACTCGCTATACCCGAAACCACGCCAGTCGAGCGCCGCGAGCGGCCACTGCGGTGCGATTTCGTCCGCGATGAACTGGAAACTATCCGCGCTGTCGGCCCAGCCGTGCAGGAGCAGCACCGGGTCGTCCGAATCCGGTCCCCAGCGCAACACGCGGTGTTCGAGACCGCGAATACGCAGCATTTCCTGCCGGGCCGGCCGGCGCGGCTGGTAGCTCATCGCTTCATTCCGGTGCCAGCCGCTGGATCAGCAGCTTGTCGATCCTGCGACCGTCCATGTCCACGACCTCGAAGCGCAGACCGCGCCAGCGGAAATTCTCCGCAGTGGCCGGCACGCGACCCAATTGCGCGAGTACGAAGCCGGCGAGCGTCGTGTAATCGTCGCCGGAACGCATGTTGCCGCAGGCCAGCAGCCGCTCGACGTCGTCGATCGCCATGCGCCCGTCGATCAGCCAGGACTGGTCGTCGCGCATGACCGCCTCCGGCACTTCCTCGCTCGCCGCCTCGGGCAGTTCGCCAGCGATCGCGGTCAGGATGTTGCCGGGCGTCACGATGCCCTCGATCGAACCGTGCTCGTCCACGACGACGGCGAAGTTCAGCTTCGACTCGCGGAAGAGATCCAGCAATCGCAGCACCCGCGTGGACTCGTGCACGATCAGCGGCGCGCGCAATCTTGATGCCAGGTCGCCACCCGACGGCTCGCGCAACCAGTCGGCCAGGTCGCCGGTCTGCACGATGCCCAGCAGTTCGTCCAGGTCGCCGCGGCAGACCGGGTAACGCGAATGGCTGCCGGCGCGTATGGCGCTCCACACGGTCTCGCGGCTGTCGTCCACGTCGAGCCACACGACATCGCCGCGTGGGATCATGACACTGCGCACCGTGCGATCCGGCAGGCGCAGCACGCCCTCGATCATCCGGTGCTCGTCGATGTGGAACACGCCGGCGCGCGTGGCCTCGGTGATCATCGAACGGATTTCTTCCTCGGTCAGGCCGCGGCTCGTGGACTTCTGCAGGCCGAGGACGCGCACCACAAGCTCCGTCGAGCCCTGCAACAGCCAGACGAGTGGCGCGGAGAGGTGCGCGAGTATTTCCATCGGGCGCGCGACCAGCGCCGCCATCGCCTCGGGATTGGTCAGCGCCCAGCGCTTGGGCACGAGTTCGCCGATTACGAGCGAAAGGTAGGTGACGCCGACCACGACGATGCCGTAGGCGATTGTGTCGGTGTACTGCACGATGGGTGCCAGCAGCTCGAAGCCCGCCAGCCACTCGCCGAGCGGCACAGCAAAGCGAGCGCCACTGTAGACGCCCGCCAGCACGCCGATCAGCGTGATGCCGATCTGCACCGTGGACAGGAATCGGGTCGGATCGTCGAGCAGGCGGAGCGCCGCACGCGCGCCCTTGCTTCCTGCTTCGGCCATTTGCTTCAGCCGTGTCGGGCGCGAAGAAAAGACCGCCAGTTCGGCCATGGCGAACAGGCCGTTGACGAGAATCAGCGAAAACAGGATCAGGAAGTAAGCCAGCATCGTGTGCCGGGGGTGCCGGCTGGAACGATTCTAGCAGCTAATCGCGGGCTGCCCGGGCCGCGGACATCGACGGCCCCGCCTCGTACCAGGAGCGCGAGGCGTTGACAGCGCGCACCACCAGAAGCATCAGCGGCACCTCGATCAGCACGCCGACGACGGTCGCGAGCGCAGCGCCCGACTCCAGTCCAAACAGGCTGATCGCGACCGCGACGGCCAGCTCGAAGAAATTGGAGGCACCGATCAGCGCCGAAGGTCCGGCCACACAGTGCGCGACGCCCAGGCGCCGGTTCAGCAGGTAAGCGACGCTGGAATTCAGCAGCACCTGGATCAGGATCGGCACGGCCAGCAGCGCGATCACGAGCGGCTGCGCAAGGATCGCGTCACCCTGGAATGCGAACAGCAACACCAGCATCGCGAGCAGCGCCGCAAGCGACCAGGGCGCGACGCGGCGGATCGCAGCTTCGTAGGCGCCCTGTCCGCGACGCAGGATGTGGCGGCGCCAAGTCTGAGCTATCACGAGCGGCACGACGATGTACAACACGACCGAGAGCAGCAGCGTATCCCACGGCACCTGGATGGCCGCGACGCCCAGCAGCAACGCGACGAGCGGCGCGAAGGCGAAGACCATGATCAGGTCGTTGAGCGCCACCTGCGTCAACGTGAAGTTCGGCTCGCCCTTCGACAGATTGCTCCAGACAAACACCATGGCCGTGCAGGGCGCCGCGGCCAGCAGGATCAGGCCCGCGATGTAGCTGTCGTGCTGCCCGGCCGGCAGCCAGTCCGCGAACAGATGCCGGACGAAAATCCAGCCGAGCAGCGCCATCGAGAATGGCTTGATTGCCCAATTGACGAATAGCGTGACACCGATACCGCGTGCGTGATGGCGCACTTCATGTAGCCGGCCGAAATCCACCTTGACCAGCATCGGGATGATCATGATCCAGATCAGGATCCCGACCGGCAGGTTGACGCGTGCGAACTCCAGGCTCGCGACCGTGGCCGCTACGGCGGGCGCAAGCTGCCCGAGAACGATACCGACCCCGATGCAGGCCAGCACCCAGACCGTCAGGTAGCGTTCGAAGAAGCCGAGTTCAGGCGCCGGTGGACGCATCGTCCGTGGCCGGTTGCTGCCGGCCGATTTCGTCGAGCTTGCGCTGCAGACGCAAACGA
>JANOSR010000150.1:0-1836 GCA_031415935.1 Steroidobacteraceae bacterium | reverse complement strand
GCGCGGGCGCCTGCATTACCTGCTGGCGCACTACGCGGCCGAGGCTACCCGCCAGCGCGCGGCGCTCGGGCAGGCGCCACAGGGCAACCTGACGCGACGGCGACTCGAGCATGTCGTCGCGGCGCTCGACGATCAGGCGATCCGGATCCGCGAGTTGATGTCGCCATTGGGTCTTGCGGGGCGCGCCGAAGCTCATGCCGTGCACGTGGCACTGGGCACTGAGCTGCCGCTCAGCCAGGGGCTTTCCAGCTACTACACCAACCTGCATCGCGACTGGTGCTGGGGTGAGGCGGAAAACGCCGCGGGACTCGCCGCGGTCATGGGCGCGTTGCCTGACGGCCAGCGGCCTCAACGCGCGCTGGTACTGGGCGCAGGTGCAGCCCGGCTCGCCTACGACATCCACTGCGCCCTGCAACCGGGCCTGACTGTCGCGCTCGATTTCAATCCGCTGTTCCTGCTGGCGGCCCGTCGCATCCTGGCCGGCGAATCGCTCGAACTATTCGAATGTCCGATCGCGCCACGAACCATTGCGGACCATGCGGTGCTCAGGAGACTTGCGGCGCCCACAAAAGCACCGCCAGGCCTCGAATTATTGCTGGCCGACGCATCGTCGCCGCCATTCCAGCCCGGCCGCTTCGATCTGGTATTGACGCCCTGGTTCATCGATGTGGCCGGTGAGCCGGTCGCGCATCTGCAGCGGCGGATCAATCGCCTGCTTGCGCCGGGCGGACTCTGGATCAATCACGGTTCGCTCGCCTTCGCGGATGGCACGCCGGCCGAAGCGCTCTCCCTGGAGGAGTTGCTCGAAGCCCTGCCGGCAGCCGGCTTCGCGCGAACCGTAGCTCGTGAAGCGCAACTGCCCTACCTCTCCTCGCCAGCCAGCCGGCATGCGCGTCTGGAAACCGTGATCACATTTGGCGCGCGTAAGGAGCGTGATATCGAGGCGCCAGCGCCGGGCCGCGCCGTGCCGGACTGGTTGCGGCAGAGCGACCTGCCGGTGCCGGCGCTGCCGCAATTCCGTGCGCAATCGCTGTCGACGCGCGTCTACGCCTTCCTGCTGGCGATGATCGACGGGGAGCGCACGATCCGCGACATGGCGCGGCTGATGGAACAGCAGAAACTGATGACCGCCGCGGATGCCGAGCCCGCGATCCGCCGATTCCTGACTCGGCTGCTGGAGCAGGTCGAGCAGCGGCCGGGATTTTGAGCCGGCCGACGCAATGGTCGAATACTATCCGCAAATCAAACTGGTGCACGTGACGGCCGTATTCTCGAGCGGTGGGCTGTTCCTGATGCGAGGCTTGATGGTGCAGGCCGGCCATCAGGACTGGGCGCTGTCAGTGACCCTTCGCTATCTGAGCTATTCGATTGATACGGTGCTTCTGACTTCCGCATTGATGTTATTGACGATCCTGCCCGGTGCAACTTACGCAAATGGCTGGCTGGCAGCGAAAGTCACACTATTGCTGGCTTACGTCTTGCTGGGCAGTTTCGCGCTGAAACGCGCCGGGACACAGCGTAGGCGCTTCCGGTACTTCGCCGCGGCCCTCCTGACCTACGGCTTCATGCTGACGATTGCATGGACCCACCACCCGCTTGGATTGCTGTCGGTCTGGCTCGGCCGGTGACCCCGACTTGATCCAGGTCAGGGCACGCCAAGGCGTTGCTTGACATGCTGTTCCGTGAACTTACTGTGGAGTCTGCAATGAAATCCCTGATGACCTGTCTCGCCGTCGCGGTATTACTGACAGCCGGTTGCAGTCGCGATTCATCGACAAACCCCGATGCAGCTTCGATGACCTCCGGAGACACCGGCGGATCCGCTAA
Organism: Steroidobacteraceae bacterium; assembly: GCA_031415935.1. Classification (GTDB taxonomy): domain Bacteria; phylum Pseudomonadota; class Gammaproteobacteria; order Steroidobacterales; family Steroidobacteraceae; genus SCUD01. The sequence goes on along the minus strand of JANOSR010000150.1, from coordinate 9 downwards.
AGGCGACTT
>JANOSR010000149.1:0-3608 GCA_031415935.1 Steroidobacteraceae bacterium | reverse complement strand
CGTCACAGGTGTCGTGGTTTCCAGATTCGCGGACTTGATGCGCGATCCGGTGACGACGATCTCACCCAGGTTGTCCTGCGCAAGCGCAGGTGCCGCAACGCCTGCAGTCGTCAGTGCACTCATGATGAGCGCGCGACGAACGGCTGTTGCAACGCGATTATTGCGTTCCATTGTCTACTTCCTCCCGCGAACGGCAGCGCCGTTCTTCCGAACGTTGATATGTGAACTGCAGTACACAAACCCAGAGGTGGCGAAATTCATGCTCAGCCTCGGCCACTTTTGGATGGCGCATCATAACAACAATTGTTGCTTGTGCAAGTCGATGTTGCGAATGAGCAACAGAGGGCTCGTTGAGAGGGCCTTTCGCTGCGGTTAAAGTTGCCATGCGTGCCTCACCTGCAACGAGCCGCAATCATGTCCCCGAAAAACAATGGCGACATGCTGTTGTGTTTTAACGACAGCCCGGTGTCTGGCGCGCCGGATCGAATCGTATCCGAGCAATGGCCGGGGTGTTCCGAAGGGGGCGCGACACACGACTGGCAGGCCTTCACGCAGCTGCCAACGGATCCGGAAATCGCGGCCTCCCGGGGCTGCCGCTGGCAAACTTGATTTGGGCCCGGGAAGTACTTCCCAACCTGTAGCGGCCGGTCGCCAAGGCACTCGCGCTACGGCAGGTGCAATGTAAGGTGTTATTTCCCACCCGGACAATGTAAATAGCATACTAGACGTTATTGGAGCCCACTTTTCTCTCGCTCGACTCGCCAGTGTCGAGCTAGCCCAACTTGCGCAGAATCGATGTAGCCATGTAATGGGATCAATGCCTTAGGCAAGAAGTCGGCACTACATTTTTGGTTTGGAGGCGGCTAAGCGCTGAGGGCGACGGCGGGTAAGTCGACCTCGGTCATGCGCATGCGTTTGGGCAGGACGATGCCGAGGCGCTCGAGTAGCACGGCCTGAGCGTCATCGGGTTGAGCGACACAGCGCAAACGAATTTCACCGTGACTCGTCGTCGGTAGAACGACATCGTGGGACTGGATGCGCACGAGTTCTTCGAGCACGGTGCGCGGTGAATTGCCGAGACCGGCACGCTGCTGCCACAGTTCCAAAGTTTTCCACAGTACGAAGGCGAGGAAGCAGACCAGGATGTGCGCCTGGACGCGATCGGCACGCTGGTGCCAGATGGGACGCACGCGCAGCTGATCTTTTTGAATGCGAAAGGCGGCTTCCGCCTGGGTCAGCTGGATATAGGCTTTCCACAGCTGCTCGTCGGACCAGTCGCTGATGTTCGAGCGCAGCAGATACGCGCCCTCGGAGAGCACCGCCCAATCGTCGAATGCAGCGTTGATGTTGACCTCGAGACGAAATCCCGCTGCGCAATCGACCTCGATGAGACGCACATCGAAGCGCGCGGCGGCGCGCTGATTTTGCTGCAAGATCCGGCCTATCTGCCGGTTCACTTGCGTCGGATCGATGCGCCGGGCCGAGTGATCGATGCGCCCGGCGAGACGTGCGAGCGCGGCTTCGATCCGGCGGCTGAACTTCTCGTGCATCGCCTGCTCTTTGCTCCTGCGTTCGGCCGAGCGGCACAGGATGATGGTCTCGCCGGTCTTGGCGCAGCGGATGAGCTTGACCTCGACGCCGGCGCGGATCACGCGCCAGCCGGACGGTGTCGCCAGCGAGGCGGCGAACTTCTTCAGTTCCGACTTCGGCGCGCCGATGATGTAGCGTCGCCCGGTCTGGCGCAGCCACGCCAGATTGGCCGCGCTCGCCATGCCGCGGTCGGTGATCCACACGCGCCCCACCACGCCGTGACGGGCTTCCATCGTGGCGACGATGGTCTGCAAGGTGCGCGAGTCGTGGGTGTTGCCGGGGAAGACTTCGTAGCCGAGCGGAAAGCCATCCATGGTGACGACCAGCGCGATGCAGACCTGCTTGCAGTCGGGCCGATGATCGCGTGAGTAGCCGCGCCGAGCGAGCGGGTTGGCCTCGGCCTGGCCTTCGAAATAGGTGCTTGTCACGTCGTACAGCAGCACTTCGTTGTGGATGGAGAACAGCTCCCCGCAGCGCCGCGACAAATGCACCTCGATCGCCGTCTTGTGCACCAGCAGCGCATCCAGTGCGCGATAGAGCCGATCCTTGTTGATCTGCGCGTCCTGCAGTTGCAGCAGATCGCTGAGCGCCGTGCGCCGATACCAATCCTCGGCGATGTGCAGCTCGCTGGAGGGCTCGCACAGCCGCGCCGAAACCAGCACCGCGGCGATCTTCTCCCACGGGACTTGTTCTTTACCCGTGGGCAGCAACTGCCCGCACAGCTGCGCCAGACCGGTGCCGCGCCACAGGGCGAGCGCGAGGTACACATCGCCGAACTGGCGCGAGCGTTCGACACGGACGCCCTTCAAACGCACCGGCACGGTCAGATGCGAACTGCCGTCATCAAATAACGTTGCTTGCTCGGGCGCGCCGATCAACTGGCGAGCGAACGCTCGCGCTTCGAGTCGCCCGTGTTCATCGAGCTCGCCGAGATGCGCCACCGTCTGCTGAATCACGCGCCGGCCGACCCGCACGCTGCGCACCAGCCGCCAGTAGCGATGTACTTTGCCGTCCTTCTTGCGGGTCGTGTGGCGCAGGTACATGAGCGCTATCACAACCGAGCCATCGGCAAAAGAAAACACCCGAGGTCGGCACTACACGCCCAAATCGGCGCCGCGCAACACGCAAGTCGCTGATCCGACTACAGCACACAGGCCGAAAATCGCTTCAACCAGCTCCCAACTGCGCAAGTTGGGTTAGGTCAGAAGGCCTTGGGCAGACCAGCTTGCTTGAGCGACTGATTGGCCGTGTGCCGAGACTTCGTGCCGTTGTCGACCGTGAAATTAATCTTGGAAATGGGGCTGTACCAGATCTCGTGATCGCCCTTGCCTGGGCGCACGAATTTGCATCCTGCTTCGCGAAGGAGCTCTTTGAGTTCGCGCTTGAAATCGGCCATCCGGCCAGATTAGGCGGACTGTGCGCAATCCTCAAATGTGATGCGAAACTGCGTATGGCCGCGACTGTCTCGATGGGCGGATTTTTGGGAATTCAGTGCCACAAGTTCGGGTACCGCGACTTCGAGCTTCCGTACAAGATCCTCGACTGAGTCCGCTTCAAGCGCCAGCCCAGGAACCGACGAATCACGCACGTACCAAACCTGCGCGTCATGGTCCCATGTCGCGAAAACCACGTAGACATTCCTGAGGTGCGCGATGCCGCGCAGCAAATGCCGCTCTAAAAAGTTTGCGATGCTGGTTCCCATATACGCCTCGATCCCGGGGTCTCCAGCCCAAGTGTGGGTGTGCACTTGGCCTCGGTACCGCGCTTGTTCAGCCTACACCAGTACGGTACCAGCCGAGCAAGTACCGGACATTACGTGAGTTGGATGCTCGATTCGCCGATCCGGTTCACAGCTTGTTCGCCGAATATAGCGCCATTTTGTTACAAGCATTCAGGGACTTACAAGAGGCTCCGCGCAGGACCGTCTCTCAGCCGCTCGTCGGGTACCAGATACCGCTCATCTGCGGTACCGGAGCTGGTGTCCAGTCCCCTCATTCCAGGTACCAGGAGGCCTTTGC
>JANOSR010000148.1:0-5858 GCA_031415935.1 Steroidobacteraceae bacterium | reverse complement strand
TCGCGTTCGGTCCGGCCGGTTCTTCGCCGTGGATTCCCGCCATGATCCAGACCGCGGCTCCGCTCCGGGGCGAGCGCAGGGCGATGATCGGCAGCGCCTGCGTTGTGCCGGCGGGCTGCGAGTTCGCCACGATTTCGAGCGACCACCCGCCGTCGAGCAGCTTGAGATAGGCCTCGTAAAGCGCCTGGATCGGCTTGCGCCCGTCCGCGAATGTACTGACCTCATGCGGCAACCGGACTGACGTCTCTCGGGCACCGGCTGGCATCGTCTGCACTACAAACATGAGACAAGCCGCCGTCAGAAGCCGGTAGGGAATTGCCACAGCGGCGCCTCGTTTCCATGCCAAAAGTATGAACAACATGTGCGGCATGCAGGCTCCGCGCCCCGGCGGCGATCAGAAATCCGCGGCGGGTGTCGCGCGGCGCCGGGGCGGGTCGAAGAATGCGCCCGCAACCACCCGGCAACGCGCCATCACGCGCGACCACTTGAGTTCGCGCTGATAGTAGATCTCAGCCCAGAGTTCGTCGCCGGGCAGCCCCCAGGGCATGTGCATCGACGCGAGCGCGATATTCGACTTCGCGGACGGCGACCATTCCGCCGACGTGACGGTGCCGACGACATTCCGCCTGCTGTCGTATACATACGCCGAGCGCGCGGGCTTGTTGCCCTCGATGTCCAGCCGCACCAGGCGGTAGCGCGAGCCGCGCCGCCGCTCTTCGAGCAGTGCACGACGGCCATTGAAATTGGGCTTGCTGAAATCGACCAGCCGGCCGAGATCGAGCTCGAATGGCGAACGCGAGCGGTCGAGCCGTATCGCCTGGTCGGCCGGCAGGAAATCCACTCCGGCCTGGATGAAGCCGGCCTCGATGCGCGCCACTTCGAGCGCGTGCGTGCCCATCGGGCGAATGCCGTGATTCGCACCTTTTTCAAACAGGGCGTCCCAGAGGTCGAGCGCCCGCGCCGGATCGATCCAGAGTTCATAGCCGAGATCGCCCGTATACCCGGTCCGTGAGATCATCAGTTCGGCGCCGGCAAACGGAAAATATCCGATGCCGAATGGGGCGAGACGCTCTACGCCGCTGCAGCCGATCGCCTTCAGTACGGCGCAACTGGTTGGCCCCTGAAAGGCGAGGGCAGCGACATCGTGCGTGTCCTCGACGATCGACAGGTTGAAACCATGCGCCGAGCGCGCCAGCCAGTCCAGCTGGCGCTCCTGGGAACACAGGCGGTAATCGCCTTCGCGCAGATGAAACACCGTCCCGTCGTCGATGACCTGTCCGTTGTCGTCGCACCAGACGCAGTAGCCGACCTTGCCCGGCTTGATCCTGGCGACATCGCGACTGATCAGACGATTCAGGAATGGCAGCGCATCGGGTCCCGTGATCCGGTGCTTCGTCATCGGCGTCAGATCGAACACCGCGCAGGCATTGCGGATCGCCGCGTACTCCAGTGCCTGGTCGAAGTACGCATCCGCCGTCGTGTAATCCTTCCACCGGTGCCATTCATTCAGCGTATTCAATTGCGACGTGCGCGGATGGAATGGTGTCTGGTAGACCGCGGTCTTGAAATGTTCCTTGTGCCTCATGCCGCGCGCTCCCCGCCGAGGACTGCCCGCGCCGCATTCCTGCCCGCGGATCCCATGACGCCGCCGCCCGGATGGCATCCGGCGCCGCAAAGGTAAAGTCCATTCACCGGCATCGCGTATTGTGCTGCGCCCGGAACGGGCCGCAGCATCAGGAACTGGTCGAGCGCCAGTTCACCGTGGTGCCAGTGGCCACCGGTGATGCGGAATTCCCGCTCGATGTCGGCTGGCAGCAGCAACTCCGACGCGACGACCTGGCGGCGCAGGCCCGGGGCGTAGCGCTCGAGCAGGCCGAGCGTCCGTTCCAGGAACTCGGCGCGCGCGGCGTCGGTGCTCGCGCGCGGATCGAATGGCGCGTATTGCACGATCGCCGACAACACGTGCCTGCCCGGCGGCGCCATTGTCCGGTCATGGATACTCGGGATCGTGATCTCGAGTGCCGGATCCGGCGAGCACTGACCGTACTTCGCATGATCGAAGGCGCGATCGATGTAAGCGGGATCGGGTGCGATCACCAGGCGGTCGCCGGCGCGTTGCGCCGACAGCCGCTTGAAGGTTGGAAGCCCATCGAGGGCGAGGTGCAGCTTGGCGGCCATCCCTTTGGAACGAAAATGCCGGACCCGGTGCACGAATCCGGTTTCGAGATGGCGTGCTCCCAGCAGTTGCAGCAATGTGCGGGCGGGATCGGCATTCGAGATCACGGTGCCCGCCGTCTGCTTTTCGCCGCTCTCGAGTTCGACGCCTGACACCCGATCGCCTTCCAGCGTGATGCGCGCGACGGAACTGCCGGTGCGCACCGTCACGCCGCTCGCACGGGCAGCCGCAGCAAGCGCTTCGCTCACGGCGCCCATCCCTCCCTCCGGCAACGACAGGCCGCCGGCAACGCCTGTCGCCTGGCCGCTCAATCGATGCAGCATCGTCAGGACCGAATTATTCGAGCGTGGCCCGAGATTCGTGCCGAGCACGGCGTCAAGGGCGAGAGCGCCCTTCAGCAGCGGTGTTTCAAAAGTCTCCTCGAGCACGTCAAAGATGTTGATGCCGGCGATTCGCAGGAACTCGCGCATCGGGTCGCGGCCGAGACGTCGGATATCCAGGCCGAGCATCGCCGCGGCGATGAGCTCCGAACGGCCGCCGCCGCCGATCCGCGGCGGGCGCCGGTTGTGCTGCTTCCCGAGCACCCGTGCAAACCGCAGCATGCGGGCGTGGTAGTCGGCGAGCGCCGCGCGGTCCTTGTCCGGAAGCAGGCCCGCTTCCAGCCGGCCTCCATTCAGCACGAGGTGGTCGCCCTCGGTGGCGAGGGCGACAGTCCGAAGATTGGCGTACGCCGTTTTCAGCCCGTGGGCCTCGAGCTTGAGTTCACGGCTGACGCTGACGTCCAGTTGATAACAGAGATGCGCGCAGGCGGAGACCCGGAATCCCGGCGCGAATTCCCTTGTGATCGCCGCGCCGCCGACCCGGTCCGAGGCCTCCAGCACCAGCACCTCGCGCCCGGCCCTGGCGAGATATGCGGCGCAGACGAGGCCATTGTGCCCCGCGCCGATGATGATGATCCGGTTGCGATCAGTCATCTTGCCAGCCCTCGGGCACCAGCCTGGGCCGACGCAGATCGAGCAATATCTCGCGCGCAGCGTTGGCACCCGGTGCCGCCATGACGCCGCCACCGGGATGGGTGCCCGAGCCGCACATGTAGAAACCCTTGACCGGGCCGCGATACTGCGCGTAGCCCGGAAACGGCCGGTTGAACAGCAACTGATCCATCGTCAGTTCGCCCTGGAAGATGTTGCCCTCGGTCAGGCCGACTTCGTTCTCGAGTTCGCGCGGCGTGCGAACTTCGACGTGGCGGATCAGCTGCTTGAAATTCGGGCTGTAGCGCGCGATCTGGTCAAGAACGGTCTGCTTGAACCCGTCCCGGTCCTGGTCGGTCCAGTCGCGGCCGTGGATCTTCGGCGGCACGTACTGCACGAACACCGACATGAAATGCTTGCCCGGCGGCGCCATCGTCGGGTCGGTCATCGACGGGATCAACAGGTCCAGGTACGGCTCCTTCGACCAGGTGCCGTTCTTCCAGTCGTCGTAGGCGCGCTCCATCTTCTCGAGCGAATCGAGGAAATGGATGTCGCCAAATCGCAGCGGGTTGTCGCGACCCAGTGCCGGAAATTCGGGGAGCCCGTCGAGGGCGATGTTCAGCTTGCCGGACGATCCGCGAATCTTGAAGTTTCGCGCACGATCGAGGAATTCCGGTTTGAGGTCATTCTTGTCGAACAGCTTCAGGAATGTGCGCTTCGGGTCGAGATTCGAAACGACGATTTTCGCGCGGTATTCATTGCCATTGGCGGTCGCGACACCCGCGACCCTTCCGCCGCGGACAATGACGCGCTCGACCGGCGCATCGGTAACGATCTCGCCGCCGAACGACTTGTACGCGGATGCGATCGCCTTCGAGACTGCGCCCATGCCGCCGCGGGCGAATCCCCATGCGCCGATCGATCCGTCGACATCGCCCATGTAGTGATGCAGCAGCACGTAGGCCGTGCCCGGCGAGTACACGCCCATGGCCGAGCCGATGATGCCGCTGCCGGACAGGTGCGCCTTGATGAGATCGGACTCGAAATATTCGCCGAGGAAATCGGCGATGCTCATCGTGTAGAAGCGCATTGTGTCATAGATAAATTGCTCGCCGAACTTCGCGAACTCGCGGCCGAGATAGATCAGCTCGCGGATGTCGCGCGGCTTGAGCGAGGTCGGATCGGGAGGAGTGCGCAGAAGCAGCGGGCGGATGAACTTGCACTGGCGCATCACGTCGGTCGAGTACCGATGATAGGCATCGGCGTCGCGGGGATTGTGACGCGCGAATTCCCGGCGCTTCACGTCGTGATCCGTGTAATTGCCGAGGGTGTCCCCGGTCCGCGTAATAGTCACGCCGCCGCCGTACGGCACCACCTGCAGCCCATGGCGCGCCAGTTCCAGGTCCCGGAAGAGTTCCGGCCGGAGCAGGCTGCACACGTACGAGCAGTTCGAATAGATCCAGCCTTCCTGGATTTCTCGGCTGACCGCTGCGCCCCCGATGTAGGGATTGCCCTCAAGTACGAGGACCTTGAGGCCGGCCCGTGCCAGGTACGCGGCATTCGTCAAGCCGTTGTGCCCCGCACCGACGACGATCGCATCATAATTCGTCACTGTCGAAGTCCGCCTATCCTGCGCAATGCGCAGGTGCCAGTGCCTCGTAGCAAAGTGTAATCGCTGATGGCCCAGTCGCGATAGTTACGCGGTGGGTGCTCGATGAAGAACGAGCCGCTCATCGACGGCTCGCGCACTCGAGGCGGTGCCGCAGATATCGAGCCGGATCACCCGGAAAAGGCAAGGCCTCCATGCGGGGGCCTTGAAATTTCGATAATCGGCGGCCTTGCGTCCCGGTGGCGCCTGGAAAACGGTGGCGTCCCCTTCATCGAGATCGCGACGAATAGACCCGTGACGATCGTGCCGATCAGCAGACCACCGACCGTGCGGATGGCCGCCCCAGGTCACATGGCCCAGTTCATCGTGTAGGCCAGCACGACCGGCACCAGGAACGGCAGCAGCGACGGGATGATCATTTCGCGGATCGCGGCTCGCGTGACCATGTCCACCGCGCGGGTGCCGAGCTTACCGGCTTCCTCGAACTCGTGCGTGCAGTCGGCGAACAACACGAGCGCCGCGAGGCCCGCTGAGCCAATCGCATAGCCCTTGGTGACGGCCTTGGTCGTATTGCCGACCGCGTCGCTGCGTTTCGTGCAGCCGATACCGGCTAGCCGATCGTCTTTTCGAAGGCGGCGGATTGCTCCGCCGCCTGAAGCCGATGGCGTTGTGCCGGCCGGCAGAACGCGTCAGCGCGTGATTTCGCGATAGGTGCCGTTGCGGACAATGGTCCGATACTGGGCGGTGTCGGCGAGCCACTCCGCCATCCAGGGCGCCGTGGAGACAGTGTCGAGAACGGCGGCAAGCCGCTCGGCCGAGGGCGTATTGATCGAGATGAGATGGGAGTATTTGCCGCGGCCGGCGGCCACGCGGTAGGCGTTAATCTTGGCGTCCTGCAGACCGTTGCGGTCATACAGGGCGCGGAGTCCCTCCAGGGCCTTCATGTAGCCCGCCTCGTCGCTCACCATGGCTTGCGTGTTCAGGAGCCAGGCATCGGGATTGGTGCCATCGAAACGCAGCGCCTTGAGGAGGGTCTGGGACCCGAGCTCGCGGATCGCGTCCATGCTTGCGCGGTTCTCCGCGAAGGCCGGGTCGGCCATGA
>JANOSR010000147.1:0-3107 GCA_031415935.1 Steroidobacteraceae bacterium | reverse complement strand
GTGCCGCCGGTCGCGAAAAAGGTGTACGGGCTGGTGACCACCTCGTCGCCGACGCCGATGTCGAGTGCCATCAACGCGATGAGGAGCGCGTCCGTGCCGGAGGAGAGACCGATGCCGTGTTTCGCACCCGAATAAGCGGCCAGCTTATCCTCGAGCTCGCGTACCGCCGGGCCGAGGATGAACATCTGTGACGCAGCGACTTTGAGCATCGCCTCGTCGAGTTCCGCCTTGAGCGCCTGGTACTGCGGCTTGAGATCGAGCAGCGGTACCTGAAGTTTGACCGGCGCAGCCATCGTGGCGCGATCTTACGCGATTCCCGCGCGGCGACGGAGCGCAGCGACGCAGCGCGCGGCGGTCTGGCCGTCCCACAACGCGGGCCGCTTGCCCGTTGTCCATCGTCCGCTCAAGGCCTCGACGGCACTGCGGGCGAGATCCTGCGGTTTCACGAGGCGATTCGATCCTTCGGTCACCGTAATCGGCCGTTCCGTGTTCTCTCGTAGCGTCATGCAAGGAATACCGAGGTAGGTCGTTTCCTCCTGCACGCCACCCGAATCCGTGATCGCGAGCGCCGAGCTGCTGACGAGGTTCATGAATTCGATGTAGGACAACGGATCGCAGAGCCGGACCTGGCTGCTATCGAAGCGGGACATGAGCCCGAACTCGGCCAGGCGCTTGCGCGTGCGCGGGTGAACCGGGAACACCAGTGGCAGCTGCTTCGATACCGCCACCAGCCCGTCGACGAGCAGCGCGAGCGGCTCCGCATCATCGACATTGGAGGGACGATGCAGCGTGACGACGCCGTACCGCTGGCCTTCGAGACCCATTGTCCTGCGCGTACCGGCCGATTCGATGCGTGCGCGCATCAGCTCGTAGGAGTCGATCATGATGTTGCCGACGAGATCTATACGCTCCGCAGGAACGCCCTCTGCGCGCAGGTTGTCGTCCGCATCCGGCGACGGAGTCCACAACACGTCCGCGATCGCGTCCGTGACCATCCGGTTGATCTCCTCCGGCATGCGGCGGTCGCGGCTGCGCAGACCCGCCTCGAGGTGGATCACCGGGATCCAGAGCTTGGCGCCGACCAGCGAGCACGCGGCGGTCGAATTCACGTCCCCGACCACGACGATCCAGTCGGGGCGCTCCGCGGCCAGCGCGCGCTCGTAGGCGATCATCACGCCACCGAGCTGCTCGGCGTGGGACCCGCTGCCGATACCGAGGTGAAGCTGCGGATCCGGAAGCTGGAGATCATGGAAGAACGCGTCCGACATGTTCGGGTCGTAGTGCTGACCCGTATGCACGATGCGCGGGCGACACCAGGATTCGCGCGACAGCGCGTGATACAGGGGCGCGATCTTCATGAAATTCGGGCGCGCCGCGGCGACCAGGTCGATCTTGAGGCTCAATCAGCCCTGCCTGGGAAAATACTTGACGTTTTCGATGCCTTCGAAATCCGCATCCTGGGTCCAGAATGTCGCCTGAAAACTTCTCGCTGTCGCAAGCATGACGCTGTCCGCCAAGGGCAAGTCATGATCGATTGATATCCGGGCGGCAGACAGCGCGATCGATCGGTCGAGATCGACGACGCGCCCTTGCACCATGACGGCCACTGCCTGGAGAGCGTCGTGGTCCCCGCGCTGCTGAAGAATTCTCTTGAAAACTTCATAAATAGCCAAGGTTGGCACGAGCAAATTCCCGGTCGCGACTATTGGCGGCCTGAAACGTCTTGCATTGGGTCCCTCCGCGAAGTACTCGAGCCATGCGGATGAATCGACGACGTTCACACGCGGTCCCGATCTCTCGGCACAGTCGTGTCGATGCCGCGCAGGAAACCACGCGCCTCCTTCGGTGATCTCGCCCGAATGAGTTCGATGCGGTCACCGTATTGGATCGCCTGCAGGAGTGCACCCGGCTTGATGCCGAGCGCCTCACGAATTGCCTTCGGTATTACCACCTGGAATTTCGGCGACACGGTAACCACCGTCATACGATTTCTCGATCGATAGAGGTACCGTAATACTACGATTCATGCCCCGCAATCGTCAAATCGGGCGGAATCGTGACGATTTGCTCAGTCCGTCCGCCCCTTGCGGCCGTAATGATCCTCGAGCCGCACGATATCGTCTTCGCCGAGATAGCTGCCGGACTGGATCTCGATGATCCGCAGCGGATCGCTGCCGGGATTCTCGATGCGGTGCACGGTGCCGACCGGAATGTACGTGGATTCGTTTTCGGAGAGCAGGAAGACGTCCTCGCCGCGCGTGATCCGGGCCTGCCCCTGGACCACGACCCAATGCTCCGCACGGTGGCGATGCATCTGCAGCGAGAGCACGGCGCCCGGCTTGATTGTCAGTCGCTTGACCTGAAAGCGTTCGCCGGCGTCGATGCTGTCGTAGCTGCCCCAGGGGCGAAACACCTCGCGATGCAGGCCCGGTTCGCTGCGCCCGGCCTTTTTCATGCGCTCGACGAGGCGCTTGACGTCCCTCACACGGTCTTTCGGCGCGACCAGGACCGCATCCTTGGTCTCGATCACGACATGCGAATCGAGGCCGACGGCCGCCACCAGGCGATCCGACGAATACAGCAGGCAGTCGGTCGTGTCCTCCGCCATCACGTCGCCATGCAGGACATTGCCATCGGAATCCGCCGGCAGCGCGTCCTTCAACGAAGCCCAGGACCCGACGTCGCTCCAGCCCGCAGACAGCGGGACCACGGCGGCGCGATCCGTCTTTTCCATGACCGCATAGTCGATTGAATCGGCGCGGCAGGCCTCGAAGGCCGCGCGATCGAGTCGCGTGAAGTCGAGGTCGCGAACGGCGGAAGCGTAGGCCCGCTCGCAGGCCGAGAGCATGGCCGGTTCGAGGCGGCGCAATTCATCCAGGTAGCCCTGCGCCGATAGCAGGAACATGCCGCTGTTCCAAAGGTAATCGCCGCTCGCGACGAATTGCGCAGCTTTCGCGGCATCCGGTTTCTCGACGAACGCAGCGACCCGCAGAACTGCGCCAACTTCGACGCCCTTGCGGATGTATCCGTATCCCGTTTCGGGATGCGTGGGTACGACGCCGAAGGTCACGAAACGTCCCTCAGCTGCGGCCGGCATTGCGGTAGCG
>JANOSR010000146.1:0-9029 GCA_031415935.1 Steroidobacteraceae bacterium | reverse complement strand
TTCATCGAGGATCGCAAGAAGGACATGATCCTGGTGTCCGGCTTCAACGTGTATCCCAACGAAGTCGAGGGCGTGGTCGCGCAGATGCCGGGCGTGCTCGAAGTCGCGGCGGTCGCGCAGCCGGACGAGAAATCCGGCGAGGTCGTCGCGCTATTCATCGTGAAGAAAGACCCGGCGCTCACCAGCGAACAGGTCGTCGCCTTCTGCAAACGCGAGCTGACCGGCTACAAGGTGCCGCGCGCCGTGTATTTCCGCGACGAGCTGCCGAAGACCAATGTCGGCAAGATCCTGCGCCGCACGCTGCGCGACGAACTGCGGTAAAAGGGTAAAAGGGGACGCGCCCCTTTTACCCAGGAAAAGGGGCGCGTCCCCTTTTACCGGTGGTATTGCGGCGACAGTTCGTGCACGGCCGCGATCATCGCGGCCACGTGATCCGGGTTTGTGTCCGGCTGCACGCCATGACCCAGGTTGAAAACATGCCCGGGCCCGCGCCCATAGCTCTCGAGGACGCGCGCGACCTCGTGGCGAATCCAGTCCGGCGGTTCGTGCAAGAGGGTCGGATCAAGATTCCCCTGTAGCGCGACATGATCGCCGGTCGCCCGGCGCGCGGCGGACAGATCCGTCGCGGAGTCGATGCCGAGCGCATCCGCGCCGGTCGCGGCCATGCGCGCGAGCCAGATGCCACCGCCCTTGGTGAACAGGATCACCGGCACGCGCCGCCCTTCCGGCTCGCGCGCAAGACCGGCCAGGATCTGCTGCATGTACGCCAGTGAGAACTCCAGATAGTCCGGCGTTGCCAGCGTTCCACCCCAGCTGTCGAAGATCATGACGGCCTGCACACCGGCCGCGATCTGCGCATTGAGATAGGCCGTCGTCGCGCGCGCGAGTTTCTCGAGTAGCGCGTGCAGGGTCCGCGGCTCGGCCTGGAGCAGCCCCTTGATCCGCGCGAAGTCCCTGCTCGAGCGACCTTCAACCATGTAGGTCGCGACGGTCCACGGCGAGCCCGCAAAACCGATCAGCGGCACGCGGCCGGCAAGTTCGCGGCGGGTCAGCGTGATGGCGTCCAGCACGAATCGCAGCTTGTCGTCGGGATCCGGCACCGGCAGCGACTGGACATCCGCTTCGCTGCGGATGGGTCGCGCGATCCGCGGTCCCTCGCCTTCCTCGAACCCGAGACCAAGGCCCATCGCATGCGGAATGACCAGGATGTCGGAAAAGAGGATCGCCGCGTCGAGCGCGTAGCGCGCGAGCGGCTGCAGCGTCACCTCGCAGGCGAGCTCCGGATTGGTGCACAGCGCCATGAAATTGCCGGCCTTCGCGCGCGTCGCGCGGTACTCCGGCAGGTAGCGACCGGCCTGACGCATGATCCAGACCGGCGTGCGATCCACGGGCTGGCGCAGCAAGGCGCGCAACAGCCGGTCATTGCCCGGCTGTGTGCTCATCGGCGGGGATACAGGCCCGCGATGGTCGCCTGGATCTGCTCCGCGGTGGCACGCGGGTCGGCGGCATCGCGGATCGGCCGCCCGATGACGATGTAGTCGGCGCCATTCACGAACGCCTCGGGCACGCTCATGACGCGCTTCTGGTCGTCGGTCGGACGGTTCTCGACGGGCCTGATGCCCGGCGTGACGACGATCAGGCGATCATCCACGCCGGCGCGCAGCAGTTTCGCCTCGAGCCCGGAGGAAACAACGCCGGCACAGCCGGCTGCCAGCGCGCGCCGCGCACGCGACAGTACCAGTGCTCCCACGTCGCACTGGAAGCCGAGGTCGTCGAGGTCGCCGCGATCGAGGCTGGTCAGCACGGTGACCGCGAGGATTCCGACATCGCCCGCGGCCGCGACCGCCGCTTCCATGATCGACTGGTTGCCGTGCACGGTCGCGAATGTCACGCCGCGATTGCGCAGATTGCGCACCGCCCCGGCGACCGTGGCCGGCACGTCGAAGAACTTGAGGTCCACGAACACGCGCTTGCCGCGGCCGACCATCCAGTCGAGCAGTTCGAAGGTGTCACCCGACATGAACAACTCGAGCCCGAGCTTGTAGAAGGACACTGAATCGCCGAGCGTGTCCGCGAGCCGGCGCGCGGCGTCGGCGTTTTGCACGTCCATCGCGAAGATCAGTCGTTCCCGCGCGAGTATCTCGGCCCTGGCCACCCTGCCTCCTGCGTTTGGCCGCGCGATGGTATCAAACCAGTGGGATCCTCGGATTGACTCCCGCGCGCCCGCGTTGCTGCCTCAGACCGCCTGGTGCAAGGCGCGGGCCGCTGAGGCGCAACCCATTCATCGATTGCATCCATACACGGGACGGGATCGAAATCGCCCGTGGCGGCGTTGCTCCTCCCTCGTGTACCAAGGTACACCGCGATCGTCGTGCCTTGCCCCGGGCGCTTTCGATCACCGTCGCGGGCGCGCGGGAGTCAATCCGAGGATCCCCTGCCCGAGAGGCGGGCTTGCTCCTGGAAGGCGTAGCGGTCCGTCATGCCGGCGACATAGTCGGCGACCCCGCGGGCGCGGCCAGCCTTCCCCGATGCCGATTCCATGGCGAGCGCCGCGTCGCGGTGTTCCGCCGGCATCCGAGTCACGTCCTGCATGAAGGCCTCGAACAGGCCGCGGAGCACCTGGGCCGCGCCGCTGCGCTGCGCTTCGATGTGCTCGTGCCGGTAGAGCCGCGTGCGCAGGAATTTCTTCAATTCGGCGTGCTCGGTGTCCCTGGCCTCCGAGAATCCCACGAGTGGATGCGGCAGGGCGCGGACCGCGTCGATGTTCGCGGGCTTCGCCTCCACAAGGCGCCCTGCAGTCGCCTCGATCAGGTCGCTCACGACGTCGTGAATCATGCGCCGCCCGATCTCATGGATCATGCGCCGCGCCGGCAGATCCGTGTACGCAGCACTGACGGTCGCATGGTGGCGCGCGAACAGCGTCACTTCGCGCAGGTCGTCGATGGTCACCAGTCCGGAGCGCAGGCCGTCATCCACGTCGTGATTGTTGTAGGCGATCGCATCGGCGAGATCCGCGATCTGCGCCTCGAGCCCGGGCTGCTGGCGCTCGATGAAGCGCCGGCCCAGCTCACCGAACTGCCGCGCATTGGCGAGCGAGCAATGCTTCAGTATCCCCTCGCGGGTTTCGAAAGTCAGGTTGAGGCCGCGAAACTGCGCGTAGCGCTCCTCGAGTTCATCGACGACCCGCAGCGACTGCAGGTTGTGCTCAAAGCCGCCGTATTCGCGCATGCATTCGTTCAGCACGTCCTGGCCCGCG
Organism: Steroidobacteraceae bacterium; assembly: GCA_031415935.1. GTDB lineage: Bacteria > Pseudomonadota > Gammaproteobacteria > Steroidobacterales > Steroidobacteraceae > SCUD01. The sequence continues at coordinate 5,773 of JANOSR010000146.1, read as the reverse complement.
TGACCGAAGGGCGTGTGGCCCAGGTCGTGCGCAAGACAGATCGCCTCGGTCAGCGGCTCGGAGAGCGCGAGCGCGACAGCGACCGAGCGGCCGATTTGAGCGACTTCCAGCGAATGCGTCAGCCGCGTGCGGTACATGTCGCCTTCGTGATTGATGAACACCTGCGTCTTGTAGACCAGGCGCCGGAAGGCATTCGAATGCACGATGCGGTCGCGATCGCGCTGGAATTCGCTGCGGTAATCCGCTGGCGGCTCGGGATGCCGGCGCCCGCGCGAATTGGCGACGAGCGCAGCAAAGGGCGCGAGCCCGGCGTCCGGATCGCGGCCTTTTCTCACGCCGCGCCCGTGCCGGTCCTGTCCTCGAGCAGCGTCTCGAGCGCGTCCCGGGGAAAGTCGGCCGTGCAGGTTGCGGCGCCGATCGCATCCAGCAGCACGAGACGCAGCCGCCCGCCCGCGACCTTCTTGTCCATGCCGAGGAGCGAGAGCATGCGTTCGCGCCCGAGCCGCGGCGGATCGACCGGCAGACCGGCGCGGGCGAGCAGCACGCGCACGCGCCCGACCTCGCCCGCGGCCAGGCGGCCGCTGCGCTCGGAAAGCTCGGCGGCCAGCACGATGCCGGCGGCGACCGCCTCGCCGTGCAGCCAGCGGCCATGACCCAGCCCCGTTTCGATCGCGTGCCCGAAGCTGTGGCCGAGATTCAGCAGTGCGCGCGGACCCTGCTCGCGCTCGTCGCGGGCGACGATGCCGGCCTTGATCTCGCAGGCGCGGCGGATCGCCTCCGCGAGCGCCTCCGGATTGCGCGCGAGCAAAGCCTCGATCTGCAGTTCCAGCCAGGCGAAGAATGCGCTGTCGGCAATCAACGCGGCCTTGATGACCTCGGCAAGGCCGGCGCGCAATTCGCGGTCCGGCAGCGTGCCGAGCGTATCGGTGTCGGTGATGACGGCGACGGGCTGGTGGAAGGCGCCAATCAGGTTCTTGCCACCTGGATGATTGACGCCAGTCTTGCCGCCGACCGCCGAATCGACCTGCGCGAGCAGCGTGGTCGGCAACTGCAGGCAGGCGACGCCGCGCTGGTAGGTTGCCGCCGCAAAGCCGGCGATGTCGCCGACGACGCCACCGCCGAGCGCGATCACCATGCAGTCGCGATTCATGCGCGAGCCTACGAGCGCGTCGATGATCCGCGCGGCGCTTGCAAGTGTCTTGTGCTCTTCGCCATCCGGCAGCAGGCATTGCGCGAATGGACGGCCTGCAAGGCCTGCGCGCAGGCGCGGCAGCCACAGCGGCGCCACGGTCTCATTGCTGACAACCATCAGTTGTGCAGCGCCCGTGTGCTCGGCGAGCAATGCCTGCGAGCCCAGGAGGCCTGGCCCGATCAGAATGGGGCAGCGCCTGGCGCCGAGATTCAGGTCGATGCGCTGCATGCGGAAAGCGCCGTGACGATCTCGCCGGCCACCGAGCTCAGGCGGCGCCCGTCGGTCGTGACAGTGATCGTCGCGATGGACCGGTAGAGCGGATCGCGCACTAGCATCAACTCCTCGAACCTGGTGCGCGGGTCATCGGTGGCAAGCAAAGGCCGGTGCTGACCGCGCCGCGTGCGTTGCAACTGCTGGTCGATGGTGGCGTCGAGGAACACGACCGTGCCGCGCGTGGACAGCCGCTCGCGATTCTCGGGCAGCAGTATCGCCCCGCCGCCGGTCGCGAGCACTATCCCTTCGCGATTCGTAAGTTCATCGATCATGTCGCGCTCGCGGATCCGGAATCCGGTCTCGCCCTCGCGCTCGAAGATATAGGCAATGTCGACACCGGTGCGTGCCTCGATCTCGGCGTCGCTGTCCGCGAATGGAAGGCCAAGCCGCTCCGCGAGCTGCCGCCCGACCGCGGTCTTGCCCGAACCCATCGGCCCCACCAGAAAGACACTCCGAACCAATCGCGATGCACCCTGAGCCGGCCGGAAATGACACGGCCGCCCTGAGGCGGCCGTGTGACTGTGCATGGGAACCGGCCCCGGACGCAAGCCGGGACCGATGTGGCGTCAGTTGACGTTCGAGCCCTCGCGCAGGATCCGGGGCGTAATGAAGATCAGCAACTCGTCGCGGTTGTTGGTCTTGCTCCTGGACTTGAACAGGTTGCCGAGCACCGGCACGTCGCCCAGCAACGGCACTTTCTTCTCCGAGTCGCGCCGCTCCGTCTCCATGATGCCGCCCAGCACGACCGTCTGGCCGTCCTTGACGAGCACCTGGGTCTGGATGTTGCGCGTGTCGATCGAGGGCACGAAGCCGCCGGTGGCGCTCGGCACGAGCTGGCCAACGCTGTCCTTGGTGACAGTCAGGTCGAGGATCACCCGGTCGTCCGGCGTGATTTGCGGCGTCACCTTGAGCGACAGCACCGCCTTCTTGAACTGCGTGGTCGTCGCGCCGCTGGATGACGATTCCTGGTACGGGATCTCGACGCCCTGCTCAATGATCGCCTCGCGCCCGTTCGCCGTGATGACGCGCGGGGTCGACTTGATCTCGCCGCGCCCCTCGTTCTGGGCTGCCGACAATTCAAGGTCGATCAGGTAGTCGTCAAAGTCGAGGATCGACAGCGCGATGCGGCCCGCCGGGTTCGCGACCGGCATGTTCACGTTGTAGCGATTGAAGTTGCCGAATGGCACTTCGACCGGGAACGGCTGTCCGGTGCTGGCCAGGTTGTCGAGCACCGAGCCCATGATCGTGTCGGTGGCCTGTGCGCTGCCGCTGATCGCCATCAGGTCGCGCACGTCATCCGACACGCGCGTGAAGCCCATGCGCACGCCGAGCTCGCGGCTGAAGTCGTCATTGACGATCACGATGCGCGCCTCGATCTGCACCTGGCGCACCGGGATGTCGAGTGTCGAGACCATGTTGCGGATCGCGGTCAGCTGTTCCGCGGTGTCCTGCACGAGCATCGTATTGGTGCGCTCGTCGACCGAGACATTGCCGCGCGAAGACAACAGGGAACCGCCGCCAGACGACTTGACCAGCCGCGCGATTTCCGAGGCCTTCGCATAGTTGACCTGGAGGAACTCGGTGCGCAGCGGCGCCAGGTCCTGGATGTCCTTCTGGGCGGCGAGCTCGGCCTTTTCCTGCGCCGCGAGCTCGGCCTGGGGCGCAACGATGATCACGTTGCCCTTGCGCCGCATGTCGAGACCCTTGGTCCGCAGCACGATGTCGAGCGCCTGGTCCCAGGGAACATTCTGCAGGCGCAGCGTCACGCGGCCCTTGACCGAGTCGGACACCACGATGTTCTGCCCGCTCGTGTCAGCGAGGAGCTGCAGCACGGGGCGCACGTCGATGTCCTGGAAGTTCAGTGTCAGGCGCTCGCCCGTGTAGACCTTCTCTTCCATGGTCGTCACGGCCGGCTTGGCGCGCTGCTTGACCTCGATCACGTACTGGTTGTCGGTCTGGTAGGCGAGCTGCTCGAAGTCGCCGGTCGCGGTCACGACGATGCGGGCGTTGTCGCCGACCCGCGCTGCGTCGACCATCGTCACCGGCGTCGCGAAGTCCACGACGTCGTAGCGCTTCATGTTCTCTTCGCCGAGCTGGACGCCCGTGAAGTCGACGATCACGCGGTTGCCTTCCTGGCGCAGGCTGGCGGGTGTCGCCGGATCCGAGAGCTGCACGACGACGCGGCCAGCGCCATCCGGCGAGCGGCGGAAATCCACACCGGTGATGCTGCGCGGGCCACCCGAGGGCGCGGCTGCATACGTGGCCGGGGCCGCCGTGGCTGAGGCCGTTGCCGTCCCGCCGAGGGTCACCACCACGCTGTCGCCGTCCGCATGGGCGGAATAGGGCATCAGGGAATCAAGATTGAACACGACGCGCGTGCGGCCCGAAGCTTCCGCGGCGACGATCGTGTCGACACCGCCGGTGCCGACGTCGATACGCCGGTTTTCGAGCGCCAGCACGACGCCCGGCAGGTCCACCGACAGCCGCGCAGGGCGGTCGATCGTGAAGGTCAGCGGCTGCGGCGCGACACCGTCGGTGCGCAGCCTGATCTGCAGGGTCTGACCCTGCATCGGCTGCACTTCAACCGCGGTCAGTCGGACCGGGCCCTGTGCCAGCGCGATCTGCGACCATGCGATGGCCACCGTGGCCAGCACGCCGCCGAGCCCGCGCGCGAGGCTTCGTGCCCCGCTGTTGATCAACGCCGTTGTCCGGTTAATGCGAGCCATCAGACATTCTCCCAGGATTCAATCGCTCAGCGCGAGCGCCGCGGGGCGCTCCAGGTAACCGCCAAGTCCGTCGGGCACAATCTCAGTCACTGAAACGCGTGCGTCGCCGATCGACATCACACGGCCGTCATTCTGGCCGATGTGATTTCCCGGCAGCACACGGTGAATCAATCCGTCGCGGGTCTGCAGCAGTCCGTAGTACGCGCCACCGAGGCGCAGCGTGCCGACCATCTTGAGTGTGTCGAGCGGGAACTGCTCCAGGTATTCGCGCGCGCGCTGCACGTCCGGCCGCGGCCCGCTCGGGTTCTCACCCGCGAGGCTCTGCAGGAACGGCGAGCGGCGATCCGCCATCTCGTATTCATGGCTGATGTACGGCTTGACCTCGGGCAGCGGCTGTATGCGCCCGCCCGGACGCTGCTTGGCCTTTTCGATGTCCACGCGCAACTCGTCGAGGTCATCGGAGCAGCCGCCGAGCAGCAAGGCGCCGGCGAGTCCAGCGGCAGTGAAGATGGTACGCATGCGTGCCTGGCTCATGTCGTGTTCCGCTTCGGCTTCGAGTCTTTCTTGCTGCCTTTACTATCCGCATCTGTGCCACTCGGCTCCCCTTCCTCGAGGTACCGATAGGTCTTGGCGGTCAGGTTCAGCGTCAACTGGTCGCTCGGCGCCGGCGCGCGGCCGCCCGCCGTGCCGCGCTCGGTGGCGCCGCGCGTGATTTCGATGTCGTGCAGCGTGACGATGCGCGGCAGTGCCGCGATTCCGCTGACGAACTGACCGAACTCATGGTAGCCGCCCGACAGCTGGATCTTGATCGGCAGCTCCGCGTAGAAGTCCTTGCGCAACTCGCCACCCGGCTGGAACAGGCGTTCCTGCAGGCCAGCCGCCAGGCCAGTCTGCGAAATATCGACCAGCAGGCTCGGCACCTCGGTCTTGCCGGGCAGCTGGCGCAGCATCGCGCCGAAGGTGCGTTCTATTTCGGCGAGCTGCTGGCGATAGGCCTCGAGATTGGCGGCCTTGCGCTGCTTCTGGTCGAAGGTCTGCCACAGCGATTGCTGCTCAGCCTCGGCCTTGCGCAGGTCCTCAAGGTTGCCGCGGCTGACGAAATAGTAGATCAGAAGCCCGCTCATGACCATGAACACGACCCCGACGCCGAGCGCGCGGAACAGGAACGGCCAGCGGCCGACGTCGCGGGGATCGAGCTGACGCAGTTGCTCCAGGAAGGTCATCGGCCGATCTCCGAAACGAGGGCCTTGCGTTTTGCCTTGGTCGAATCTACCTCGTCGTCCGCCCCCGCGCGCATCCGCGCGAACAGCGTGAACTGCGAGCCAGGACTCGCGTCCTTGCCGGTCTGGATGACCTTGAGCTCAGGCGCCGAAAGTGTCTCTGACGCGTCGATATTGCGCATGAACGCGGACACGCGAGTGCTCGACTGCGCGATACCGTTGAATTCGATCTTGCGGCCGCTCTGCTTGACCGATGTCAGATACACACCCTCGGGCAGCGTCGCGACCACCTGGTCGAACAGCTTCACCACTTCGGGGCGGCTCGACTGCAGCGTGTCGATGACTTCCATGCGCGCGATCAT
>JANOSR010000145.1:0-20997 GCA_031415935.1 Steroidobacteraceae bacterium | reverse complement strand
CGGCGAATTCCGGCGCCTGGGCCGCCGCTTCCGCGCGCCCGTGCTCTGCACGGTACGACTCTCGCGCGCGCTGACGCCGGGTGAGCGCGGCCACAATCTTGACGCGGTGATGGCACGCTACGGCATCCAATGCGCAGCGCGGCACCGCGCGCTCGGCGATGCGCAGGTACTCGCGGAGTTGCTGCGCATTGCGCGCGAGCGATGGCCACCGGCCGAACTCGATGCGATCGTTGAGAAATTGCTGCAGGCGCCACGGCTGCCGCCACAACTCGATGGCGGTCTTGTCGACGAGATGCCCGAAGGCCCCGGCGTCTACCTGTTCCATGGCGAGGGAGACGCACTCCTTTACGTCGGCAAGGCGAAGAACATCCAGTCGCGCGTGCTGGCGCATTTCGCCGCGGACAAGCGATCACGCAGGGAAATGGAACTCACGCGCCTGGTGCGGCGCATCGAGTGGATCGCGACGGCAGGCGAGTTCGGCGCGCTGATCACCGAAATGCGCCTGATCAAAGAGCGGCGGCCGTTGCTGAATCGCCGGTTCCCAGCTAGCCCGGCGCTCTGGTCCATCCGGCTCGCTGACACTGCGACGGGCCTGCGCGCGACCATCGGGGAACTCGATCCGGAAATGGAAGAGGACGAAAGCCACGGCATGTTCCGCAGCCGCGGCGATGCCGAACGCGCGCTGATCGGTATCGTTCGCGATCAGGAGCTTTGCGCGAAGTGCCTGGGGCTGGAAGCGGGCGAAGGCTCATGCGTCGCTCATCAACTCGGGTGCTGCCGTGGCGCCTGCGCCGGACAGGAACCGGCGCTCGTGCATGCAATCCGCGCGCGCCTTGCATTTGCGCGCCTGAAACGCCGCGACTGGCCGTTTCCGGGGCGAATCGGCATTCGCGAGCGCGACTGGAGCGGAGCCGAGGAAATACACGTCTTCGACCGCTGGCGCTATCAGGGCAGCTTCCATGGCGGCGTTGAACCCGAAGGGTTCGATTGCCGCCAGGAAAAATTCGACGCCGATGTCTACCGCATGCTGATCCGTCTGCTTGAGCGACCCGTGCGTGGCGCCGAGGTATTGTCATGGTCATGCACGAACAAGTGAACGAGGCCACGCTCTTTCTTACCGGGGCGCCGGGCACGACGGACCTGCTCGCCGAGGAACTGCGCGCACTCGGGATCGCAGATGCCCGCGAGGCTTTCGGCGGAGTCGAAGCCGTGGCGACGCTCGAACAGGCCTACCGTGCCTGCCTCTGGTCGCGGGTTGGTCTGCGCGTGCTGTGGCGAATTGCGGAGTTCCCGGTCGCGAATGAGGGCGAACTGTACGACGGCGTCCGCAGCATCGATTGGTCGGAGCATCTGGGCGAGTTGGACACGTTCGCGGTCGATTTTTCTGGCAGCGTGCCCGGAATCGATAACAGCCAGTTCGGAGCGCTGCGGGTCAAGGATGCGATCGTGGACCAGTTCCGAGAGAAGACCGGCCAGCGCCCGTCGGTGGATCGCGCGGCGCCCGGGCTGCGCATCAATGTGCACGTCGGCCGTGGCGTGGCCGCCGTCGCCATCGATCTCTCCGGCGACAGCCTGCACCGGCGTGGCTATCGCGGCGGGCAGGGCGCCGCACCGCTCAAGGAGTATCTCGCGGCCGCCATCCTGCTGCGCGCCGGCTGGCCGGCAATCGCGGAGGCGGGCGGCTATTTCGTCGATCCACTCTGCGGCTCCGGCACTTTTCCTATCGAGGCCGCAATGATTGCAGCCGATATCGCGCCCGGGCTCACGCGGGCGCGCTTCGGCTTCGAGCGCTGGCGGCAGCACGATGCGGAATTGTGGCGCAGATTGCATGCCGAGGCGGTGTCGCGCGGCGCAGCGGATCGCATTGCACCGGGGCGCATTCGTGGCTACGACCGCGATCCCATCGTGCTCGGGGACGCTGAGGCGAACGCGGCGCGCGCGGGGCTCGGCGATCGGATCTCATTCCATCGCTGTGAGCTCGCAGCACTTCCGGTAGCGCCGGCGCCGTCCGGTCTGATCGCGGTCAATCCACCTTATGGCGAGCGCCTCGGTGAGACCGATGCCCTGCGCGAATTGTATGCACTGCTGGGCCAGCGCCTGCGCGAGGGCTATCTCGGTTGGGAAGCGGCGGTCTTCACCGGCAATCCGGCGCTGGGGCGAGAACTCGGGATCAACGCGCGGCGCACGCACCGGATGATGAATGGCCCGATCGAGTGCCGGCTGCTGCGGATCAGGATCGAGCCGGCGGAATTCGACCGTCCATACGAACCGGGCCGGCCGCCGCCCATCGACGCCGAGACTGCGCGCGCGCGGCCCGGCGCCCAGATGTTTGCGAACCGCTTGCGCAAGAATTTCAAGGCGCTGTCCCGCTGGGCGCGAAGGGAAGCGGTCTCCTGCTACCGCATCTATGACGCCGACATGCCCGAGTACGCGTTCGCGATCGACTCTTACCAATCGGATCCCCAAGGATTCGGCGGGCGCTGGCTTTACGTGCAGGAGTACGCGCCACCGGCGACCGTGGATCGTGCGAAGGCCCGCGCGCGCCGCGAAGAGGCGCTGTCGATGATGCCCGAGGTGGCCGGACTCGCAATGGACGCAATCTACTGGCGCACGCGGCGGCCTCAAAAAGGCGGCGGGCAATACGAGGCGCTCGACGACAGCCGCGAGCGCGTGGTTGTCGAGGAGGGCGGGCTGAAATTTCTCGTGAACTTCACCGACTACCTGGACACTGGCCTGTTCCTCGATCATCGCATCACCCGCGCGCGTATCCGCGATGCTGCCAAGGGCAAGCGATTCCTGAACCTGTTCTGCTACACGGGTACGGCAAGCGTGTACGCGGCGGCCGGCGGCGCGTGGTCGACGACATCCGTGGACATGTCGCGCACCTACCTCGATTGGGCGCGCAGCAACATGGAGATCAATGGTTTTCGCGGCGAAGCGCACCGATTCGTGCAGGCTGACTGCCTGCAATGGCTAGCCGAGGACGACGGTGAGCGCTACCACCTGATTTTCCTGGACCCACCGACATTCTCGAACTCCAAGCGCATGCAACAGGAATTCGACGTGCAGCGCGACCATGTCGCACTGATCCGCAGGACTTTGACGCGACTCGCGCCGGGAGGGCTGCTGCTGTTCTCGACCAATTTCCGCAAGTTCAAGCTGGATGCGGAAGCGCTAGTGGATATTTCCGTCACCGACATTACGCCACAGACCATCCCGCAGGATTTCGAGCGCGACGGGCGCGTGCACCACTGCTACGAAATTCGCCGGCAGTAGGGGCCGCGGCTACACCCCGGTTTGACGGGCCCGGATTCCTTCCTGTACGATCGTTCAACAATGAATGCCCGGATTCATCCTGAACGCGCACCCGTCGCCCCGACCGACAGCGAGGACGGTTACAGCCTGCCTGCCTGGATCTACCGGGATCCGGAATTCTTCGAGCTGGAACAGCAGACGATATTCCGCAGTGCCTGGCAGCTCGTCTGCCACGTCAACGACATCCCGAAGCCCGGCGACTATCACACCTTCGATTTCCTGGGCGAGTCCGTCTTCGCCGTGCGCGGAGACGACGGGCAGGTCCGCGCCTTTCATAATGTGTGCCGGCATCGCGCCGCGCGACTGCTGGACGGCGGCAAGGGCTTCTGCGGCCGGCGCATCGTCTGCAAGTATCACGCCTGGACCTATTCGAACGACGGTCGCCTGGTCGGCGTGCCGCAGCGCGACGCGTTCCCCGGGCTCGACACGGCGAAGCATGGTCTCGCGCCGCTCGAGCAGGAAGTTTTCATGGGCTTCATCTTCGTGCGCTTCGCGCCGGGCCTGCCGAGCGTGCGCGAGATGGCGGCGCCCTATGCCGAAGAAATGGCCGCGTATCGCTTCGAGGAGCTGGTGCCGCAGGGCCGGGTGACATTGCGCTCGCGCGCGGTGAACTGGAAAAACGTGGCCGACAATTACTCGGACGGCCTGCACATCACGGTCGCGCATCCGGGCCTCACCCGGCTTTTCGGCCAGAGCTATGGCGTCGAGGCGAAGTCCTGGATCGACAAGATGTGGGGCGTGCTGCGCGAGCAGCCCTCGTCGCAATGGTCCGAGCGTCTGTACCAGAATCTGCTGCCGAAGGTCGATTACCTGCCGCCGGAACGTCAGCGGCTGTGGACCTACTTCAAGCTCTGGCCCAATGTCGCCTTCGAGAACTATCCGGACCAGGTCGATTTCATGCAGTTCCTGCCGATCTCGCCGACCGAGACGATGATCCGTGAGATCGCCTATGTGCATCCGGACAGCCGACGCGAAATGCGCGCGGCGCGCTATCTCAACTGGCGCATCAATCGGCGCGTCAATCTCGAGGACAAGGCACTGATCGAGCGCGTGCAGTCGGGCATGGGATCGAGTAGCTACACGGTTGGGCCCTTGAGTGTGGGTGAAGTCTGCCTGCGCGCTTTCGGGCGGCGCATGCGCGGCCTGATACCGGAATGCCGGCAGCGCGAGGCGCCCGCGAAGGGCTGGAGTAGCGCACGCGCCGCGCGGTCGCGGTGACGGCCGCGGCGCGTAAGCCCCGTTACGAGCGCCGCCTGGCAGATGACCGGCGCAAGGCGCTCATCGAAGCGACAATCGCGAGTCTCCGGCGCCACGGCCACGAAGGTCTGTCGGTGCGGCGCATCGCCGCCGAGGCCGGTGTGTCCATCGGCCTGATCAATCATCATTTCCCAAACAAGAATACGCTGGTCGCCGAGAGCTACCGGCGTTTCAGCCGACAGTTGTCCGAAGGCTTCGGTGCGGCCGTTCTGCGCGCACCACCCGAAGCGCGCGCGCGGCTGCGAGCATTCTTTGAAGCGAATTTTTCCCGGCCCAATCTCGATCCGCAGGTGCTGACGGCATGGATCGTGTTCTGGGGGCTATTCCGGCAGTCACCGGAGATGAGAAAGGTGCACGACGAGATGGGTCGTGGCTATGGCGATTTGCTGCGGACTCTGCTCGCGGATCTGATGCGGGAGTCGGAACGATCGCGCTTCGACCTGCGGCTTATGGCGATCGGCCTGACGGCCCTTCTCGACGGACTCTGGCTGGAATGGTGTCTTGACCCGAAGAATTTCCGCCCTGCAGAGGCAGTGGCACTGTGTGAAGCTTGGGTCGAAGGGGTGTAGAAACAAGCATTTGTCAGCGATGTTATACTAGGTTATAACATCGGCATGAAACTCAAAATCCGGCGCGTCGGCAATTCTTTGGGGCTCATCCTCCCACGGTCTGCGCTTGACGCTTGGGGCGTCGGCGAGGGCGATCACCTCGAGCTCGGCGCGAGTGGAATACGACCGCCTGGCCGCTCGAAATTCTCGCATCGGGCGCTGGACGAGCTCCGCAGGTCGATCGCGCTCACGGTCGTGCGGCAGTTCACGCCGCGACAGATACGCGCCCAGATACTCGCCAACCTGCATCGCTGGAAGAACCAGGGTGCCTGGGTCCCGGCATACGATGAATGGCAGCGCCTCGCGGAGCAGGGCGAGGATGGGGCGCTCTTCGCCGCGATGCTCGGGCGCGACGAAACCCCGGTTCGCCTTCGTCAATCCATGCCATTCGTCGGATTGCTCCCGAGGGAGGAGGTCAGGAAACTCAATGCAGAAGCGGCAGCTTGATCACGTCCTGCGTGCCGCCGGCCGCATTACCGGCGAGAAGGAATTTGTCATCATCGGCAGCCAGGCCCTGCACGCGCGGTACCCCGATCTGCCTGACGACATTGTCCGGTCGGCCGAAGTCGATCTGATTGCTTCGCAGGAAACGGACCGGACCGAATGGCTCAACGCGATAGGAGCCGATTCGCCGTTTCACGAGATTTTCGGCTACTATGCCGATCCGGTCGATGAAACGACCGCGACACTGCCGAACGGCTGGAAGAAACGGCTCATCGTCCTACCGCCGGGCGATACGGAGGGGGTCAAGGGCCTGTGCCTCGATCCTCATGATCTGGCCATCGCGAAATACATGGCGCGCCGTGAGAAGGATCTGGCGTTAACCCGCGAGCTTGCGCGTCGCGGTATCGTCGATCGTGACCGATTGCTCGCGCTGCTGGAGCAAACTCCGATCGACGAGGCGATGCGTCAACGCGTACGTAGTGATATCGGGCGGGACTTCGACGCTCCTGCGGCGCCCCGCCGGCCCGAGTGACCGGGCCGTCTTCCATGGCTGTTGCACCGCAACATCCGGTTGGATCATGTGGGTCTCAGGCTAGCCAGGGACTTACGGATCTGCGGCGTGCTAAACGAACCAAAATGACGTAAAACAAAGCGTCATTTTTGACACCCAATTAGGCTGCAAACAGACTCTTACACGCCCGGGGAGCACGATGCAGACAGATCTCCGGCAGACCCTCGTCATTCCTGCTCACAACGAAGAAGTACTGCTGCCCCGGTTGCTCGATACCGTCGACATCGCCCGGACGCGCTACTCCTTCGGAACGGATGCTGTCGAGGTCATCGTGGCGGACAACGCCTCCACCGATCGGACCGCTGAGATCGCGGCTGCACGGGGCTGCCGCGTGGTCCCGGTCGCGACGCGAGTGATTGCAGCCGCCCGCAATGGAGGAGCCGCGCACGCGTCCAGCCCCATCTTGGCATTCGTGGATGCGGACACGCAGATTCATCCCGAAACCTTCAACGGCATCGAGCGCGCGTTGGCCGATCGGAGGATCGTCGGTGGCGCCACTGGCGTCACCTTGGAGCGTTGGTCGTTGGGGCTCGCTGCGTCCTATGCGCTGATCGTCCCGATCGTAGTGGTCACGGGAATCGATACCGGCGTGGTCTTCTGCCGGCGCACCGACTACACCGAGGTCGGAGGCTACGACGAGCGGCGGCGCGTCGCAGAAGATGTCGCCTTTCTATGGGCCTTGAAACGTCTGGGCTGGTCCCGTCACCAACGGCTCACCCGACTCCGCTCGATAAAGGCGGTCGCCTCCACTCGGAAGTTCGACCGTTACGGGGATTGGCACTACTTCGCCCACATGGCGCGTCTGGCTGTCGCACTGTTACGCCACCCCAATGCGACCGACACGTTCATTCGGAAGTACTGGTACGACGATCGTGGGTAGTCACTTGGCGTTTGAGCGGTCGGGGAGATAGGTAAGCCTAACTCGGCGCTGCAGCCGACCGGTCTCGCCTTCGGCTCGGCCGGCGGCTGAGCTTCGGCGTTGGGCGTCGCAGGAGGCGGCATCGAGGTAATTACGCAGTCGACCATCACATGCCCACTTTGTAGCACCCGGAGCGACTGCGGAATGCCCACTGACGCGTGCGTTTTCTACTTTGAGTGTGAATCCTGCCACTCCCTGCTCCGCCCGCGACCTGGCGATTGTTGCGTCTTTTGCTCCTACGGCGACGTCAAATGCCCGCCTGTTCAACTGCAACAAGGCTGTTGTAGCGCTCCATGAACGCGCTCATCACCACAGCACTCTTTGTCGCGACGGCAATTGCAGAAATCGTCGGCTGCTATTTGCCGTATTTGTGGTTAAAAGGTCGCGCGCCCATCTGGGTCCTTATCCCAGCCGCTGCCTCTCTCGCGCTCTTCGTCTGGCTCCTCACGCTTCACCCAACCGCCGCGGGGCGTGTCTATGCCGCGTACGGCGGAATCTACGTGGCGACCGCACTTGCTTGGCTCTGGCTCATTGACGGCGTGCGCCCGAGCGCATGGGATATCGCGGGTTCCCTGGTTGCAATTGCAGGAATGGCGTTGATCATATTTGCTCCTCGGGCGTGACCGGGACGATGGACGATTGCTGCATCGACAAGACCTCCGCCATCGAACGGCTGCGCGAACGCCAGGCCGTGACGCTGCGCGTCGTTCTGCTGGTGAATGCCGGGATGTTTGTCGTGGAGCTCGTCTTTGGCTTGCTCGCGGGATCCATGGCCCTGCTCGCCGACTCCCTCGACATGCTGGGCGACGCCCTTGTGTATGGATTCAGTCTCTACGTCATCTCGCGAGGCCTGGTGTGGAAAGCACGGGCCGCTGTAGCCAAGGCGGCGGTAATGGGCCTCTTCGGAGCATTCGTTCTCGGACAACTCCTGTACAGACTCATCTATCCGCAGGTTCCCAGCTTCGAGACCATGGGCGCGGTCGGCGCTTTGGCACTTGTTGCGAACGGCGCTTGCTTTGCGCTCCTTTGGCGCCACCGTGCCGAGGACATCAACATGCGATCGGTCTGGCTGTGCTCGCGAAACGACCTTCTTGCCAACGTCCTAGTGTTGTTGGCCGCGCTGGCCGTGTGGATGCTGGGTTCGCCGTGGCCGGACATCGTAGTGGGGGCGCTGATCTGTGCTCTCTTCCTTCGTTCAGCGCTCATCGTTGCTCGCGAAGCGCGTGAGGAGCTGAGGCTGAATCGCGCCCAACCAGCCCTTGCAGCGGAGGCGCCGCAAGCTGCGCGCCGCTAAAGGGCGGCGTTGGGCAGAGTAATCCTGGGGGAGCGCTATGGCGACATTCGAGCCAAGCAAAGGCCTCGGATTTTCGTCAGGGCAGCAAATCCCTAAGCCGATACCACAGCATCGCCAGCACCAACGCCGGTCTGCGCAACGTCATGCCACCCGGGAAATCGTGGTGTCGGATGCGTGTGTAGACATCGAAGCGCTCGGCCTGTCCCGCGATTACCTCGGCCAGGATCTTCCCCGCGATACCGGTCAGCACCATGCCGTGGCCCGAGAATCCCTGCAGGAAATAGAGATTGGGGTCGAGCCGCCCGAAATGCGGCGCGCGATTCATCGTGATGTCGACGAATCCGCCCCAGGAATATTCGATTTCAGCGTCCGCGAGCTGCGGGAAGACGCGCAACATGCGAAGCCGCGTCGCCCGCGCCGTGCTGCTCGGGTCGATCCCCGAATAACTGACGCGGCCGCCGAACAGCAGCCGGTGATCCGACGAGCGCAGGAAATAGTCGAGAACCCAGTTGATGTCGCTCACCGCCATGTTGTTACGGATGAGTGCGGTCGCGCGCTCGGCGCCGAGCGGCCGAGTCGCGACGATGTAGGTGGCGACTCCCATGACCTTGCGTGCGAGAACCGGCGCAATCTCGCCGAGCCCGACATTGGCGCATAGCGCAACCTGCTTCGCGCGCACGCTCCCGTTTGCGGTACGCAGAACTACCGTCGGTCCGCGTTCGATCGCCGTGACACGGCTGCCTTCATGCAAGCGCACACCGGCGTTTCTCGCGGCGGCGGCGAGCCCCAGCGCGTACTTCAGCGGATGACAATGGCCGGCTTCGCTATCGTATAGCCCCGCGCAATAGCGCCTGGTCGCAAGCAGCTCCTCGACTTCGGCGCGCTCCATGAAGCGCGTGGACCGGTAGCCGTAGTTCTCCTCGAATTCCCGATGCCATTCCTGCAGTTCATCGCTTTGGCGCGGCTTGACCGCACAGTGCATCTGGCCCCAGGCGAGGTCGCATTCAATCGCATGGCGCCGAACGCGTTCACGCAGCAGATCGACGCCCTCGACCGTGAAATCCCAGAGTCGGCGCGCGTCCGCGCGCCCAAGTTGCGAGACGAGTTTCTGTTGGCCGCAGGCATAACCCGGGATCAGCTGGCCGCCGGAGCGTCCCGAGGCGCCGAATCCCGCCCGCTCGGCCTCGAGCAGCACGACCTTGTAGCCGCGTTCCGCCAGATGCAGCGCCGTCGAGCAGCCGGCGATGCCGCCGCCGACTACGCAGACATCCGCCTCGACGTCGCCGGCAAGCGCGGGCGCAGGCAGCGGCCGCGTGACCGACGCTTCGTACCAGCTCGGCGCAGGGGCCTGGGCGAGATTCATACCGGCTCCAGGTACCAGGCGAAATCGAGCGGCGAAAGCCGCGCTGCGAAATCCTGCATTTCGCCGCGGCGCGTCACTTCGTAGAGCCGCACGAAACGATCGCCCAGGAATTCGCGCAGCACGCTGCTCGCGCCGAAACATGCAAGTGCCGTCGGCCAGTCGGTCGGCAGTCGCGGTGCCGTCGAGCGCTGCGTGTAGGCATTGCCGGTCAATGCCTCGGGCGCGGGCAGTTTCTTTTCGATGCCGTGCAGCATTCCGGCCAGCACGACGGCACTCAGCAGGTAGGGGTTGGCGTCGGCGCCCGCCACGCGGTGTTCGAGACGGCGATCCTCCGGGCCGGAAACGGGCACACGCACCGCAACGCCGCGATTGTTGTAGCCCCAGGTCGCGTGCGTCGGCACATAGGCCTCGGGCCGCAGGCGGCGGTAGGAATTCGCATTGGGCGCGAATACCGCCATGCCGTCGGCCATGGTCGCGATCAGCCCGGCCGCGGCCCGTTTCAGGAGGTCATTGCCCAGATCCTCAACGGAAGCGAACACGTTTTGCCCAGCCTCGTCCTGCACGCTGACATGCATGTGCATGCCGCTGCCGGCCATGTCTTCATAGGGCTTGGCCATGAAAGTCGCTTCCAGGCCATGACGCAGCGCCACACCCTTGACGATGCGCTTGAAACGGATCGCCTGGTCGCAGGCGAGGCGGGCATCGGCGACATGCCGCAGGTTGACCTCCCATTGGCTCGGTCCGTATTCGGCAAGCGCAGTGCCGGTCGGGACATTCTGATCGGCGCAGGTCGCCGCGATCTCGGACAGGATGTCGGAGATGGAATCGAGATCCGCCATCGAATTGATTTGCGTGCGGTGTTCGCGCCGCCCGGTCAGCCGCGATGGCGGCGCCTGCGCGTGGCCCGCCGCTGTGCGTTCGGGATCCACGAAATAGAATTCCAGTTCGATCGCGACCACCGGGCACCAGCCGCGCGTGGCGTAACGCTCGAGAACGGTGTCCAGCACGTGGCGCGGATCGCCGAAAAATGGGTGGCGATCGTGATCGAGCATCTGCAGCTGCAATTGCGCGACGCCGGGTCCCATCCAGGGCGATGCAAACAGAGTGCCCGGCACTGGCACGCAGGGCCGGTCGGCATCGCCCTCATCGAAGCCGAGGCCGGTCGCCTGAATCGTCCCGCCCATGACATCGAGCGCGAACATGGAGCCCGGCAGATACATGCCCTTGTCGTAGACGGTCGCGAGGTCCGCAATGTCCACGCGCTTGCCGCGCAGAATCCCAGAGAGGTCCGGCAACAACAGGTCCACGGCCTTCACCGCCGGACGCGCAGCGAGGAAAGCCTGGGCATTCGAAAAGTCGTCCCGGAGCAGGGCCATGTCGCACCTGGCGTTTAAGATCTTGAGGCGCGGGCCTGGGAAGGCCGCCCCTCAGGATACCCAGCGGTCATAAGTCCGGGCAAGGATTATGCATTGCAAAATTGTGGCCCAAGTGGCCAAAACAGGCCGTACATCGGCCTTTTTTCGCTTGCCGACTCCCAGGCGCCGACCCCCCTGTTTATGAGACAATAGCCCCGTTGAACAGGTCGCCATACCGGCGGCCGTTTAAAAGATGTTTATGCGCAAGCCTGTCATCGGTATTCCGGCCGATCGCCGTCTTTTGGGCCCGCACTGGTTCCATTGCGTCGGCGAAAAGTACATCAACGCGGTGGCCGAGGCGGCCGACGCGGTGCCCGTGCTCGTGCCGGCGCTGGGCGAGCAACATCTGCAGGACTGGCTCGAATCCTTCGACGGCATCCTGTTCACGGGCAGCCCTTCAAATGTCGAGCCGCATCGCTATCAGGGCGAGCCCGCGACACCCGAAACGCTGCATGACCCCGAGCGCGACGCGACGACCCTGCCGATGATCACGCGCGCGGTGGAAGCGGGCCTGCCGGTGTTCGGGATCTGCCGCGGTTTCCAGGAAATGAATGTGGCCTTTGGCGGTTCGTTGATCCAGAAGCTTCAGGAGCAGCCGGGCAAGCTCGATCATCGGGAAGACAAGGCCCAGCCGCTCGAAGTCCAGTACGCGCCGGCGCACGAGGTGGAACTGGCCGAGGGCGGGTTCCTGCATGGTCTCGCGGGCCAACGCCGCATCAAAGTCAACTCGGTGCATTCGCAGGGCGTCGGGCGCCTCGGCGCCAAGCTGCTCACCGAGGCGGTCGCGGAGGATGGCGTGATCGAGGCATTCCGCGTCGATGGTGCACCGGCCTTTGCGCTCGCCGTGCAATGGCACCCGGAATGGAAGGTCATGGAGAATCCGTTTTCGCGTGCGCTGTTTGCGGCCTTCGGCCAGGCCGGGCGCGCGCGCGCCGCGAGGCGAGCCACATGAGTGACATCAAGCAATTCCTGCGCGACCACTCGATCACCGAGGTCGAGGCGATCATCCCGGACATGTCCGGCGTCGCGCGCGGCAAGATCATGCCGGCCGAAAAATACGCGGAAGACGAGGGCATGCGCCTGCCCGAATCGATCTTCCTGCAGACCGTCACGGGCGAATACCCGGATGACGACAGCGCGATTCACCCGTCGGAAATCGACATCGACCTGATCGGCGACCCGAAGACGATCCGGGTCGTGCCCTGGGCCGCCGAACCGACCGCGCAGGTCATCCACGATTGTTTCTATGACGACGGACGCCCGGTGCCGATGTCGCCGCGCTATGTATTACGTCGCGTACTGGATCTCTACGCCGCGCGCGGCTGGCGGCCGGTCGTCGCGCCGGAGCTGGAATTCTTCCTGGTCGAGCCGAATATCGACCCGGACTATCCGCTGAAACCACCGGTCGGCCGCTCCGGCCGGCCGGAAATCGGCCGTCAGGCCTACAGCATCGCGGCGGTCAACGAATTCGATCCGCTGTTCGACGACATTTATGCGTTCTGCGAGGCGCAGAACCTCGATATCGACACGCTGATCCACGAGGCCGGCGCCGCGCAGATGGAAATCAACCTGATCCACGGCGATGCGCTCGATCTCGCAGACCAGGCATTCCTGTTCAAGCGCACGGCCCGCGAGGCCGCATTGCGCCACAAGATGTACGCGACCTTCATGGCGAAGCCACTCGCGACTGAGCCCGGCAGTGCCATGCACATCCACCAGAGTGTCGTGGACAGCAAGACCGGCGACAATGTTTTCAGCGACGCCGAAGGCAAGGCGACGCCATTGTTTGAATCGCACATTGCCGGGCTGCAGAAGTACCTGCCGGCGGCGATGTCGCTGTTCGCGCCGAACGTCAACAGCTACCGCCGCATCACGCGCTACAACAGCGCGCCGATCAATGTGCAGTGGGGCCTCGACAATCGCACCGCGGGACTGCGCGTGCCGTTCTCGGAACCGCAGGCGCGCCGCATCGAAAACCGCCTGGGCGGCGCGGACGCCAATCCCTACCTCGCGATCGCGGCTTCGCTTGCCTGTGGCTATCTCGGCATGATCGAAGGGCTCAAGCCGACCGAGCCGATCACGGGATCTGCCTACGACCTGCCGTTCTCGCTGCCGATGACGCTGGCGGATGCGCTCGCGATGCTGCGCGGCTGCAAGCCGCTGGTCGAGGTGTTCGGCGAACGCTTCGTCGCAGCCTACGGCGCGGTCAAGGAAAACGAATACGAAACTTTCTCGCGAGTGATCAGCTCGTGGGAGCGCGAACACCTCCTGTTGAACGTATGAGCGAGAGAGCCACCCGCGACTGGCAGGATCTGGATGCCCGGCATTACCTGCACCCATTCACCGATTTCCGGGCACTCGCAGCCGAGGGCTCGCGGATCATCACGCGCGCCGAGGGTGTTTATCTCTACGATTCTGAGGGCCGCCAGATCCTGGACGGCATGTCCGGACTCTGGTGCGTCAACATCGGCTACGGGCGCAATGAACTTGCCGATGTTGCGGCGCGCCAGATGCGCGAGCTGCCCTTCTACAACAGCTTCTTCAAGAGCGCCCATCCGCCGGCAATCGAGTTGTCGAGGCTGCTCGCCGAACTGACGCCCCCGCAATTCAAGCGCGTGTTCTATACGAACTCCGGGTCCGAGGCGAACGACACGATCGTCCGCATGACGCGGCGCTACTGGGACCTGATGGACCAGCCGAAGCGGAGCGTGATCATCAGTCGTATCAATGCCTATCACGGCAGCACGATGGCGGGTGCGAGTCTCGGTGGTATGTCGGCGATGCATGCCCAGGGCGGATTGCCGATCCCGGACATCGTCCACATCGAGCAGCCTTACTGGTTCGAGAACGGCATCGACGTGACTCCGGCGGAGTACGGCCTGCGCGCCGCGCGCCGCCTTGCGGAAAAGATCGAGGCGATCGGCCCGGAGCGTGTTGCGGCCTTCATCGGCGAGCCGATCCAGGGCGCCGGCGGGGTCATCATCCCGCCCGAGACTTATTGGCCGGAGATCCAGCGGATTTGCCGCGAGTACGGAATCCTGCTGATTGCCGACGAAGTGATCTGCGGCTTCGGCCGCACCGGCCGCTGGTTCGGCTGCGAGCACTTCGGCTTTGAGCCGGATTTCATGACCATCGCCAAGGGCCTGACTTCGGGCTACCAGCCGCTGGGCGGCGCGATGGTCTCTGACCGGGTCGCCGACGTGCTAATTGCGAAGGGCGGCGAATTCAACCATGGATTCACCTGGTCGGGGCATCCGGTCGCCTGTGCGGTTGCAATTGAAAATCTCGCGATCATGCGGCGCGAACGCCTGGTCGAGCGGGTGCAAGAGGACATCGGTCCCTACCTGCAGCGCCGCTGGCGGGAGCTGGCCGACCATCCACTGGTGGGCGAAGTTCGGGGGGTGGGCCTGATCGGGGCGCTGGAACTCGTGGCCCACAAGGGCAGCAAGACCCAGTTCCGCAATCGGGGAGACACCGGGCTGATCTGCCGGGACCATTGCTTTGCCAATGGCCTGATCATGCGGGCGGTCCGGGACACCATGATCATTGCCCCGCCCCTGGTCATCGAGAAGAGCCAGGTGGACGAGCTGATCGAAAAGGCCCGGCGTTGCCTGGATTTGACCGCTGCGGACATCGGCGTCGGCTGAAGGCGACGCATCGGACGCGCAGTCCGGTCGACCACTGCTATATTAGGCCGACAAGCACCGGGCGCCTGAGTCCGGGCGACAATGACCAAAGGGGTCCGGGCGACGCCCGGCGATGGAGGAAACCATGCGCAGTGAATTCCGTTTCGGGTTGCTCGTCGCGGCCGTCGTCTTGCTGGCCGCTTGCGGCGGCAAGAAAGAAGAGGGCGCCGATGCGGCAGCAAAGCCAGAAGACAAGGTCCTGTTCGTCTACAACTGGTCGGACTACATCGGTGAGACCACGATTGCGGACTTCGAGGCCAAGACCGGCATCAAGGTCACCTACGATGTGTTCGACTCGAACGAGGTTCTCGAGACGAAATTGCTGGCCGGTCGCACCGGTTACGACGTCGTCGTTCCGTCGGCTTCATTTCTCGAGCGGCAGATCCAGGCCGGCGTGTTCCTGAAGCTCGACAAGTCGAAGCTGCCGAACCTCGTCAACATGGACCCGGAGGTCATGCAGCGCGTCGCCGCACATGACGCCGGCAACGAGCATTCGGTCAACTACCTGTGGGGCACGACCGGCATCGGCTACAACCCGGACATGGTCAAGAAGGCGATCGGCACCGACACCATCGACAGCTGGAGCGCGGTGTTCGACCCGGCCATCGCGTCGAAACTTGCGAAGTGCGGCATCTCGATGCTCGACGCCCCGAGCGAAGTCATGGATTCCGCGCTGATCTACCTGGGCCGTGACCCGAACAGCGAAAAGGCCGAGGACCTGGCGGCAGCGGAAGAGCTCCTGATGAAAGTTCGCCCGTATGTCCGTTACTTCCATTCGTCGCAGTACATCAACGACCTGGCGACCGGCGAGATCTGCGTGTCGCTCGGCTGGAGCGGCGACGTTCTGCAGGCGCGCGACCGCGGTGCGGAAGGCGAGACGCCGGTCAACGTCGCGTACTCGATCCCGAAGGAAGGCGCGATCATGTGGTTCGACATGCTTGCGATCCCGACTGACGCACCGCATCCGGGCAACGCGCACGAGTTCCTCAACTTCATCATGGATCCTGCCGTGGCAGCGGGCATCAGCAACTATGTCGCCTATGCGAATGGCAATGCCGCATCGCTGCCGCTCGTCAGCGACGACGTCAAGAACGATCCGTCCGTGTATCCGACCGAAGAGGTCAAGAAGAATCTGCACCCGCACCTGGCGGAGTCGCAGGATTTCAGCCGCGACTTGAATCGCGCCTGGACCCGAGTCCGCACCGGGCAGTGAGCTGAGCACTGCGAGGCCCCGGCGAACCATTCGCCGGGGCCCCATCGAGGGGGATGATGCCCAAGGCAATCATGCGCAGTGAATTCCGTTTCGGGTTGCTCGTCGCGGCCATCGCCATGCTGGCCGCCTGCGGCGGTAAGAAAGAAGAGGGCGCCGATGCGGCGGCAAAGCCAGAAGACAAGGTCCTGTTCGTCTACAACTGGTCGGATTACATCGGCGCCACCACGATTGCGGACTTCGAGGCCAAGACCGGCATCAAGGTCACTTACGACGTATTCGACTCGAACGAGGTGCTGGAGACCAAGTTGCTGTCCGGCCACACCGGCTATGACGTGGTCGTTCCGACGGGCGACTTCCTCGAGCGGCAGATCAAAGTTGGCGTGTTCCTGAAGCTCGACAAGTCGAAGCTGCCGAACCTCGTCAACATGAACCCGGAGATCATGCAGCGCGTCGCTGCGCACGATCCCGGAAACGAACACTCCGTCAACTACATGTGGGGCACGACCGGCATCGGCTACAACCCGGACCTGGTCAAGAAGGCGCTCGGTACCGACACCATCGATAGCTGGAGCGCGGTATTCGACCCGACCAATGCGGCGAAACTCGCGAAGTGCGGCATTTCGATGCTCGATGCGCCGAGCGATGTCGTCGATTCGGTGCTGATCTACCTGGGCCGCGACCCGAACAGCGAAAAGGCCGAGGACCTGGCGGCAGCGGAGGAGATTCTCCTGAAGGTGCGCCCGTACGTGCGTTACTTCCACTCGTCGCAGTACCTCAACGACCTGGCAACCGGCGAAATCTGCGTGTCGCTCGGCTGGAGTGGCGACATGGTTCAGGCGCGCGACCGCGGTGCGGAAGGCGAGACGCCGGTCAAGGTCGCGTACTCGATCCCGAAGGAAGGCGCGATCATGTGGTTCGACATGCTCGCGATCCCGGCGGACGCGCCACACCCGGGCAATGCACATGAGTTCCTCAATTTCATGATGGATTCCACCGTCATCGCAGGCGTCAGCAATTACGTCGCCTATGCGAATGGCAATGCCGCTTCGCTGCAGTTCGTGAACGAGGACGTCAGGAATGATCCGTCTGTCTATCCGACCGACGAGACCAAAAAGAAGCTGCACCCGCATCAGTCGGAGTCGCAGGAATACAGTCGCGATCTGAATCGCGCCTGGACCCGGGTTCGCACCGGGCAGTGAGTTAGGCACCGTAAGGCCCCGACGAATTCGTTCGCCGGAGCCTCATCGAAGGGGATGATGCCGATGGCCAACCCGCGACCGGAGCAACGCAACGAGCCCTGGAAAGCCCCGGGCGCCACGCCCTACGTCCGGATCGACAAGATCACCAAGAAATTCGGCGACTTCGTCGCGGTCGACGACGTCACTCTCAATATTTATCGCGGCGAGATCTTCTGCCTGCTCGGGGGCTCGGGCTGCGGCAAGTCCACGTTGCTTCGCATGATGGCAGGCTTCGAGGCGCCGACCGCAGGCTCAATCTCGATCGACGGCGTGGACATGACTTCGTTGCCGCCCTATGAACGGCCGGTCAACATGATGTTCCAGTCCTACGCATTGTTTCCGCACATGTCGGTCAGACAAAACGTTGCGTTCGGGCTGCACCAGGACAAACTTCCCAGGAGCGAGATCGATGCGCGTGTCGCCGAGATCCTGAAGCTGGTGCGCATGGAGCAGTTTGCCACCCGCGCGCCGCACCAGCTCTCGGGCGGTCAGCGCCAGCGTGTCGCGCTCGCCCGCTCACTGGTCAAGCGACCGAAACTGCTGCTGCTGGACGAGCCGCTCGCCGCGCTCGACAAGAAGCTGCGCGAGCACACGCAGTTCGAGTTGATCAACATTCAGGAGACGCTCGGCGTCACCTTTGTCGTCGTCACGCACGACCAGGAAGAGGCGATGACGCTGGCGTCGCGGATCGGCGTCATGAATCACGGCGAGATCGTGCAGGTCGGCACGCCGACCGACATCTACGAATATCCTGGCTCGCGCTTCGTGGCCGACTTCATCGGCTCGGTCAACATGTTCGAGGGGCGCATAATCGAGGACGAGCCCGACTACGTGCGGGTCGAATCCGCGGATCTCGGCGGCGTTTTTCACGTCGGCCACGGTGTCAGCGCGGCCCCGAATGCGACTGTCTGGGTCGCATTGCGACCGGAGAAGATCCAGATCTCGCGCGATCGACCGGAGGGCGAAGGCGACAACCGGGTCGCCGGCGTCGTCGCCGAGATCGCCTATCTCGGGGATCAGTCCGTTTATCTCGTGCGCCTCGCGGGAGGGCGCCAGGTGCGGGTCACGCAGCCGAATATCGTCCGGCAATCCGGCGGCGGCCGCATCAGCTGGGAGGAGCCGGTCTGGCTCTGCTGGGATTCCTCGAGTCCGGTGGTGGTCACGCAGTGAGCCGCGAAGCCGGAGCTAACGGCGAAAGCTCGCCATTTGTGCTTGCGGGACTGATGGCGTGGATCCGCGCTCTCGGGCCCTATCGCTGGGCAAGCAACCGGCTCAGGGGCTGGGGCATGACGGGTCGCACGGCCGTGACCGGCGTGCCCTATCTGTGGCTACTGCTGTTCTTCCTGATTCCGTTCCTGATCGTGTTCAAGATCTCGGTATCCGATATGCGCCTCGGCATGCCGCCCTACGATCCGCTCATCACCTGGGCCTCGGCGCAGGTCATGGAACTGAAAATCAACCTGGGCAACTACGCGTTTCTCTGGGAGGACGCCCTTTACCGGAACGCCTACGCGAACTCGATCCTGACCGCGGGCATCTCCACAATCCTGTGCCTGCTGATCGGCTACCCGATGGCCTATGGCATTGCGCGCTCGAAGCCTTCCTGGCGCAACCTGCTGCTGCTCCTGGTGATGCTGCCGTTCTGGACCTCGTTCCTGCTGCGCGTTTATGCCTGGATCGGAATTCTCAAGAACAACGGGCTCATCAACAACATGTTGATGTCGATGGGCGTCATCGACGAACCGATCGTGATGCTGCAGACCGACTTCGCGGTCTATCTCGGCATCGTCTATTCCTACCTGCCGTTCATGGTGCTGCCGCTGTACACGGCCATCGAGAAGCTGGACCTGACGCTGCTGGAGTCCGCCGCCGATCTCGGCTGTCGGCCGATCAAGGCGTTTTTCAAGATCACGGTGCCACTCACCAAAGGCGGCATCATCGCGGGCTGCATGCTCGTGTTCATTCCGGCGGTCGGCGAGTTCGTGATCCCGGCGCTGCTGGGCGGGCCTGACTCGCTGATGATCGGGCGCGTGCTGTGGGAGGAGTTCTTCAATAACCGCGACTGGCCGGTCGCAAGCGCGGTTGCGATCGCAATGCTGCTGGTGCTCGTGTTCCCGATCATGATCCTGCAGCGCGTGCAGGGCCGCGAGATGGGAGCGCATCGATGAACCAGCGGCGCTCGTTCTTCGTGATGACGATGATGGTCTTCGGCTTCGCGTTCCTGTACATCCCGATCCTGTCGCTGATCGTCTACTCTTTCAATGAATCGCGCCTGGTCACGGTCTGGGGCGGCTTTTCGACGAAGTGGTACGTCGCCCTGATGCACAACGAGCCGGTCAAGGAAGCGGCATGGCTTTCGTTCCGTATCGCCGCCATGAACGCCACCGGGGCGACCATTCTCGGCACGTTGGCAGGGCTCGCACTTGCGCGATTCGGCCGCTTCCGCAGCCGTTCGCTGCTGGCCGGCCTGACGACGGCGCCGCTCGTGATGCCCGAAGTGATCACCGGCCTGTCGCTGCTGTTGCTGTTCGTCGCCATGGAACTCGCATTCGGCTGGCCGTCCGGGCGCGGCATCACGACCATCACGATCGCGCACATCACATTCTCGATGGCCTACGTCACGGTCGTCGTTCAGTCGCGGCTCTCGACCCTCGACGAATCGCTCGAAGAGGCGGCGATGGACCTCGGCGCCAAACCCGCAAAGGTCTTCTTCCTGATCACGCTTCCGATCATCATGCCCGCGATCCTCGCGGGCTGGCTGCTGGCATTCACGCTGTCCTGGGATGACCTGGTGATCACGAGCTTCGTGTCCGGCCCGGGCTCCAGCACGCTGCCGGTCCTGATCTTCTCGAAGGTTCGCCTGGGCGTCAGCCCGGACATCAATGCGCTCGCGACCATCCTGGTGCTGATCGTCGCCGTGGGTATCGTCAGCGCGGGCCTCCTGATGCAACGCCAGCAGAAGCGACGCGAACGAGACGTGCAGCAGGCGCTCGCTGCCAATCTCTGATGCCCCTGCTGGACAGCAAGCTGCCCGGCGTCGGCACGACGATCTTCACGGTCATGTCGCGGCTCGCGAGCGAGACGGGCGCGATCAACCTGGGCCAGGGTTTCCCGGACTTCCAGCCACCCGCACGTCTCTGCGAGCTTGTCACCCTGCACCTGGCCGCGGGCCACAATCAGTACGCGCCGATGCCCGGGTTGCCTGCGCTCTGCGAGGCCATCGCCGGACAGGCGCGGCATAGTCATGGCCTGGCGATCGACGCGGCGAGCGAGGTCACGGTTACGGCCGGCGCCACCGAGGCATTGTTTGCCGCGATCCACGCAGTCGTGCGCCCCGGTGACGAGGTCGTGATGCTCGACCCGGCCTACGATTCCTATGGGCCGGCGGCTGAACTCGCGGGCGCACGCCTGCGGCGCGTGCCGTTGCGGATGCCGGATTTCGGCATCGACTATGAACGGCTCACGGCCGCAATCGGTCCGCGCACACGCCTTCTGGTCGTCAATACGCCGCACAATCCGACCGGTGCGGTGTTGAACGCCGACGACTGGGAACGAATCGCGGACCTCATTGAACCGACCAAGGCGCTGGTACTATCCGACGAAGTCTATGAAAGCCTCGTCTATGACGGCAGGCGGCATTCCAGCGTGCTGTCGAACGAGCGCCTGCGCGGCCG
>JANOSR010000144.1:0-17516 GCA_031415935.1 Steroidobacteraceae bacterium | reverse complement strand
CGGCGCCGCGGCGACATCGAGCGGGCCCTGAACTCCGTCGTGGACGGCCACGCACGCATCCTGCTCGGCACGCAGATGCTGACCAAGGGACATGATTTCCCGGATGTCACGCTGGTCGTCGTGCTGGCGGCGGACCAGGGGCTATTCGGCTCGGATTTCCGCGCGAGCGAGCGGCTCGCGCAGCAGATCGTCCAGGTCGCGGGCCGCGCCGGGCGCGGCGACCGGCCCGGCGAAGTGCTGATCCAGTCGGCCTACCCGCAGCATCCACTGCTGCAATGCCTGATCAACGAGGGATATGAGGGATTTGCGTCGAGCGCGATGGAAGAGCGCCGCGCGGCCGGCTGGCCACCGTATTCCCATCTCGCGCTGCTGCGCGCCGACGGCCCGGTGCGCGCCGAGGTGCACGCATTCCTCCGCGATGCAGAGGCCGTCGCACCCGAACAACGCGGCGCGGGCCTGCGGTTGCTCGGCCCGGCGCCGGCCTCGATGGAGCGGCGTGCCGCCCGCTATCGAGCGCAGCTCCTGCTCGAGTCTCCGGCCCGCGCGACGCTGCAAAGATTCCTCTCCGAGTGGCTGCCTCGCATCGAGGATTTGGGCACATCGCGGCGTCTGCGCTGGTCCGTGGACGTCGATCCCATCGAGGTGGACTAGGAACCTCTGATTTGCCCGCGCATGGAGCGCGTTACGCGCGCGCCTTGGCGGCACAAGGCGCCAGCCGAAGCCCGATAGCAGAGACTATGAGCAAGGCGAGCAACGAAGTGCCGCCAAGGCGCGAGCGTAACCCGCAGGGACCGGGCAATTTTCGTCCCTGGCGGTGTCGCTCGTCGCTCGTGTATCACCTGATACACTTCACTCCTCGCTCCTTGCCAGGAACGAAAATCGCACTCGGTCGCGCCCATGCGCGGGCAAATCAGAGGTTCCTGGACTCGCGCGCTTGAAAAACCTCATCGAAAAGCTGGTGTCGGATGCGCTGGCGGCGCTGCCGCCCACCTTGGGCGGTGCCACCCCGCCTGCACCCGAGGTGGAGCGCAGCCGCGATACCGCGCACGGTGACTTCGCCTGCAGCATTGCGATGCGCCTCGCGCGCAGCCTGCGCGCCAACCCGCGGGCGCTCGCACAGCAGATCGTCGCCGCGCTGCCGAAGAACGACCTGATCGAGAGGACCGAGATCGCCGGACCCGGCTTCATCAACTTCTTTATGACGCCTGCCGCCTGGCAGGCGGAGCTTGCGCGCGTGCACGAGGCCGGTGACAGCTATGGCCGCAGCGATACCGGTGCAGGGCGGCGCGCAATCGTCGAGTTCGTGTCGGCGAACCCGACCGGACCGCTGCATGTCGGCCATGGCCGGCACGCCGCCTATGGCGCGACCGTCGCGAACCTGCTGGAGGCGGACGGCTGGTCCGTGCACCGCGAGTACTACGTCAATGATGCCGGCCGGCAGATGGACATCCTCGCGGCGAGCGTGTGGCTGCGCTACCTCGAGTTGTGCGGTGAGACGATCCGCTTCCCGGCCAACGGCTACCGCGGCGATTACATCCGGCCGATCGCGGCTGCGCTCTTCGGCATGCATGGCGACGCCTTCCGTAGACCCGCGGTCGCAGTGCTCGCGGGCCTGCCACCCGACGAACCGGACGGCGGCGACAAGGATCTGTACATCGACGCCCTGATCGCGCGCGCGAAAGAGTTGCTGGTTGCGGGCTTTCGCACGGTCTTCGATGCGGGCCTCGTCGAGATCCTGGCCGACATACGCGACGATCTGGAGGGCTTCGGCGTCCGCTTCGACTGCTGGTTCTCAGAGCGCTCGCTCAGCGACGGCGGCGCCATCGGGCGCGCGATCGCTCGCCTGCGCGCGCAGGGGCATGTCTTTGAGAAGGACGGCGCGTTGTGGCTCAGGGCGACGGAGTTCGGCGACGAGAAGGACCGGGTCGTGGTGCGCGAGAATGGCCAGACGACCTATTTCGCGTCGGACATCGCCTATCACCTGGAAAAGCGTGAGCGCGGCTTTGACCTGCTGCTCGACATCCTGGGCGCCGATCACCATGGCTACGTCGCGCGGGTCCGCGCCGGGCTCATGGCGATGGGCGAGCCCGGGGATTCGCTCGACGTGCGGCTGATCCAGTTCGTTTCGCTGTTCCGTGGCGGCCAGAAGGTGCAGATGTCGACACGCTCCGGTGAGTTCGTCACGCTCAGGGACCTGCGCGCCGAGGTCGGCAATGACGCCGCACGGCTCTTCTATGTGATGCGCTCGAATGATCAGCACCTGGACTTCGATCTCGAGCTCGCGAAGTCACGCAGCAACGACAATCCGGTCTACTACATCCAGTACGCGCATGCGCGCATCGCGAGTGTGCTGAAGCAGGCTGCCGAGCGCGGCCTGCCATTCGACCGCGAGTCGGGGCTCGCATCGCTCGCGCTCCTTGCCGATCCGCAGGAGCGCGAAATGTGCCGCGAGATCACGCGCTGGCCCGAGATCGTCCGGCAGGCTTGTGAGTTGCGCGCGCCGCACATGGTCGTGCATTACCTGCGCGAGCTCGCGACCGCGTTCCACGCCTATTACAGTGCGCTGCCATTCATCGTCGACGACAGCGGGCTGCGCAATGCGCGGCTTGCGCTGATCGTCGCCGCCCGCCAGGTGCTCACGAATGCGCTCGACCTGCTCGGCGTCTCGGCGCCGGAGTCCATGTAATGGTGTCGCGCGACTACAAGCGGAGCCGGGCACGCCGCGAACCGTTCTCGGGCTGGACGGGTCTCCTGATCGGCGGCATCGCGGGCTTTGGCGTGGGACTCGCGCTGTACCTCTTCGACCCGCGCTCGACGCCGCAGAATGGCGGCGGACCGGAGCCGGAACCGGCATCGGCGCGCGAATCGACCGGGGATGAGCCGGCCGAGCGTTACGACTTCTACGAGATGCTGCCGAACTTCGAGGTCGTCGTGCCGGAGCGCGAGGCCGCCGTGCGCCGCGACCTGCCGACCGCGCCGGTCGAGAAGGCCGGCTCTTACGTGCTGCAGGTCGGCTCGTATCGGGATTTCAACGAGGCCGACCGGGTGCGCGCCCAGCTCGCGCTGCAGGGTATCGAGTCGAAGGTGCAGCGCGTCTCGGTGGACAACGACACCTGGCACCGGGTCCGCATCGGCCCGATCACCGACCTCACCGAGCTCAACCGCATCCGCAACCGCCTGCGCGAGGCGGACATGGACATGCTGGTGATCCGCGTCGGCGATTAATCCTCGGTGATCTGCCGGAAATCGACACCCAGCGAGCGCAGCTTGCGGTACAGGTGGGTGCGCTCCATGCCGACACGCTTGGCGAGCTGCCCGACCTTGCCATTGCAGAGCATCAGTTGCTGCAACAGGTAGGCGCGTTCGAATTGCTCGCGCGCCTCGCGCAGCGGCAATGCCAGCAGGTCCTGCTTGACCAGCGGTTCGTTGGGCGTCTGCTGGATCGCCAGCTGTTGCTCGATCTCGTCGAGCCCGATCTCCTCCGGACCGCCGATGATCAGCGCGCGCTGCACGAGATTGCGCAACTCACGCACATTGCCGGGCCAGGGGTAGTTGCGCAGCCGGTTCTGCGCCGCGACGCTGAAGCGGCGTAATGGCATGCCCTCCTCGTCGACCAGGCGATCGACGTAATGACGCAGCAGGTCCGGCACATCCTCGGCGTATTCGCGAAGCGGCGGCACCCTGATCGTGATGACCTCGAGGTGCGCCAGCAGGTCGCGGCGGAGCCCACTCGCCGCGCCTTCGTGACCGGGCTTCGCCGCTGCGGCCAGACGCGCGCCCAGCGGCACGCGGCGGTTGCCACCCTCGTGCTGCCAGCTGCCCTGCTCCAGGTCCGCGAGCAGCACGCGCTGAGCCCCCGCGGAGAGATCCTCCAGCCCGCCCAGGAACAGGGTTCCGCCTTCCGCCTGTTCATAGTGACCCGTCTCGATCTTTCCTTCCGCCTCGACGCCACGCAGCCTTGCCGCGGCCGTTGCATCGTCAAGACTCGCGCAGGTCACGGCGATGAACGAACCCGCCGCACGCGGGCTCAGCGAATGCAGGTAGCGCGCGAATGCCTCGCGGCCGGTACCGGTCTCGCCGACCAGCAGCACCGGGGCGTCGTGGGCTGCCACCTGCTGCACCTGCTCGCGCAGGCGCTGCATCAGGCGACTTTTGCCGACCGGCGCGACCAGCGGCGGAATCAGCGTGCGCTGGGCCTGACGGCGCCGGCGCCCGGCTTCGAGCGCGCGCTCGACGGTGCGCAGCAGCTTTGCGATCGACAGCGGCTTCTCGACGAAATCGAATGCGCCGAGCCGCGTCGCCTCGACGGCGGTCTCGACCGTGCCGTGCCCGGACAGCATGACGACCGGGAACTTGAGCAGGTTCTTCTCGGACCACTCGCGCAGCAGCGTGATGCCATCCATATCGGGCATCCAGATGTCGAGCAGCACCAGGTCCGGTTCCTGGCGCGCGCAGGCGCGGCGCGCGGTTGCAGCATCGGGTGCGGCCTCGACCTCATAGCCCTCTTCCGCGAGAATCTCGCTCAGCAGCCCGCGGATGTCGGCCTCGTCGTCGACGACGAGAATTCTCGACGAACTCATGCTCGCTCTCTCCTCGCAGCCGGCAATGTGATGCAGATGCGCGCGCCTCCCTGAGGTGCGTTATCCAGCTCGACCTGGCCGCCATGCTCTTCGACGATGCGCCGGACGATCGCAAGACCGAGCCCGGTGCCCTTCGGCTTGCTGGTGACATAGGGATCGAAGGCCTGCTCGATCAGGCCGCCCTGGAATCCGGGGCCGTTGTCGATCACGTTCAGCACGATCTGGTCACCAGCGCGCCTGGTTTCGATCATGATGACAGGATTGGGGCGCCCGTCGAGCGCCTCGACCGAATTGGTCAGCAGGTTGTTCAGGAGCTGCCGGATCCGGCCCGGATCCGCCTCGAGCATCGCCGCGCGCGGGTCCAGCGACAGGCCGAATGCGACGCGCGGATCCTGCGCGTGGTACAGGTCCGAGACCTGACGGATCAGCGCATTATTATCGAACTCACTCAGCTGCATTTCCGGCGCCTTCGCGTACTCGCTGAAGGCGGCCACCATCTGCTTCATCGCCTCGACCTGCTGCACGATCGTCTGGGTCGAGCGGTCCAGCAGTTCCGCGTCCGCCGGCGCGAGTCCCCGGAACAGCTTGCGCCGCATGCGCTCGGCCGATAGCTGGATCGGCGTCAGCGGGTTCCTGATCTCGTGCGCGAGACGGCGCGCGACCTCGCCCCAGGCCGCCTGGCGCTGCGCCTGCAGGAGCTGGGTGACTTCGTCGAACACGAGCACCAGACCACCGGTGATGCCGGCGTCGCCGGGCAGCGCCGTGCAGGCGCAGACCAGCTCGCGGCGACCGACTTCGCTCTTCAGCGTCACCTGCTCGCGCCATTCGCTTTCGCCGGCGTCGAGATGCCGCTGCATGGTGACGTGCAGCTGCCCGAGCAGCGGGTGGCGGGCGGCAAGTTCCGCGAGCGGCTGGCCGACCGCCTGGTCGAAATCGACGCCGAGGATATTGCCGGCCGCGTGGTTGGCCACGCGCACGCGCAGGTCCGGTTCCAGCGAGATCACGCCGCTGGTCAGGCGCGCGAGAATCACCGCGAGCGCAGCGCGCTCGCTCTCCACGGCGGCCTTGCTGCGCTCGGCCTCTTCACGCGCGCGCGCGAGCTTCTTGGTCATGTCATTGAATGAAGTCACGAGATAACCGATCTCGTCGTGCGAGGGCTTCGACAGGTGCGTGTCGAAATCGCCCTTGGCGACGGCACGCGTGCCGGCGATCAGGTCCTGCACCGGTCGCACGAGACGCTGCGAGAAATACAGGGCGCCGTACAATGCCGCCAGCAACGCCATCAACAACACCAGCGACAGGGTCAGCACGAAGCTGAGCTTCAGCGGCTCGCGCAGGAATGACAGGCGGCCGTACTCCTGGTAGGCCTTCTGCACCGTCGCGGCGAGATCGGCGAGGCGCTGCGGCACCGGGTAGGTCGCGATCAGGAGACGCGAGCCCTGCAGACTTTGCGCCGCGCCGATGCGTGTCGCGGCGCGAATCAGGTAACCGCCGCCGGGCGCCGGCTCGAGACTCACATAGGGACGCCCCTGGCGAACCTGCTGCAGCAGCTCCTCCGGCGGCACGCCTGGCAGCCCGTGCTGCATGCCCGCCGTGCTGTATGCCTCGGGCTGGCCGCCCGCGCTGGTGACGATCAGCTCGTCGGCGCCCGCCAGGCGCAGGTGGTCATCGAGAGCTGAGTACAGACTCCCGTCACGCAGCTCCGACAGATCGTCCGCAATGCGCTGCGTGCGCTCCAGGATTTCGCGCATGCGCAGGTCGAGTGCCGCGCGCGACAGGCCGAGCGCATCCGTCAGGCCTTCGCGCACCTCGGCGTGGAACCAGCTGTCAATGCCACGCGTCAGGAACAGCACGGAGAACGTGAACACGAGCAGGAGCGGCGCGACCGCGAGCCCGCTGAACATCAGGATCGTCCGGCCGCGCAGCCGCGAGCCCGGCACGTGGCGGCGCCAGTCGCGGATGAAATCGGTCAACCGGCTGCCGATCAGCGCCAGCAGCACGACGACGCCCGCGATGTTGATCAGCAGGATCCACGGCTGCAGCTGTCCGAAGCGCTGCGATCCTTCAGCGGTGACCGCGAGTAGCGCGAGCGCCACGACCCAGACCACGATGCCCACGCCGACCGCGATCGGTAACCAGCGCCGCATCATGGCCGCACACTCCAGACGTACCAGTCGGTGCTGCGCGACCAGCTCTTCCAGAACAGCAGTATCTTGATCGCGACGGGCAGCTCGCCGATCTCGACCGATGCGCGCACGCGCATTTCGAACCGTCCGTTCATCGGCAATTGCGACGTATCCGCGAGCGGCATCCCGCTGATCCGGGCGAGCGCTTCGAGCGCCTCGATGCGCGAGGCATGGCTCGCGTGCTCGCCGCTCGCCGCGTCAGTGACGACGTAGCGGTCGGCGATCGCGTCGTACGCGAGTTGCCACTGCCGCGTCAGGGAAACGACGGTCTCGTCAGGCAAGAAGCGCCGCGCCGTGGTCGCCTCGGCCTCCAACAGCAGGGTGAGCGGCACGCCCTCGTCGAAGGCCTGCCGGGCCGCCTCGGACAGGCCGAGGTCGAGCCGCACATCGAGCTGCCAGACGCCCGCCACCAGCTCGATGTAGGCGTTGCGGATCTCGAAGCGGTCGTCGTCGGCCGCCGACGCATGCAGGGCCAGCGCCGCGAACAGCAGCGCCGCGATGAAGACCAGCCCGGGATGTTGCCATCGCGTCAACTGCACGCCGGTTCCTCAGGCCCGCTTCTCGAGGCAGGCGTAATAGAAGCCATCGGCGTCGGCCGCGCCGCAGGGCAGCGCACAACCCGGCCCCGGGCCCTGCACCGGCGCGACGCCCGGCAGCAAAAGCCTAGCAGATTCGGTCGCATCCAAAGCCGTGGGCTCGGCTGCCAGGAATTCGCCGACCACGGCCGCATTTTCCGCGCGAAGCACGGAACAGCTTGCGTACAGCAGCCGGCCCCGGGGTGCGAGCAGGGAATAGACCGAGCGCAGCAGCGCAAGTTGCCTGCCGGCGAAGCGCGGGATGTCATCGGGACGGCGCAGCAGCTTGATATCGGGATGGCGGCGGATCACGCCCGTCCCTGAACAGGGCACGTCGAGCAGGATCCGGTCAAAGGCCCTGCCGTCCCACCAGGCGGTAGTCGCGGCGTCGCCGACGACGACCTTTGCAGCGAGTCCCAGGCGCGAAAGATTATCCGCGCTGCGCGCGCTGCGCGCCGGATCGACATCGAGCGAGACGAGTTCCGCGAGACCGGGCTCGAGCTCGAGGATGTGGCAGGTCTTGCCGCCCGGTGCGGCGCAGGCGTCGAGCACGCGCATGCCTCTGCCAGCTGCGAGCCAGTACGGCGCGAGCTGCGCAGCGGCGTCCTGCACGGACACCGCGCCGTCCGCGAAGCCCGGCAATTCTCCGACATTCACGGGCTCGGCAAGCCTGAGCGCCTCCGGCGCGAATGCAGAGCTCGCGGCGGCGATGCCGGCTTCGGCGAGTCTCGCGCGATATTCGTCGCGGCTCCCCTGCCTGCGGTTTACGCGCAACCACATCGGCGGCTCCGCGTTGCCCGCTGCCACCAGGACCTGCCACAGATCCGGCCAATCGCGCGCGAGCGCATCGAGGAGCCAGGCCGGATGGGCGTGCCGCGCCTGCGGCCTTTCATGCGCCCTGCTCATGATCGCCTCGCCCTCGCGCTGAAAGCGCCGCAACAGCGCGTTGACGAGACCCGCCGCACGCGGTCGGCCGAGCACGCGCGTCGCCTCGACGGTTTCCGCCACCGCCGCGTGCGCGGGTGTCGCCCCGTGCGCCAGTTGAAAGAGCCCGACCAGCGCGAGCGCGCGAATCCCGGGATCGAGCGCGGTGTCCGGCCGGTCGAGCATCAGCGTGAGGCAGGCGTCGAGCTCGAAGTACCAGCGCACGGTGCCGAATGCCAGCGACTGGATCGCCGGGCGCGCGGCCCGCTCCGGCGCGGCCTCGGCGAGCGCCGACTCGAGCCTCTGTCCTTTCCCGGCGACCGCGGCCACGGCGCGGGCCGCGGCCGCGCGGATTGCCGCTGCATCGCCCACGCTCAGACCAGCACCAGGCCGACGAAGCCGCCTGTGTTTGCAAAGTCCGCCGCGGTCACCGCACGGCGACCCGGCAATTGCAGGCGCTCGATCGCGAGCGCATCCACCGCAGTCATCACGACCACGCCTTGCGGCCCGGCGGCGAGGATCGTGCCCGGCCGGGGACCCGCGACGGCAGGGACGACACGGGCCTGCCAGATCCGAAGTTGCAGACCCTCGAGCCGTGTCTCGGCGACCGGCCAGGGATTCTGCGCACGGATCCGACGCTCGATGACATCGGCCCGTTCCTGCCAGGCTATGCGCGCCTCCGATTTCTGCAGCTTGCGTGCGTATGTCGCGCCCGCCGGGTCCTGCGGCTCGAAGTTTGCGCGGTCCTCCGCCAGCGCGTCGAGCGCCGCGACCATCAGGCCCGCGCCATCCGTGGCCAGGCGCGCCTCGAGTTCGCCTGCGGTTTCAGTGGGTCCGATCGCAAGTTCCTTGCGCAGCATGACCGGCCCGGTGTCGAGGCCCGTTTCCATGCGCATGATGCAAACGCCGGTCGCCTTGTCGCCCGCCTCGATGGCGCGCGCAACCGGCGCCGCGCCACGCCAGCGCGGCAACATCGAAGCGTGGATGTTGAGGCCGCCGAGGCGTGGGACGTCGAGCATCGCCTGCGGCAGCAGGAGCCCATAGGCGACGACCACCATGAGGTCCGGCGAATGACCGGAAAGCCGGGCCGGCGCCCCGGGATCACGCAGCGTTTCCGGCTGCTCGACGGGCAAGCCCAGGGAAAGCGCGCGTACCTTGACGGGACTCGCGGCAAGCTCGCGACCGCGCCCGGCGGGCCGGTCCGGTTGCGTGTAGACGACGACCAGCCGGTGGTACGACGCGGCGATCGCATCGAGCGCCGGTACGGCGAATGAGGGGGTTCCGGCGAATGCGACCGCCAGGCTCCTGTCCACGGCGGCCAACCGGTCAGATGGCCGGTGCGCGAGCGGGCGCCGGAGTCCGGCCTTCCGCGCGCAGGCGGCGGTCCTTTTCCAGCTTCTTGCGGACCCGCTGGCGCTTCATCTCCGACAGGTAGTCCACGAACAGCTTGCCGTCAAGATGATCGACTTCGTGCTGGACGCAGATCGCGAGCAGGCCGTCGAGTTCGACCTCGAACGGCTTGCCATTGCGCGCGATCGCGCGCACACGCACGCTCTGTGCGCGCTCGACCTCATCGTAATAGCCGGGCACCGACAGGCAGCCTTCCTGCGACGTCGTCGTTCCGCCCTTGCCGAGGATCTCCGGATTGATGAAGACGCGCGGATCATTGCGCCCCTCGGAGACGTCGGCGACCATGAGCCGCCGGTGCACATCGACCTGCGTTGCGGCCAGGCCGACGCCATTTGCCGCATACATGGTCTCCAGCATGTCGTCGATCAGTTCACGCAATGCGGCGTCCACGGCATCGACCGGAACCGCCCGGGTACGCAATCGGGGGTCCGGATACTCCAGGATTGTGAGGCGCGTCATGTGAGTGGGGCCGTGGGTGCGTGTAACTGACGGGGAAATGCTGTTAAAGTTCGTCGAAGCATGGACTTATGCTCGATTCGGAGCAATACGCATGGCATCGCATGGCAATTCCCCATCCCGCAGCCCCGTCACCAGCCTGGCCGGTGCCGCGCTCATGGCACTCGCGTTGTCGATCGCCCTCCCGGCTGCTGTCGCCATCGGCCAGCAGCAGGGCATCGACCGCGGCGTCATCCCGGTCGCGCCCGACGCGCCCGAGCGTTACACGGTCCAAACCGGCGATACGCTGTGGGACATCTCGGCCAGGTTCCTGACCGATCCCTGGTACTGGCCGGAGATCTGGCACATCAATCCACAGGTCGCGAATCCGCACCTGATCTACCCCGGCGACGTGCTCGCGCTGACCTGGGTTGAAGGACAGCCGCGGGTGGTGCTCGAGAGTGGCGGACCGGTGCGCCTGTCCCCGCGCGTGCGCGAGAATCCGCTGTCGGAGGCGATCAACGCGATTCCGTATGACCGGATCGCCGCCTTCATGTCACGACCCGAAGTGCTTGCGAAGGATCAGGTCAAGGCCGCGCCCTATGTCGCGCATGGCCGCGACAACCGGCTGGCTTCCGCAGCAGGCAACGAGGTCTATGTGCGCCGGCTCGCGAGCAGCCAGACCGGCGACCGCTACAGCATCTATCACGTCGGCGACGAGCTGAAGGACCCGGACGACGGCGACGTGCTGGGCTATCAGGGTCTGTTCACCGGCGAAGGCAACATCATCCGCAGCGGCGACCCGGCCACGATGATGGTCGTCGATTCCGCGCGTGAAACGCTGGATGGCGACATCCTGCTGCCGAACTACGTCGACGCGAAGATGGACTTCATCCCGCATGCGCCGAAGTCGAAGATCGACGGAACGGTCATGTCGGTCATCGACGACCGCACGGTCGTGGCGGAATACGACATCGTGATCATCAATCGCGGCACGCGCCACGGCCTCGAGCCCGGCAATGTGCTCGCGACCTGGGCGGCCGGCGAGGAAGTCAGGGACGTCACCGCCAACGCGGAGAGCCGCAAGCTGCAGCTGCCCGACGAGCGCACTGGCCTGTTCATGGTCTTCAAGACCTATGAACGCATGAGTTACGGACTGATGCTGGAGTCTGAGCGCGAAATCCATGTCGGCGACAAGGTCACTTCGCCCTAGCAGAAATCCGCATCGTTGAACGAAGCGCCGGCCACCTGGCCGGCGCTTTGCTTTAATCTCCCGGGATGCGGGAATTCCCGAATTTTACGACCCATCTCGAATGCAGTACGACGGGCACGCGCTACCCCGCCGATGTGCTGCACGGCCTGTCGGATGCGGGCCGGCCACTCCTGGTGCGCTACGACCTCGAGGCCCTGCGTCGCGCCGTCAGCAAGGATGAGCTGGCGAGGCGCGCGGGGGGCGGGTTCTGGCGCTACCGCGAGTTTCTGCCGGTGCGCCGCAGCGACAATGTCGTGAGCCTCGGCGAAGTCGTGACGCCGCTCATAGCGGCACCCACGGTCGCGCGCCTGCACGGTGCGCGCACGCTCCTGGTCAAGGACGAAGGTCACCTGCCGACCGGATCGTTCAAGGCGCGCGGGCTCGCACTCGCGGTGTCCATGGCGAAGGAGTTCGGCGTCAGGCGCATGGCCATGCCGACCAACGGCAATGCCGGCGCTGCGCTCGCGGCCTATGCGACCCGCGCGGGCATCGAATCCTGGGTGTTCTGCCCGGACGACACGCCAGAGGTCAATGTGCGCGAGATCGCATTGCAGGGCGCGCGGGTCTTCCTCGTCAACGGGCTCATCAACGATTGCGGGCGCCTGGTCGCCGAGGGCAAGGCAAAGATGGGCTGGTTCGACGTGTCCACGCTCAAGGAGCCTTACCGGATCGAGGGCAAGAAGACGATGGGCATCGAGCTTGCCGAGCAACTCGACTGGCAACTGCCCGACACGATCTTCTACCCGACCGGCGGCGGCACCGGGTTGATCGGCATGTGGAAGGCCTTCGCAGAACTCGAGGCCATCGGCTTCATCGGCTCGCGGCGTCCGCGCATGGTCGCCGTCCAGGCCGCCGGCTGCGCGCCGATCGTGAAGGCCTGGCAGGAAGGCCGCGAGCACGCCGAACCCTGGAAGGACGCGCATACCCTGGCGTCCGGCATCCGCGTGCCGGCCGCGATCGGCGATTTCCTGATCCTGCGCGCCATCCGCGAAAGCGGCGGCTTCGCGATCTCAGTCGATGACGAGGCGATCACGGATGCGCAAGCCGAGATGGCGCGCGTCGAGGGCTTGCTGCTGTGCCCCGAGGGCGCCGCGACTTACGCCGCCTGGCGGGTGGCGCTTGCAAACGGCGAGGTCGGGCGCGACGAGCAGGCGTTGCTCTTCAACTGCGCGACCGGCCTCAAGTACCCGATGCCGCCGGCGGGCCGGCCGATCGACTGTCGCCATTCCGTGGATTACGCGGCGCTCGCAGGCGGGCAATAGCCGAGTGCAGATCGGTCTCCCCGCGCCGCAGGTGACTCCAGGGGCGCCGCGCCCGGTATCGGTCGAGCGCGGTCATCAGTCTCTGCACCGCCGATTCATCCAGACCGTAGTCGGCAAGCCAGATCCTGCATCGTTCCGCCGGAAAGGGAGGCCGGATCCGGTACATCAGGTCGAGCAGGTCGAAGGTCGCCATCCTGGTCCCGGCGATGCCGCGCGGGAAGATGCAGCTGTACGACATGTCGATCAAGTGAAACGCGGGCGTCCCCGATCCTGGAAACGAGACCAGGATGTTCCTCGGCGCCAAGCCGCCGTGCGAGACGCCGCTGTCGTGCATGCGGCGCGTGAGGCGCAACAGCGGCGAGAGGTCCGTGACTGCGCCCGGCCGTTGCAACAGCTTGTCGAGCGCCGTCGCGCCGGTCACTTCGCGGGTCACGAGCAGCTCATAGAGACCGTGCGGGTCGCGACGGCCATGCGACCAGGACAGCGGTTCGGAACACGGAATCCCGTGCCGTACCAGGTGCGATAGCACCTTGAATTCGCGCTCGGCGCGATACGGGAGAAACCAGCGACGCAGGGGATCGTAAAAGGGCCGCCGGCGATACAACTTCATGATCGCGCGACCGCCGTCCTGCATCGATTCTGACCAGACGCGTGTGCCGAACTCGGCCTTGATCAAGTTCTGCCCAGGCCCGGCACCCGCGGCACCAAGCGCATCCTGCGCAGGGTCGATGCCGCTACCCGGCTCGCCCGTCGCCGTCACACGATTCCCTGATCCTTGACGATCAGCGCGTAGCGGTGGCCGGAACCGATGCGCGACAGCAGCGGCGCAGCGACGAGCCGGGCACCACGCTCGCGGGCGAGCTCAGCGACGCGCGCCGTCGTCATGGTCATCTTCGGCGGCTTGCGGTCGAGAGGCCTCCGCAGGCGCCGCAGCACGTTCTTCAGGGAATAGTGATCGAAGAAAGTCATGATCACGAAGCGCCGCGAAACCCGGAGCAGCTCCGTCAGCAGCCGCTCGCGCTCGACGGCGGTCGGCAGGTGATGCGACAGGCGCACGCAGATCGTGCCGTCGACGCTACCGTCCCGCAATGGAATGTGGAATGCCGAGGCCGTCATCCAGACGCGCGGCGTCGCAACCGACGACTCCGCGCGCCCGAACAGAAGCTGGCCGTGCGCGATGTCGGCCTCGATCACGAGGGAGGCTGCGTCCGCAAAGGCCGGCGTCAGACGACTGCCGCCGCAGGGCAGGTCGAGGATGATGCGGGATCGGCCGACCCGTTCGATGTGCTGCCTGATCAGCTTGAATTCGCGCTGCGTACTGCTGCGCTTCAGCAGTCGCCGGCGGTAGCTCAGGTTGTAGGCCGCCGCGCGATCGACGCGCTGGTATTCCCCCTGGTAGCTCGCGCTCTGCTCGTTCGCCTGCGGCTCACCCCAGGTTTCCGACGTGCCGCGTATGGCGAGCAGCGCGATGCCGTCGCGCAGGGGATAGCTCGCGCCGCAACCTGCGCAGTCAATCGAGGCGGACCCGATCGCCAGACTCGCCGCGCAGCCAGGGCAGATCAGGAGTTCCGCGATGGCCGCGACCCCGGCGCTGCCATCGGCAGTTGCCGTCGGCAATGAAGTCATCGCGTCTCCCAAGATGGATGAGCGGCTACCCAGGAATCAATCTAATAGAGAATCTTGCGCAAAATCAATAACTAGAGGCCACGCCACCCCGCTATTTCTGCCACTTCACAGCCCAAATCGCGAGGCCCGGCGGAGCGCCGATTCCGGATCATGGTGCCGTGACGACGGGTGCCCAAACTGCGGCGCACAGCGCCTGGCTGCGTCTCGCCCGCGTGCCCGGCATGCAAATCGTTGACGCCTTGGCACTGCTCAAGCGCCTTGGCGGACCTGAGGCGCTGCTCGCGGCGTCCGAAGCGGAACTCGCCCGCGCGGGCGTCGCGCGCGCCGGAGTGCTCGCGCTGGCAAAACCGGACGAAACTGCGCTCGAGCGCGACCTGCGCTGGCTCGAAGCCCGGGGGCACTGCCTGCTCACGGCCGACGACCCGGCTTACCCGCCGCAGCTCGCGGCCACTGCGGGCGCGCCGCTCGCACTTTTTGTCGAAGGCGAGCCGTCCGTGCTGTCGCTGCCGCAACTCGCGATCGTCGGCAGCCGCTCCGCCACGGCCGCGGGCCGCGAGACCGCCTTCGAGTTCGCCGGACGCCTGTCCGCCGCCGGACTCGCGATCACCAGCGGTCTTGCCACCGGCATCGACGCGGCAGCGCATCGTGGTGCGCTCGCCGCGGGCGGCATGACGATCGCGGTCTGCGGCACCGGGCTCGATCAGGTCTACCCCGCGGAGCACGCCGCGCTCGCCGCCGCGATTGCGACGCAGGGCGCGCTGGTCTCGGAATTCTCGATGGGCATGGCGCCACTCGCGACGAACTTCCCGCGCCGCAATCGCCTGCTTTCGGGGCTCGCGCGCGGCGTGCTGGTCATCGAGGCGGCGGCGCGTTCGGGCTCGCTGATCACGGCGCGGCTCGCCGGTGAGCAGGGGCGGGACGTCATGGCCGTGCCCGGCTCCATACATAACGCGTTCGCGCGCGGTTGCCATCGCCTGATCAAGGACGGTGCGGCACTCGTCGAATCACCCGAGGACGTGCTCGCCACGATCGGCTTCCGGGACCTCGCGGCAGCGGCCGGTGCGGGCGCGCAAACCTCTGGCGGGGTTCGCAATTCCAGCGACGGGTTGGACAGCGCGGAAGAAATACTGTTGAATGCGCTCGGTTTCGAGCCGGCGGATCTCGACAAACTGGTCGAAAGAACGGGCTTTCCGGCCCATGCCGTCGCCTCTATGCTGCAACTGCTCGAACTGGAAGGTCGGATCGAGTCGCTGGCCGGCGGGCGTTACAGCCGGACTCCACCGAGGCAGGCCCGATGAAGGAAAGCGTTCTCGACATCCTGATCCACCTGTTCGAGAACTTCCTGGACGCCGATGACGACAGCGCGCCGAGTCGGAATGCCTTGAAGCAGGAGCTGGAGCAGGCTGGTTACCCGGAAGCGGACATCGAGCGCGCACTGGCCTGGCTCGAGAGCCTGGCCGCCGATCCGGACCGGGCCATGAACGAGGGCACCGCGCGCGCGGTGCGCGTGTTCAGCGGCCAGGAGCAGGTGCGTCTCGACACGGATGTGCGCGGTTATCTGTTGCACCTGGAAAATCTCGGCATCCTGTCCGCCGCGCAACGTGAGGTCGTCATCGACAGGTTGCTGGCGCTCGAGGCCGACGACATCGACATCGAGCAGCTGAAGTGGGTGGTCCTGATGGTGCTGTTCAGCCAGCCCGGCCAGGAAAACGCCTACCAGCGCATGGAAGATCTGGTGTTCGACGAGCGGCGGGACGCGATGCACTGAACGCCTCCGGCCAGGGTCGGCCAGTGAGCCGCGGCCGGGCCCGCGGCTTTGGCGTCTTTGGGGACGTGAGACGAAATAGAGTATGAGCACCAATCTGGTCATTGTGGAATCGCCGGCCAAGGCGAAGACCATCAAGAAGTACCTCGGCCCGGATTTCGAGGTGCTGGCCTCGTACGGCCACGTCCGCGATCTCATCGAAAAGGAAGGCGCGGTCGATCCCGAGCGGGACTTCGAGATGAAGTACCAGCTCATCGAGAAGAACCGCAGCAA
Source organism: Steroidobacteraceae bacterium (assembly GCA_031415935.1). GTDB lineage: Bacteria > Pseudomonadota > Gammaproteobacteria > Steroidobacterales > Steroidobacteraceae > SCUD01. The sequence continues at coordinate 1,228 of JANOSR010000144.1, read as the reverse complement.
GGTGGATGCGATCGAGCGCGCGATGCGCAAGGCAAAGGCGCTCTATCTCGCGACCGACCCCGACCGCGAAGGCGAAGCCATTTCATGGCACCTCTCCGAGATCCTGCGCGAGCGCGGCGTGCTCGATGGCAAGGACCTGCGCCGCGTGCGCTTCTACGAGATCACGAAGAACGCCGTGCGCGCGGCGATCGAGCAGTCCGAGGGACTCAACGACAACCTCGTCAACGCGCAGCAGGCGCGCCGCGCACTCGATTACCTGGTCGGCTTCAACCTGTCGCCGCTGCTGTGGAAGAAGATCAAGCCGGGACTTTCGGCCGGCCGCGTGCAAAGCGTCGCATTGCGACTGATCTGCGAGCGCGAAGCGGAGATCTCGCGTTTCATCCGCCAGGAGTACTGGACCATCGAGGCCGATGCGTCCAAGGAGAAGGCGCGATTTCCGGCGCGGCTCGTCGAGTACCGCGGCGAGAAGGTCGAGGCCGACACGCAGAAGGGCCGCTTCACGATCACCGGCGAGACACAGGCCCGCGAGGCCGAGCGCACGATCGTCGCAGCCGCGGGCGGCGTGCTGACGGTGGATGGCGTCGAGCGCAAGCCAAAGCGCCGCAATCCGCCGCCGCCATTCACGACCTCGACGTTGCAGCAGGAATCCGCGCGCAAGCTCGGTTTCACCGCGCGGCGCACGATGCAGACCGCGCAGCGGCTCTACGAATCGGGTCATATCACCTACATGCGCACCGACTCGGTCTCGTTGTCGCAGGACGCGGTCACCGAGATGCGCGACACGATTCGCGCGACCTTCGGCGAAAAGGCGCTCTCGGACGGCGTCAACGTCTACAGGACCAAGTCGAAGAATGCCCAGGAAGCCCATGAGGCGATCCGCCCGACCTCGGCGGCCCTCGCACCACAGCAGGCTGAGGCGGATGTCCACGACCAGGATCAGCGGCGGCTTTATGCCTTGATCTGGAAGCGCGCCATCGCCTGCCAGATGGCGCCCGCGGTATTCGACACGGTCGCGGTGGATCTCGTCGCCGGCAAGCGCGGCGCAACCGGCGCGAATCGCCACGTGTTCCGCGCCAATGGCCAGACGCTGCTGGAACCGGGATTCCTCGCCGCTTATCACGAGGACCACGACGAGGACGAGACCGACGTCGAGAGCGAGGACGAGCAGCGACTGCCCGCGCTCGAGCCCGGCGAGCAGGTGGCACTCGAGACCCTGCGGCCCGAGCAG
>JANOSR010000143.1:0-13569 GCA_031415935.1 Steroidobacteraceae bacterium | reverse complement strand
AAGTCGGCCTTGCAGGACTCGGCAGCAAGCCGCGCCAGCGTCGTCTTGCCGCTGCCGGGCGGGCCCCAGAGCACCATCGAATGCGGGATACCCGCGGTCAGGAGTTGATGCAGCGGCCTGCCGGGACCCAACAAGTGACCTTGCCCGACGAACTCGGACAACAGGCGCGGGCGCATGCGATCGGCCAGTGGGCGGTATGTTGCACTGCCCGAGTGATCGATCGCGAGTTTGGCCTGTCGCTGCATCCTGCGCAGATTCTAGCCGTTCGAGCGAGCCCTCAGTGGCGCCGCAGGCCCGCCAGCCAGGCCTCCGCTGCCAGTGCCCAGCCCGCCCGCTTGCGGACGAGCCACCAGGCCGTCAAAACACCAGTCGCATTGGCGAGGACGTCGGACCAGTCGGCCATGCGCGTATCGGTCAGGAGTCCCTGCGCGGCCTCCATTACCAGGCCCAGGAACATCACCCGTGCCATGACCCACGGCAACTTCGTGGTCGTGACCACAGCCGAGCCCAGGACGGCGAGCGTAAAATACGCGACGACATGCCCGATCTTGTCGGATCCGGCGACGGACGCCGGCCCCATTTCCGGCACCAGGCTTCCGGCGGCGATGACCAGGACCAGCAGCCAGATCGATCCGGCCCAGGCGCGCCGATATCGCAGTTGCAGCAAGCTCAACTGACCGGCGCGCGGCCGACGACGTCCACACCCGGCGGCGGCTCGAATTTGAACAGGGACGAATCGAAACGCGGATTGCGTTCGACTTGCAGCAGTTCCAGCTCGGTCGTCTGTCCGAGTCGGTCAAAGAACGTCATGCGCCGGAGATGGCGGCCCGCAAACCCGAGCCGCAGCTCGCGGAAATCGCCGTCTGGCCGCCGCGGTGTCAGCCGGCTCCAATCCAGTCCGTCCTGCTGGCCAGCATCCGTGATCTCGAATTCCCCGTTCAGGTCGCCCTCGCCCGCTAGCAGCATCGCGGGCGTGCCGGCCAGCGCCTCGCCGGCGGCGCGCACCGTGACCTGCTCGAGTTCGACGTCGTAAAGCCACACGGTCACGCCATCCGAAACGATCAGTTGCTTGGGCACGCGATAGTCCCAGCGGAACCGGCCGGGCCGTGCCAGCGCCACCGTGCCCTCCGCGCGTTCCAGCACGCGACCGCGCGCGTCGGTCACGGTCTGGCGAAATTCGGCGCGCAGGCTGGTCAGCTGACCGAGGAAGCCCTCAACGCGCATGGCAGCAGCAGCGTCAGTCGTGGGTGCGGCGAACGCCGGCGCAATCCAGAGACTGCCGATCAGGAAAGCTGCGAGGCTTTTTCTAATCATGTTCCGGCGGCGGCGGCGCGAGCACTTCGCGGCTGCCATTGGACTGCAACGAACCGACCAGGCCCGCTGCTTCCATCGACTCGACCAGTCTCGCGGCGCGGTTGTAGCCGATCTTCAGCCGGCGCTGCACGCCCGAGACCGAAGCGCGGCGTGATTCGGTGACGATGCGCACCGCTTCGTCGTACAGTGGATCCTGCTCGCCCACGTCCGCGGTTTCGCCACCCTCGCCGTCACCGGTCTCATCCGGCAGGCCCGGTATCGGTCCCTTCGGGCCCGACAACACTTCGTCGACGAACTCCGGCCCCGCGCCACCTCGCAGCGAGGCGACGACCCGATGCACTTCCTGGTCCGCGACGAATGCGCCGTGAACGCGCTCGGGCGTTGAGCTACCGAGTGGCAGGTACAGCATGTCACCATGACTCAACAACGATTCCGCGCCGTTCTGGTCGAGAATCGTCCGCGAATCCACCTTGGCTGAAACCTGGAACGCGATGCGGGCGGGAATGTTCGCCTTGATGAGCCCGGTAATCACGTCCACCGACGGGCGCTGGGTCGCGAGTATCAGGTGGATACCGGAAGCCCGCGCCTTCTGAGCGAGACGCGCTATCAGCTCCTCGACCTTCTTGCCGACGATCATCATCAGGTCGGCGAGCTCGTCGATAACGACGACGATATACGGCAGTGGCTCGAGCGGCGGCACCTCGCCCTGGTAATGGCCGGTTGCCAGCAGGCGCGCGATCAGTGGATCGGGAATCGGCTTGCCGGCCTGCTGGGCGTCGCGCACCTTGCGGTTGAAGCCGCCAAGGTTTCTGACGCCCAGTTCCTTCATCAACTGGTAACGCCGCTCCATTTCGGCCACGCACCAGCGCAGCGCATTGGTCGCCTGCTTCATGTCGGTCACGACCGGCGCCAGCAGGTGCGGGATGCCCTCATAGACCGACAGCTCGAGCATCTTGGGGTCGATCAGGATCAATCGCACCTGCTCGGCCGTGCTCTTGTAGAGCAGCGACAGCACCATGGCGTTGATCGCGACCGACTTGCCGGAGCCCGTGGTTCCCGCGATCAGCAGGTGCGGCATCCTCGCGAGATCCGCGACGACCGGCGCGCCACCGATATCCTTGCCGAGCGCGAGCGCGATCGGCGAGGCGAGTTCGTCAAAGGCACGCGAGCGGATGATCTCGCCGAGCGTGACCAGTTCGCGCGTTTCATTGGGAATTTCCAGACCCACGACCGACTTGCCGGGTATGACCTCGACGACCCGAACGCTGATCGCCGACAGTGCGCGCGCGAGGTCCTTGGCGAGCGCGCTGATCTGGCTGACCTTCACGCCGGGTGCGGGTTTCAGCTCGAAGCGTGTAACGACGGGGCCTGGCAGCACTGCGACGACCTCGACGTCCACGCCGAAGTCCTTCAGCTTGATTTCGACGAGCCGCGAAATCGCATCGAGCGCCTCGGGCGAATAAGCCTTCTCGCGCGCCGGCGGATCGTCGAGGAGCTTGAGCTCCGGAAGGTCCTTGGCGGCAGGCTTCGCAAACAGCTGGACCTGTCGCTCCTTCTCGACGCGCTGGCTGGGCTCCGGCACCGGTGGTGCCGCCGATTCGATGCGCGGCGGTGTGCGCGCACCCGCCTTCCTCTGCACTTCGCGAACCAGGGCCTCGCGCGCCTCGCGCGATTCCCGGCCGGCGGCCTGGTCCCGCGACGTGGCCATGCGATCGCGGATCCATGCAGCGCCTTCCAATACCCAGTGACCGATGAAGTCCATCACGCGCAGCCAGGAGATGCCGGTGTAGAGCTGCACGGCCGCGAACCACAACGCGAGCATCAGGAGCGTTGCGCCCAGCAGCGAAGCGGCGGCTGCAAGGTTCTCGCCAATCAGGTTTCCGAGGATGCCGCCGGCTCCGGCCGGCAATGCGCCGACCGCAAAGTGCAGCGTCGCCAGCCCGCAACTCGTCGCGAGCGCGACGACCAGGCCGATCGTGCGCAGCGCAATCGTCGAGCGCCCCTGCCCGGGTTCATCAGACGCGCGTTTGAAACCGACCCAGGCACTGAATGCAATGGCCAATGGAAACAGGAATGCCGGCCAACCGAAAAGCATCAACAGGATGCCTGCGACCCAGGCGCCCAATGGCCCGATCAGGTTGCCGACCTGACCCGGTTCGCCCGTATAACTGAAACTGCGGTCGTAGGCGTCGTAGCTCGAGAGCGCGATCATCAGCACGAGCGCGAGCGCGGCCAGCAGCCAGAATGCGGCCTCCCGCAGCGCCCGTGCGAAAACCGGATCGAGTTTGGCTTCCGGATTGGAAGCGTCAGCGGCGGTCTTGGCCACGGACTAAGAATCCTAGTAAAGAATTAGCTATAACCAGTTGATTATAAGAGCATTGCAATTCGCACGGCAAGCGCCCATATGCGATGACAGCGGCCTGATAGGATTCGCGGCTAACCGGTGCGGCGGGGACGCGATGTGCGCGGAAACGAGCGGAGAGCACTATACATGACGACCCCCCGACACTCGCGGCTGATCATCCTGGGTTCCGGTCCCGCGGGCTACTCGGCTGCGGTCTATGCGGCGCGCGCCAATCGCAAGCCACTGCTCGTGACCGGACTCGAGCAGGGTGGGCAGTTGATGACGACGACCGAAGTGGATAACTGGCCGGGCGACGTCGAGGGTCTGCTCGGCCCGGATCTGATGGATCGCATGCGCCGGCATGCGGAGCGATTCGGCGTCGAGATGGCGCATGACCAGATCAGCGGCGTCGAACTCGGCAAGCGCCCGTTTCACGTCGTCGGTAACGACGGCGAATACAGTTGCGACGCGCTCATCATCGCGACCGGCGCATCCGCGCGTTATCTCGGGCTGGAATCGGAGACGCGCTACCGCGGACGCGGCGTCTCTGCCTGCGCGACCTGCGACGGCTTCTTCTACCGCGACCAGCGGGTCGCCGTGGTCGGCGGCGGCAATACGGCGGTCGAGGAAGCGATCTATCTTGCGAATCTCGCCTCGCATGTGACCTTGATCCACCGCCGCGAGCGGCTGCGCGCGGAAGCGATCCTGCAGGATCGCCTGTCGGCGCTTGCCGAAAAAGGCAAAATCTCCTATCTGTGGAATCACGTCGTTGATGAAGTCCTGGGCAGTGACCAGGGTGTCACTGGGGTCCGCGTGAAGCCGGTCGATGGCAACGGCAGCAGCAACCTGGATGTGACCGGCCTCTTCATTGCAGTAGGCCACACGCCCAACACTTCGCTCTTCGAAGGGCAGCTCGAAATGAAGAACGGTTACATCGTCGTCAAGGCAGGCCTCACGGGTGACGCCACCGCGACCAGCGTGCCCGGCGTGTTCGCGGCGGGTGACGTCGCCGATCATGTCTACCGGCAGGCGGTGACCTCGGCCGGCACCGGATGCATGGCCGCGCTCGACGCGGATCGCTTCCTGGAGCGGCAGGCCGGCGGCTGACGGCTCATGACCGCGCGCGTCGCCCGGTCACTCGCCGATGTCGATGCACGGCAGTGGAATGCGCTGGTCGGACGAGGCTCGCCATTCCTGCGCCACGAGTTCCTGATCGCACTCGAGCAATCCGGATGCGCGACGCCGGAAACCGGCTGGGATGCGCACCATCTGCTGCTCACGGACGCGCTCGGTAATCTCGCCGGCGCGATGCCCATGTACCTGAAGCCTCATTCCTGGGGCGAGTTTGTGTTCGACTTCGCCTGGGCAGAGGCATACCAGCGGGCCGGATTGAGCTATTACCCGCGGCTTTGCTGCGCAGTGCCATTCACGCCGGCCACCGGCCCTCGGCTCCTGACGCTGGAAGCGGATGCTGCATCGAACCGGCGGGCCCTGATCGGGGCGGCGCGCGAGCTCGCGCGCACGCTTGGCGTGTCCTCGCTGCATGTCCTGTTTCCGGATGAGAAGGACCGGGCGGAATGCGAAGCCGCCGGGCTGATGCCCCGCCTTGACTGCCAGTTTCACTGGCACAACGCAAACTACGGGAGCTTCGACGATTTCCTCGCGGGCTTCACGGCCGAGAAACGCAAAAAGCTGCGACGGGAGCGGCGCCGTGTCGCGGAAGCCGGCATTACGCACAGGACGCTGCATGGCGGTGACCTCGATGAAAGCCTGATCGAAACCGTCTACACCTTGCATGCGCAGACCTTTGCGCGCTTTGGCAACCCGCCTTACCTCAACCTCGGCTTCTTCCAGCGTCTGGCGCGCAGCATGCCGCACGCGCTCGTGGTCGAACTCGCAACGCGCCACGACGAAGTCATCGCTTGCTCGGTGTCCTTGCGCAGCGAAGACACACTCTACGGGCGTTACTGGGGCGCGAGCGGCGACCATCACAGCCTGCATTTCGAGACCTGCTTGTACCGCGGCATCGAATACTGCATCCGCGAGCGCCTCGCGCGCTTCGAGCCCGGCACCCAGGGCGAGCACAAACTGCTGCGCGGCTTTGCGCCTGCGCCGGTGTGGTCCCTGCACGAGATCGCCGATCCGCGCTTCGCCGTGGCTATCCGCGACTGGTTGAAACGGGAAAGATCGCACCGGCGCGCTTACCTGCGCGCCGCGGCGGATCACCTGCCCTTCCGGCGCGCTGACATCCCGGCTAGGCTCTCCGCTGATGTCCGGGATTGCCTGGCTGCAGAAGACTGACCCTGTCGAGGCCCTGCCTCCGACCTCGCGCGCCTTGCGCGAGCCAAATGGCCTGCTTGCGGTCGGCGGAGCACTGACCCCTGAATGGCTGACGCATGCCTACCGGCACGGCGTGTTTCCCTGGTACTCGGCCGAGCAGCCGATCCTTTGGTGGGCGCCTGACCCGCGCGCCGTCCTGCTGCCATCGGAGTTCAGGATCTCGCGCAGTCTCGCGCGCTCGATCCGCAATCGCGGCTATGTGACGCGCATCGACACGGCATTCGACGCGGTCGTCGAGGCCTGTGCCGGACCGCGTCGCGGTGGGGCCGGCACCTGGATCACGGACGAGATGCGCGAGGCCTATGTCGCGCTCTACCGTCGCGGCCTCGCGCATTCGATCGAGTCCTGGCACGAGGACCGCCTGGTCGGCGGACTCTATGGGGTCGCCATGGGTCGCGTATTCTTCGGCGAATCCATGTTCACGCGGGAGCGGGACGCGTCCAAGGTGGCCCTTGCGCGACTCGCGCGCGAATGCCTGCGGCTCGACGTGGCGCTGATCGATTGCCAGCTGCCGAGCCCGCATCTTGCAAGTCTCGGCAGCCGGAATCTGGCGCGCGCCGAGTTTGAGGCGCAGCTTGCGGCACTGGCGGATGCCGAGCCCCGCTTGTGGCGACAATGAGACACGGAATTGCATGCGGGGACGCGCTAGGTCACAATCCGCGCGGTTTCCGCTACAGCACCGGGATGGAATGGCAAAAGAAGAAGCAATTCAGATGGAGGGAGAGGTCGTCGAGACCCTTCCCAACACGACATTTCGCGTCCGGCTGAAGAATAACCACATCGTGACCGCCCACATCTCGGGCAAGATGCGTAAGCACTACATACGAATCCTGACGGGCGACAACGTCACGGTCGAGCTGACGCCCTACGACCTGACCAAGGGCCGCATCATTTATCGCGCGCGCTGACTGCCTCGCGCGCCGACTGCTCAATCCTGGCCCAGCAATTCCGGTTCGTGAGCCGGCCGGCACTCGAGCGCAAGTCCCGCGCCGTCCTTGGCCAGGGAAACCCTGACGGTTCCGCCACCTGAAAGGCGGCCGAACAGCAGTTCCTCGGCCAACGGACGCTTGACGTGCTCCTGCAGTACCCGCGCCATCGGTCGCGCGCCCATCTTCGGATCGTAACCCTTGGCGGCGATCCAGTGGCGTGCGTCGTCATCGACCGCAACCACGACACCTTTCTGCTCCAGCTGCGCCTCGATCTCGAGCAACAGCTTGTCCACGACGCGCTCGATTGTCTGCGCATCGAGCGCGTTGAACTGGATGACCGCGTCGAGGCGGTTGCGGAACTCGGGCGAGAAAATGCGGCGCACCGCTTCCATGCCGTCCGGCGCATGGTCCTGCTGCGTGAAGCCGATGCTGGCGCGGTCCATGTCCGCAGCACCGGCATTGGTCGTCATGACGATGATCACATTGCGGAAATCCGCCTTGCGGCCGTTGTTGTCGGTCAGCGTGCCGTGATCCATGACCTGTAGCAGCAAGTTGAAGACATCCGGGTGCGCCTTCTCGATCTCGTCGAGCAGCAGCACACTGTGCGGGTGCTTCGCGATTGCTTCGGTCAGCAGGCCGCCCTGGTCGAAGCCGACATAGCCAGGAGGCGCGCCGATCAGGCGCGACACGGTATGGCGTTCCATGTACTCGGACATGTCGAAGCGCAGGAACTCGACGCCGAGCGCGATGGCGAGCTGGCGGGTGACCTCGGTCTTGCCAACGCCGGTCGGTCCGGCGAGCAGGAAACTGCCGACCGGGCGCCGCTCGTTGCCGAGTCCGGCGCGGGCCATCTTGATGGCGGCGGCCAGAGAGTCGATTGCGGGGTCCTGGCCGAAGATCACGAGCTTGAGATTGCGCTGCAGGTTTTGCAGCACCTCCCGATCAGACAACGAGACGTGCTTCGGCGGTATCCGCGCGATGCGTGCGACCACCCCCTCGATATGGGCAACGGTCACCGTGGTTTCACGCTCGGCCGCGGGTTTCAGCCTGAGCGACGCTCCGGCCTCGTCGACGACGTCGATCGCCTTGTCCGGCAGATGCCGGTCATTGATGTGGCGCTCCGACAGCTCGGCCGCTGCAATCAGCGCATCGTCGGCATAACGGACCCCGTGGTACTCCTCGAATCGCGTTCTGAGGCCGCGCAGGATCTCGATCGTCTCGGCGACGGTTGGCTCGACCACATCGATCTTCTGGAAGCGCCGGGCGAGCGCGTGATCCTTCTCGAAAATACCGCGGTATTCCTGGTAGGTGGTCGAGCCGATGCAGCGTATTTCGCCGCTCGCAAGCACCGGCTTGATCAGGTTGGACGCGTCCATGACGCCGCCCGAGGCGGCGCCGGCACCGATCACCGTATGGATCTCGTCGATGAAGAGAATCGCGCCGGGCCGCTTCTTGAGCTCCGCGACGACGCCTTTGAGACGCTTTTCGAAATCGCCGCGGTACTTCGTGCCGGCGATCAACGCACCCAGATCGAGCGCATAAATCGTGCAATCGGCAAGGACTTCGGGAACCTTTCCTTCGACCACCAGGCGCGCCAGCCCCTCGGCGATCGCGGTCTTTCCGACGCCGGCCTCACCGACGTAAAGCGGGTTGTTCTTGCGCCGGCGGCACAGGATCTCGATGGTCCGCTGCACTTCGAGCTGGCGCCCGATCAGCGGATCGACGCGGCCCGCCTTGGCCTGGGCATTCAGATTCGTGGTGAACTTCTCGAGCGCCGCTGCGCTGCTGTCCTCGGCGCTTTCACGTTCGGTTGCAATGCCCTGCTCGCGCGTTGCCTCGCGGCTTTCGCCGCTGGACGGCAGTCCGTGTGAAATGTAATTGACGACGTCGAGGCGGGCGACGTCCTGCAGCGACAGCAGATAGGCCGCGTGCGACTGCTTCTCGCTGAAAATCGCGACCAGCACGTTGGCGACGGTGACTTCCTTCTTGCTGCTCGACTGCACGTGGAAAACCGCGCGCTGCAGCACGCGCTGGAAGCCGAGCGTCGGCTGGACCTCGCGCTCGTCGTCGACGGCAAGCGTCGGCGTGGTCTCGTCGACGAATTTTTGCAGCTCAGCCTGCAGTCGCGTCAGGTCCGCGCCACAGGCCTTCAGGATCTCGCGCACCCGCGGCGTGTCCAGGACCGACAGCAGCAGATGCTCCACGGTCATGTACTCGTGGCGCGCGTCGCGCGCCTTCTGGAATGCCTCGTTCAGGCAGTATTCGAGTTCACTCGATAGCACTCAGGTCTCCTCCATCGTGCACAACAGCGGATGCTGGTGTTGCCGAGAATACGTCATCACCTGCGCCACCTTGGTCTCCGCAATCTCGTAAGTGAATAGGCCACAGATGCCTTTGCCCCGGGTATGGACCTCCAGCATGATCCGCGTCGCACGCATGCGGTCCAGCGCGAAGATCCGTTCCAGCACATCCACGACGAATTCCATCGGCGTGTAGTCGTCGTTCAGCAGCACCACCTGGTAGATCGGCGGCTTTTTGACCTGCGGTTGCGCCTCCTCGACGACGAGGCTATGGCCGCCCTGCCCGATCTCGCGTTCCTCGTCGCCGCCCACCTGCTGAGCCCACTCCATGCCGCCTGTTCATTTATAGGGGTCCCCAACCCGTCGCACAAGGGAGTGGCGTCGCCCCCAAGCGACCGGGCGCGCCTTGCGAGCCCGGTATGAGAAGTGTCGCACAAGTGCCCGCAGCTACTTCGATTTCCGGCCGTTTCTCGCCTTGTGGGTCTGCTGCGCCTACCCGTATCATGGCGCGGTTTCCCGGGGGGTCGTGGACCCTCCGCCAGGCCGGACGCTTCTGGACGGGCCAACATGCAGCTTGTCGACCGGATCGTCGCTCCGTTTCGCAGTGCCGAAGCTGCACTGCCCCGGGGCGTCGTGACGGCCGCACCGGCGCTTCTGACGGTCGTACTGGTCATCGTGCTGGCAGCGCAGCTCGCCAGCCTGCTGTGGCGGGTGATGGGCTCGAATGGCGCCGATGGGCTGCTGTCACCGGCCGTTGACGTCGGAGCGGCGCCGGCGGTCGACCTCGGAAGCATCGTCAATGCCCATTTGTTCGGAGTCGCCAGCATGACCGGCGACCCGACCGCAGCGCCGGCGACTTCCGCAAATCTGGCACTCGCAGGCACGCTGGCGGGTATCGATCCCGAACAGGGCTGGGCAATCATCGGCGCGAGCGCTCAGGCAGCGCGTGTCTACGCCACGGGGGCAACGCTTCCGGGCGGGACGAAACTTCTCGCCGTGTATCCGGATCGCGTGATCCTCGATCGCAATGGCGTACGTGAATCGCTGGCCCTGCCGCGACTCGCCGGGAATGCGGGCGCGACACCGATCGCCTACCGGCCTGCCGACGCGCAGTCCGGTTCGCTGGCCGACAGCGTGCGCGAACTGATGGCGCAGGATCCGTCCGCCGTCAATGAACTGTTGCGGCCGCAGCCGGTGTTCGCGGGCGCGCAGTTGCGCGGCTACCGCGTATATCCTGGCCGCAACCGCGGCCAGTTCGCGAAGCTCGGCTTGCAGCCGGGCGACCTGGTGACCGCCGTCAACGGCGCGCAACTCGATGATCCAAATCGCGGGCTGGAGACCCTGCGAGGCGTCGGCATGGGCGCGGCGGTCACGCTGACGATCGACCGCAATGGCCAGCAACAGCAGTTGACTGTCGATCCGGCCGCCGTTGCGCAGGAACTTCAGCCGGTCAGTGAACGAGAGCCATTGCCGGCGCCGGAATCCAGCGAGTGAGACGCCGCATGCAGAGGAACGAGTAATGACGCGATCCGCCCGCTTTGCCCTGCTGCTCGCGCTGGCGCTGCCACTGGCTGCCGCGGCCCAGCAGAGCCCGCAGATCACGCCCAATTACAAGGACGCCGATCTGGGCCAGGTCATCGAGGCCGTCAGCCAGGTGACCGGCAGGAATTTCATCGTCGACCCGCGTGTCCGCGCTCAGGTCACGATGCTTTCCAACACGCCCATGAGTCCGGACGCCTTCTACGAGGCCTTCCTCGCGATCCTGCAGGTCCACGGATTCGTCGCCGTCCCGTCCGGGTCGGTCATCAAGATCCTGCCGGACGCCACGGCGCGGCAGCTGCCGGCCAATGACCTGCCGGATCGCGTCAGCGCGACTTCGGACGAAATCGTCACGCAGGTCATCCAGGTCCGTAACGTCTCCGCGGCGCAGCTCGTTCCGATCCTGCGGCCGCTGATTCCGCAGTATGGCCACCTGGCGGCTTACCCGAGCGCCAACATGCTGATCATCTCGGACCGTGCCTCCAACGTGAATCGCATGGTCCGGATCATCGGTCGCATCGATCGCTCCGGTGACGGCGACATCGAGGTGATCCGCCTCGAGCACGCCTCAGCGAGCGAAATCGTGCGCGTCGTGAACGCGCTGAACGCGGCCCAGGGAGTGGAAGGTGCGGGTGGCGCGCGCATGGTCGCCGACGAGCGCACCAACAGCGTGCTGCTTGGCGGTGAGGCATCGCAGCGACTGCGCTTCCGCACGCTGATCGCGCATCTGGATACCCCGCTCGAAGCCGGCGGCGACACCCAGGTCCGTTACCTGCGTTACGCTGACGCGGAAAAGCTCGCGGCCAAGCTGAAGGAGCAGGCACTTGCTGGCGGCCCCGCGCAGCCCGGGCAGGCCACGACCGCCGGTGGCGACCGCTCGGTGACCATCTGGGCCGAGCCGGAGACCAATGCACTGGTTATCACGGCGCCGCCAAAGACGATGAAAACACTGATGTCGGTCGTCGACCGGCTCGACATCCGGCGCGCGCAGGTGATCATCGAGGCGATGCTGGTCGAGGTGTCGACGGACGCGACCCGCGATCTTGGCGTGAACTGGATCGTCGACGGATCCGGCGACAACTTCCTGGTCGGGCTCTTCAATCAGCCGATCGGCGGCGTCAGCCTGGGAGACATCGCCGCGGGCATCGACGATCCCTCGTCCGTGAAAGCGGCGCCCGGCGGGCTGACGATCGGCGGTGGCCGCAACGAGGACTCCGGCACGAATTTCGCCGCGATCCTGCGCGCCCTGTCCGGTGACGGCGATACCAACATCGTCTCGATGCCGTCGGTCATCACGCTGGACAACGAGGAAGCGCAGATCAAGGTTGCACAGGAAGTGCCCTTTTTGACCGGCAGTTTCACGAATACAGGCACCGGCGGTGGTACGGTCAATCCGTTTCAGACCATCCAGCGCCAAGAGGTCGGCAATATCCTGAAGATCACGCCCCAGATTACCGACGAGAACATGATCCTCCTGAAGATCGAGCAGGAGTCATCCAACCTGGCGGCCAACTCCGCCGGAGCCGTCGACCTGATCACCAACAAGCGGACCATCAGCACGCGGGTGCTGGTCGACGACGGCGGCATGCTGGTGCTCGGCGGCCTGATCGAAGACCGGCTCATCGAAAGCGAGCAGCGCGTCCCGGGTCTCGGCCGCATCCCGATTCTCGGCAATCTTTTCCGCGTCCGCAACACCAAAAAGACCAAATCCAACCTGATGATCTTCATCCGACCGCGCGTGCTGCGCACGGCGGAGCAGGCAGCGATCGAAACCAACTCGAAGTACAACTACCTGCGGAATTTGCAGCTCGATCAGAATGACGGCAAAGTCAGGCTGATGCCGGGTGAAACGCCGCCCACGCTGCCGCCGCTGATCGGTCCGACGGCGCCACCGACTGCGCCGGGACCGCCGCCACCGGATGTCGCGACCGAGCCCGTGGACCCGGGCGAGTGACCGGAGGCCGCTCGTGAGCGTCGGCGCCGCGCCCAAATCGATCGCACCCGTGGGCCGCCTGCCCTTCGCCTTCGCGAAGCGCCATGGCGTCCTGGTCCGCGCCGTCGTCGACGGCAAGGCCCAGGTCGTTTACCGGGAAGGCGCCCAACCCACGGCGATAGCGGAGTTGCGCCGCTTCCTGGGCATGCCGCTCGTGATCGAGCGTGTCGCCTCCGCCGCATTCGACGATCTGCTGCGCAAGGCCTACGAAGGCGGCAGTGGCGAGGCCGGCCAGATTGTCGAGGGAATCGAGGGCGAAACCGATCTCGCAGGGCTTGCGGAAGGCCTGCCGGAGCCGTCGGACCTGCTGGAAAGCGAGGACGACGCGCCGGTCATCCGGCTGATCAACGCCGTGCTGACCCAGGCGATCAAGGAAAACGCCTCGGACATCCACGTCGAGCCCTTCGAGAATCGCCTCGTGATCCGCTTCCGTGTGGATGGCGTGCTGCGCGAGGTGCTGCAGACCAAGCGCGCGGTGGCGCCGCTGCTGATTTCGCGCATCAAGGTGATGTCACGTCTCGATATCGCAGAAAAGCGCCTGCCACAGGACGGGCGTATCAGCCTGCGCATCGCAGGTCGCGCGGTCGACGTGCGCGTCTCGACGATACCGTCTGGTCATGGCGAGCGCGTCGTGCTGCGCCTGCTCGACAAGCAGGCCGGCCGACTCGACCTCGCCTCGCTCGGCATGGAGTCGCGCGTGCAGGGTATGGTCGATGACCTGATCCACAAGCCCTACGGCATCATCCTGGTGACCGGACCGACGGGATCCGGCAAGACGACGACGCTCTACGCGGCGCTCGAACGCATCAA
>JANOSR010000142.1:0-2942 GCA_031415935.1 Steroidobacteraceae bacterium | reverse complement strand
GGGGACGCGCCCCTTTTCCTTGCTTAGTAAACGGGGCGCGTCCCCTTTTAGAGTTCCCTTCTAGAGTTCGCGCGACAGGAATTCGACGGTGCGCCGCCAGGCGAGCGCGGCCGCATCCGCGTTGTAGCGCGCGGCGTTCGTGTCGTTGTGGAAAGCGTGATCCACGCCGGCGTACATATGAAGTTCGTAGAGGCGGCCCGCGGCCTTAAGCGCCGCCTCGAAGGCCGGAACCGCTTCGTTGATGCGCGTGTCGCGGCCGGCGTAGTTCAGCAAGAGCGGCACGTGCACGCGCGCGGCCTCTTCCACCGCGGGCGGCATGCCGTAGAAGACAACCGCGGCCGTGAGCTCCGGTGAATTCGCAGCGAGGCGCCCCGCCATGCCGCCGCCCCAGCAGAAGCCGACGCAACCGACCTTGCCGGTGCTGCGCTCGTGCTTCGCAGCGTGGCGTACTGCCGCCAGGTAAATGTTGAGCGCCGCCTCGCGATCGAGTGCACCGATACGCTGCCGGGCCAGGTCCTCGTCCTTCGGCGTTCCGCCTGAAGCCGATAACGCGTCCGGCGCGATCGCGAGAAAGCCCGCGTGTGCCAGGCGCCTCGCGACATCTTCAATATGCGCATTGAGCCCGCGGTTCTCGTGGATCACGACGACGGCCGGGCGCCGCTTCGGACGGCCAGCCGGCCGCGCGAGATAGCAGGCAACCGCACCGCCGGGCGCATCGAATGTGTCGCGGCCGGTCTTCAGTGCGGGGTCGTCGGGAGCGATGGTTGCTGCCTCGACGTAGCGGTTTTCCAGCAGCAGCAGGAGCGCCGCGGCGGCCGCCGCGCTACCCGCGAGACGCGCGAGTCCGCGCAGGAAGGAGCGGCGGTCGAGACCGCCGTGCGTGTAGTCGTCGTAGAGCTCGATGACCCGCCGGTTCACTCGTCGGCATCCGGCATCAGGAGCCACAGCAGCAGGTAAATGATGGTTCCCGGAAACGCGAGGCTCAGTATGGAGACGATCACGTAGACCACGCGGACGCGGTCCGCTTTCCAGCCCAGCCATTCGGCGATTCCGCCGCAGACACCGGCGATCATCCGGTCATTCGAGCGCTTCAGCTTTGCGTTGGCCATCACGGCACCCGGATCGTGGAAATTGGGCGCCCATATCCTCCCACGCGGCCGGGTCGAGCGCGAGTGGGCCGCGGTTAGTGCCTCGGCCGGGTCGTCGGCGCGGGTGCGGGGCGCTGCTGCGGTTGGCGCCTCTGCATCACGCGCTGCCGCTGCTCGGGCGTCATCCGCCGCCAACGCTCACGCAATGCCTCGCGCTGCTCGGCCGACAGCGACTGGAAGCGCCGGTATTTCTCGCGCAGGGCTTCCTTCTGTTCCGGCGTCAATTCGTGGAAGCGCTGCCAGCGCTCGCGCAGATGCTCACGCTGCTCAGGCGGCAACGTCTTCCATTTGCGCCAGCGTTCGCGCGCCTTGGCCTGCTGTTCGGGTGTCATGGTCACCCAGCGCTCCGCGCCCTGGGCCATCGCCTGCTGGCGGCCCGGTGGCAGCGAATCCCACTCGTCGGCCTGGCCCGCGAGCAGTTTTTGCTGTGCCTCGGAGAGCGACTCCCAGGCGACACCCGGCTCCTGCGGCGGCTCCTCCGCGATTGCGGGCAACGCCGCAAATGCGAACCACGCCGCCAGAATCCAGCTCAGCTTAAGGTTCATGGTCCTCATCCTTGGCAGCCGCGCGCTGTTCCTCAACCTTGCGCAGCTCGCGTTCGAATTTGCGTGACTCCACATACTTCGCGAATTCCTCGTCCTCTCCCGCCGTCTCCCCCAGGAACTCCAGGAACTCCGCGTCCGGCTCGGCCGGCGGCGGTTCCGCCGCTGCCACCGGCAGGGCCAAGAGGCCCGCGGCAAGCCAGACGCGGCGACTCATCCTCAGCCCACACCGTCGGCGAGTTCTTCGACCGCCCAGGCATAGAACGCGGGATCCTCGTCCATCATGTCCAGGTCGTTGCCCGCGGCCACGATGTCGAGCTCCTCGAGCGCGGCCAACGCCGGCTCCGTCGATTCCGACCCCGTTTCACGACCGGTCCACAGCAGAACGGCCATCACCGCCGCCGCGGCAGCGGCGCCGACCGGCACCCAGGTTGACAGCCGCGGCCGGTACCTGTGTCGTGCTTCGGCGAGCGCAAGCTCGCGCGCACGCGCGAGACGCGATCGGGTCGCGCCATCGAGCGAGGCGACGCTTTCCTCGAATGCCTCGCGGCTCCTGCGCTCGAAGTCCTGCATGCGTTCTGTCATGTCTGCCATTCCCCAAGTTGCTGTTGCAGCGCCTGCACTGCGCGGAAGTAATGCGTCTTCACGCTGCCTTCCGAACAGCCCATCGCGATCGCCGTCTGCGCCACGTCGAGACCCTCGAAGTTGCGCAACATGAATGCCTCGCGCTGGCGGCTGCTCAGGCCAGCCAGTGCCCGCTCAATGCGCTCGAGCAACTGCTCGCCCTCGAGCTGCTGATCGGGCGTGCCTCCCGGATCCGGCGCCGACTCGACCGGGTCCGGCGGCCCGTCATCTGTCGCCGTGCCGGGCCACCAGGCGATCACGCCCTGCCGCACGCGGCGGCGGCGCTGGTAGTCGGTGATCCGGTTGCGCAGTATCCGGTAGAACAATGGCCGCCATTGTTCTTCAGGATGCCCCGCGTAGTTCCGTGCCAGGCTGATCATCGCGTCCTGCACGACGTCGAGCGCCTCGTCGTGATCGCGCAGCGAAAGCTTCGCGATCCGATAGGCGCGTTTCTCGACGCCGACCAGGAATCGCTCGAGTGCCCGCTCCTGGTCCACTGCCGTCTCCCGCGCCCCGTCACGCCCGCCGACCAGCGGCATCGGCCAGGAAAGCGTAGCAGAGCCGTTCATCGGCACCTCCCGCACGCGCATCGCCCGTCTGGAACCTCGCCCACGGTGATATAACGTGG
>JANOSR010000141.1:0-2097 GCA_031415935.1 Steroidobacteraceae bacterium | reverse complement strand
GTTCTCGCCGGGAATGTCGGCCGCGGTCAGCACCGTGACCACGCCGGGTGCTGCCCGGACCTCGCTCAGATCCAGACTGCGGATGCGGGCATGGGCATGCTCACTGATTCCGATTGCCGCGTGCAGTGTTCCGTCGGGCAGTGGGATGTCATCGGCGTAAAGCGCTTCCCCGGTGACGTGCAGATGAGCGCTCTCGTGGGGTTCCGCCTCGCCGACGCCGCCCCGGATGCGTTCATGCTCGCTGCTTCTGCGATCAACCGCCATAGCTCCACACGTTCGTGTCCTCACCAGCCTGTGACGATTCGGCGACGAAGCGTTTCAGCAGGTTGCCTGCGACACGCATCCTGTACGCCTGAGAGGCCCTGAAATCCGTCATCGGTTGAAAATCTTTTGCGAGCGCCTGAACGGCCTTGCCGATCCCTGCCGGGCTCCAGTCCGCTCCGACCAGGGCCCGCTCGCAGGCTCTGGCCCGCCGCGGCGTGGCCGCCATGCCGCCGAAACAGATGCGCGCCGACCGCACGCGTCCCGCGGCCAGTTCAATTACAAAGGCGCCGCAAACAGCCGAGATATCCTGTTCGAAACGCTTGGCGATCTTGTAGCAGCGGATCAACTGGCCTTTCCGCGCCCGAGCGACGTGGACGGCGACGACGAACTCGCCGGGACGCAGGTCCGTTTTCATGTAGTCGAGGTAGAAGTGCTCGAGCGCGACGCTGCGCGAATCCGTAGCGGATCGCAACACGACTGTTGCGCCGAGACAGATCAGGGCGGGCATCGAATCGCCGATGGGCGAGCCGTTCGCGACGTTTCCGCAGAGCGTGCCGGCATTGCAGATTGGTGGCGAGGCAAAACGCCTGGCGATCTCCCGCAGGTCCGGGTATTCGGCGAGCAAAGCAGCGAAGGCATCGGTCAGGCTCACGCCAGCGCCGATTTCGAGATGCTGATCCGTCCTGGCGATGCGCTTCAGTTCGGCGACGTTGCCGATGTAGACGATCGTCGGCAGCTCCGCATACTGTTTGGTCACCCGCAAACCGACATCGGTCCCGCCGGCGAGGATTGTGGCGTCCGGGCGCGCGGCGAGCGCCTGAGCAAGTTCCGCGACCGTGCTCGGCGCAACGTAAGTCGAACTCGCGGCCGTCAGGCGCTTCTCGCCGGTGACGCGAATCGCCAGCAGTTGTTCCTTGAGCTTGCCCTCGCGTGTCGCGTCGAGGTCATCCGGATACTGGTACATGCGTCGCGCCGCGGCCAGGATCGGTCGATAACCCGTGCAGCGGCAGAGATTCCCCGACAAGGCGTGACGAACGACGTCCTCGCCGGGATTTCGGTCAGTTTGATACAGCGCGTAGAGCGACATGACGAAACCCGGCGTACAGAAGCCGCACTGCGAGCCGTGGCACTCCACCAACGCCCGCTGCACCGGGTGCAGTCCGCCGCCAGTGGCCGCTTTGAGGCTCTCGACGGTGAAGAGGGCCTTGCCGTCCAGAGTCGGGAGAAACCGGATGCAGGCATTGATCGCCCGATACGCAAGTTCGTTATCAACGAGCTCGGCCAGAACGACCGTACACGCGCCACAGTCACCCTCGGCGCAACCTTCCTTCGTGCCACAGCGGCCCAGGTGATCGCGCAGGTACTGCAGCACGGTGGTCGTCGGATCGAAGTCCTCGGCGGTGTGGACCTCGCCATCCATCAGGAAGCGGATCGTGTGCTCGCCGGTCAAATCAACCTCTAACTACCGCGATAGGTGGAGTAGCTCCACGGTGTGACGAGCAATGGAACGTGACAATGCTGATCGGGATTGGCCACGCCAAATCGCACGATCACGACATCGAAAAAGGGCGGCTGCCCCAGTTGCACGCCCCGCGCCTTGAAATACTCGGCCACATGAAGTTCCAGCTGCCAGACGCCGGCCGTGAACCGCTCGCCCTCAAGCAGGGCGCCATCGCAGCGCCCGTCGCGATTGGTCGTCGTCCTGACAAGCGGGCGGCGCACCGAGCCTTCGATCGCCGCCAGCTCGATCGTCATGCCGCCAGCCGGCATTCCGCTCATCAGATCCAGTACGTGCGTCGTCAGGCGACCCATACGCACCCGCGCTGAGTTTCG
>JANOSR010000140.1:0-2284 GCA_031415935.1 Steroidobacteraceae bacterium | reverse complement strand
AGAAACGCCGCCAGTCGCTGCTCCGGGGTCATGCTGGCAATATCCGCGGCGAGCGCCTGTCTTGCCTGCTGGGCCAGCCGCGATTTCATGCTGCCGAGTATAGGTCAGCCGGACGCGGTCCAGGGCGCTTGATCAGTCTGCCTTGCGGCGCTTGTCGAAGATACTGCCGATCGGCAATGTGCCGGTTTCCTCGAACGGGATTGAACGGAATATGCCAAGGCGCGTCGACAGCTTGCCCTTCAGGCGATATTCGATGGCTTCGCGGGACTTGCGATCGCTGCCCAGGATCCGGATCAGCGCGGTCGCGGCATTGGCGGTCACGATCATGTCGAATTCCGCCTCGCCATTCGCCGGCACGGTGAATTCGCGCGCCGAAACACCGCGCGCGAAAGGCTCACCGGCCAGTTCCACATCGACATTCAAGCCGTTGACCGGCAGCTCCCGATTGTTCGGATTCTGCACCCGCAGACGCACTTCGAGCCGCTGCTCAAAAATGCTGGCTTCCAGCGCCTTGATCCCGACGAACGATACGTGCGGGGTCTCGAGCTTTGTTCCGAAACCCGCGCAGGCGACCAGCAGGGTCGCGAACGCGACCGCCAGAATTTTCGTTCTCATGGGTGGATCTGACCTTCCTTGAACTCGTTGGATAGTGTCTGCCAACCGAGCGTTTGTCGAGGACGTCCGTTCAGGTCCGCTCGAACAGCCGTTCATCCCAGCGCACCGGTTCGACACTCACAACGTTGACTTGCCTGAAGTCTGGATGCGCCGGGTTGATGAGTGCATTTCGTTCAACGCCAAACACGACGCTCGGCACCAGCAGGATCGCTGATTCCATGGCCCGCAGCCAGGCATCCCCGGCCGCGCGGCTCGCAATCATGTCGGGCAGATCCCAGCCGGGCGCGTCGTCAGGGGCAATCGTGGAGATCGGCAACAAGTCTGGAGATTCGAAGGTCACGCACACCTGATGCCTGGGAATTCGCCCGCTGGTGTGCACCAGCTTCTCGAGCATGGCGCCCGATAAGGTTTCACAGGCGTAGATGACTGCCCATCCCGGCGAATTCCAGCGCCCGCCGTGGGTCCTGGCTCCGTCGCCACTTTGGGGCTGAAACCTTGAATCCGCGATGCGATAGAACCGCATCGCCGCAAATCAGACCGGCAGTCCGTGCAGCGCGCGCATGACGACATCTTCGACCTGTCGCGCGCCCAGTTCGGTCAGCCCCGCCTCAATCGGCCGTTTGCGGCCCAACTCTGCGTGCGGCGTGGTCAGAAAGCGCTGCGTCTCCTCAGTGTCATCCCACAGCAGTTCCGCAAGCGCGATCACCCGCGCCAAACGCTCGGTTTTCTCGCTTTCCACCAGCTTCAGGCGCTTGCGCCGCTTGTAGGTTGCGGCGGGCACGACCCGGTGCATCAACATCACCCGCTCAGGGCCCTGAAAACCGGCCCGCTCCATGACACGCACCAGGCTGCGCTTCGGCAGGCCCCGTTCCACCGCATTGGCGACGGCTGCCATCGATTTGACCGTCGCTTTCAAGCCAAGAATCCGCGCCACCCGCTCCGTCGGGACCGCCATACGAATCACCTCCTGCCAATCAGGGTAGGCTCAATTGAGCCATAATTCAAGCTCATTTGACGATACCCTTCGACGTCTTTGGTTGACTATTACTAACTTAGTAGTATTCTCTACTCCACCATGCTGGTAGGTGGGTAGCGGTTCATGGAGCAAGAGACCACCGCGATGACTGGCGCCGAGGACGCTTCCGAACAGGAGCGACTCTCGCAGAAGTTCCAGCGGGAACTGAATGCAGGCCTTGTCGGCCTGGTGCTGCTCGCCGTTCTCGACCAGGCGGAAGAGGACCTCTACGGCTACCAGATTGCCAAGCGCCTGCAGCAGCTCGCGGACGGCAGTTCGCCGGTCAAGCAGGGCGCGCTTTACCCGGTCCTGCGCCAGTTATCGGCCAACGGCCTGCTGGCGAGCCGAATCGTGCCGTCTTACTCTGGCCCGCCGCGCCGTTACTACCGGATCACGGATGCCGGGCGCCGGACGCTGGCCGAGTGGCGCGACATCTGGCACGCCACGCGCGATTTCGTCGATGAATTCACGGATTCCAAGGGAGCATCGTCATGAACGAACGGTCCGCGCCACGCTCGATCGAGCAGTACCTCGAGGCGCTCCGCGCTGCGCTCACGGGAGAAGACCCGGCACTGGTGCAGGATGCGCTCTATGACGCGGAGGAGTACCTGCGCGCGGAAGTCGCGGCGAATCCGGAACGCAGTGAAGCCGATA
>JANOSR010000139.1:0-3982 GCA_031415935.1 Steroidobacteraceae bacterium | reverse complement strand
TCGCGGTTTCACACCAGATCAGGTCGGCATAGGGTGCATAAGCCACGCCGCGGGCGATCGCTTGGTCGAGACTGGCCTTGACCGGGAAGAATCCTTCGTTGGTCCGGTCCTTCGACGTGATGAACGGGCGGTCGCGCTCATCCACGTCCGAGGTCAAGAGCGACGCCGATTCCGCGTCGGTGCGGCCGACGAGCACGGTCGGCACGTCGCAGATGTCGGCGGCGAGCCGGGCGGCGACCAGCTTGTTGATCGCTTCCTGTGACGGCACCAGCACCTTGCCGCCCATGTGGCCGCATTTCTTGGCGCTCGACAGCTGGTCCTCGAAATGCACGCCCGCGGCACCCGCGTCGATCATCGCCTTCATCAGTTCGAAGGCATTCAGCACGCCGCCGAATCCCGCCTCGGCGTCCGCGACGATCGGCTGCATCCAGTCGATCGTGTCGTCGCCTTCGGCATGACAGATCTGGTCGGCGCGCAACAGCGTGTTGTTGATGCGCCGGACCACCGCCGGAACAGAATCCGCCGGGTAGAGCGACTGGTCCGGGTACATTTCGCCGGCCAGATTCGCGTCGCCGGCAACCTGCCAGCCCGACAGGTAGATGGCTTTGAGACCCGCCCTGACCTGCTGCATCGCCTGGTTGCCGGTCAGCGCGCCGAGCGCGTTGATATAGGGCTGCTCGTGCAGGTGGCGCCAGAGCTTCTGCGATCCGAGGCGCGCCAGCGAATGCTCCACATGGACATTGCCGCGCAGGCGCAGCACGTCGGCCGCGGCATAGCCGCGTTGCACACCCCTCCAGCGCGGGCTGGCACTCCATTCCTGCTCAAGTTGCGCCGCGGTCTTCGGGGTCATCAGGTTCTCCGGTTTCAGTCGATTTCTCGGTAGGCGGTGATGGTCAGGAAGGGCTCGAATTCCGGGTTCGCGGTCAACTGGTCGACCAGCTCGGCGGCGCGAGCATAGTGGCCCACGGCAAACTCTGCCTGGCCGACTTCCGCGCGAATCTTCGCGAGTTGCTCGGCCATCAGTTCCCGCACCAGCTTCAGCGACACGTTGCGCAGGTCTTTCATGCGGCATTCGTGGCGCACCCACTGCCAGAGCTGGGCGCGGGAGATCTCGGCGGTCGCCGCGTCTTCCATCAGGTGATGGATCGGGACACAGCCATTGCCGCCGAGCCAGGCCGCGAGATAGCGGATTCCGACGTCGATATTGCTGCGCAACCCCGCCTCGGTGATGTCGCCTTCCGGAACGCGCAGCAGATCGCCGGCGTTGACCGTGACGTCGTCGCGCATCCGGTGCAGGTTGTTCGGCGCCGGCATCAGCCGGTCGAAGATGTCGCGCGCGACGAATACGAGTCCCGGGTGCGCGACCCAGGTGCCGTCGTGACCGTCACCCGCTTCGCGTTCCTTGTCGGCGCGCACGCGCGCGAGCGCAAGCTCGTTGGCCTCCGGATCGCCCTTGATCGGAATCTGCGCCGCCATGCCGCCGATTGCGAATGCGCCGCGCCGGTGGCAGGTTTTGATCACAAGCAGCGAATAGGAGCGCAGGAAATGCGAGGTCATCGTGACCGAATTGCGGTCCGGCAACACGAAGTCCGCGCGGCGGCTGAATTTCTTGATGAAGCTGAAGATGTAGTCCCAGCGCCCGCAATTGAGGCCGACGATGTTTTCCCGCAGCTCGTACAGGATTTCGTCGATTTCGAATGCAGCTGTGATCGTCTCGATCAGCACCGTGACCTTGACGCTGCCGCGCGGAAGACCGAGCACCCGTTCGCTGAACTCGATGACATGGGCCCAAAGCCGGGCTTCGAGATGACTCTCGAGCTTTGGCAGGTAGAAGTACGGCCCGCTGCCGCGGCTCAACAGCTCGCTCGCGTTGTGAAAGAGGTACAGCCCGAAGTCGACCAGGGCAGCGGGCACTGGTTGGCCATCGCCCAGCCAGTGCTTTTCCGGGAGATGCCAGCCGCGCGGCCGCACGACGAGCACCGCGGTCGACTCGTTCAGGCGATACGACTTCCCTTCCGGGCTCGTGTAGGCAAGCGTCCCGCGCACCGCTTCCATCAGGTTGACCTGGCCCTGGATCACATTGAACCAGGTCGGGCACAGCGAGTCCTCGCAATCGGCCATGAACACATTGGCGCCGGAGTTGAGCGCATTGATGATCATCTTGCGATCGGTGGGGCCGGTGATTTCGACACGCCGGTCGCGGAGATCCGCCGGCACCGGGCCTATGCGCCAGTCGGATTCGCGAATCTTGCGGGTTTCTTCGAGGAAATCCGGAAGGACGCCGGCGTCGAAATGCAGCTGGCGTTTCGCCCGTTCTTCGAGCAGCTCGACCACTTGGGGTGCGAAGCGGGCAACCAGCTTGTTGACGAATGCGATCGCCTCGGGACGCAGTACGTCGCGCCAATCCTGCCTGAGCACCGGAAACCGGCCGGTATTGGTGCTGGTGTTATCTGAACTCTCAGATATCAACTATAACTCCATGAAAACGCATGTGTTTACCGATCGCCACGGTGACGGGCGATCAGCATCGCGAGTTCCAGGGCCTGTTCGTAGTTGAGTCGCGGATCCACGGTCGTGCGATAGGCCCTTGCCAGGTCGCCATCCGAAAGGCCGCGCGCACCGCCGGTGCATTCGGTGACATCGTCGCCGGTCAACTCGAAATGCACGCCACCGAGACGCGATCCCAACTCTTCGTGGATGCGGAAAGCCGCCTCGACCTCCGACAGGATGTTGTCGAAGCGGCGTGTCTTGACACCCTGCGGCGTGGTCTCGGTATTACCGTGCATCGGATCGCAGACCCACAGCACCTGCTGGCCGCTGTCGCGCACCGCCTTGATCATCGACGGCAGAGAGCGTTCGATGTGGCCGGCGCCGAAGCGATGGATCAATGTCAGGCGCCCCGCTTCGCCTTCGGGATTCAGGATGCGCGTCAGTTCGCCGAGCCAGGCGGCATCCATGGCCACTCCGACCTTGACGCCGATCGGATTGGCGATGCCGCGGAAATATTCCACGTGCGCGCCACCGGGCATCGCCGTGCGCATTCCGATCCACGGCATGTGCGTCGAGAGGTTGTACCAGCGCTCGCGCCGCGGGAGGTAACGCGTCTGCGCCTGCTCGTAGAGCAGATGCAGCCCCTCGTGACTCGAATAGAAGCGGACCTGGCTGGTCTCGTGGATGGGCCCGCCGGAAATCGCCTGGAAGAAATCCAGCGAATCGGAAAGCGAGTCGACGATCTTCTGGTAGGCGTCTTTGAGCTTCGCATGCTGCACGAAGCCAAGGTCCCAGTATTCGGGGTGATGCAGATCCGCAAATCCGCCGTCGACCAGTGCGCGGACGAAGTTGAGCGTCAGAGCCGCGCGTTCATACCCGCGCAACAGCAACTCAGGATCCGGCTCGCGATCCGCTGCGGTGAATGCTGCGCGATTGACGCTGTCGCCGCGATAGCTCGGCAACGTGACGCCATTGCGCGTTTCGGTGTCGGCGGAACGCGGCTTCGCGTACTGCCCGGCCATGCGTCCCACGCGGATGACCGGCTTCTTGAGTCCGTGCAGCAGCACGAGACTCATTTGCAGCAGGATCTTCAGCTTGCGGGCGATGGTCGCCGACTCGCAGTCGGCAAATCCTTCCGCGCAATCGCCACCCTGCAGAAGAAAACGCTCGCCGCGCTGTGCGGCCGCGAGCTCCTCCTTGAGTTGGTCAACTTCCCAGGACACGACCACGGGCGGCAGCCGCGACAGCTCGTCGATGACGCGCGCGAGTTTCGCGGCGTCCGCGTAGCGAGGCTGCTGTTCCGCCGGCCGGCGCTGCCAGCTTTCGGGGCTCCAGCCAGTTGTTTGCGCGGCGGTATTCATGGAATGAGCCATCGTACACGGTTTCGCTGCACTGCAAAAATATCCGGCGCCTGGGGTGGTTTATGGTCATCCGAATGGGCAGAATGCGCCTCCCCCGGATGGAGCATCGGCATGCATCGCGTATTGGTTCT
>JANOSR010000138.1:0-7322 GCA_031415935.1 Steroidobacteraceae bacterium | reverse complement strand
GCCAAGCCGCCGGTGCAATTCCTTCAGCTTGGAGCGCAGCCGCCACTTCAGCTGCGGATCGATCACCGTCAACGGCTCGTCGAACATGATCACGTTGACATCGGAGCGCACCAGCCCGCGCCCGAGCGAGATTTTCTGCTTGCCGTCGGCGGTCAACCCGGAGGCCCGGCGGTACAGTGTGTCCTCTAGATCCAGAAGGGCTGCGATTTCGCGTACGCGAGCGTCGATCGCATCGCGCGCCACGCCACGATTGCGCAGCGGAAAGGCGAGGTTGTCGTACACGCTCATCGTGTCGTAGACGACCGGAAACTGGAATACCTGCGCGATGTCGCGCGCGTCGGGAGCCAGCGAGTTGACATCGCGATCGTCGTACCAGACCGATCCTTCGCTTGGCCTCAGCAGCCCGGAAACGATGTTCAGCAGCGTGGTCTTGCCGCAGCCGGACGGTCCCAGCAGCGCGTTGGCACTGCCGTCCGCGAATGTCAGCTCGAATCGCTTCAGCGCCCAGTCGGATTCCGCCGCCGGATTGGGCCTGTAGCAATGCCGTATATTTTTTAAGTTGATGCGCGCCATGTTCCTTCTCAGTCCTCCGCGGAGCCGACGCAGCGCCCGTCGGGGGCAAAGTACAAGGCACGCGAAACATCGAGGCTGAATGCCGCCGTTGCGCCCACGTCAAAGCCGCGTACGCCGTGCGACTGCGACACCCAGGTGTGCCCGTGCAGATCGAAATGCACGACGCTTTCCGAGCCGCTGATCT
Source organism: Steroidobacteraceae bacterium (assembly GCA_031415935.1). Classification (GTDB taxonomy): domain Bacteria; phylum Pseudomonadota; class Gammaproteobacteria; order Steroidobacterales; family Steroidobacteraceae; genus SCUD01. The sequence goes on along the minus strand of JANOSR010000138.1, from coordinate 6,565 downwards.
CGCTGATTGCCACGCGTCCCTCGACGGTGATCGCGCCATCCGCGCCGGCGGCCAGCGGCTGCACGCGATGCGGTCGCAGACCGACCGTGTACGGACCATCGGCCAGCTGCGCGAGTCCGCGCTGTGCCGGCCAGGAGGTCACGTCAGCCAGCTCGAAGCGCCCGCCGCGCTTCAACACCGGCGCGCAGTTCATCGGCGGATCGGAAAAGGCCCGCGCGGCAAGCAGGCCGTTCGGCCGGCGATAGACGTCAGATGTCGCGCCGAACTGCGTCACGTGTCCCTCGTGAACCGTCGCCGTGTGGCCGCCGAGCAGCAGGGCTTCGGCGGGCTCGGTCGTGGCATAGACCACCGTGCAGTCCCGGTCGGCGAACAGGCGTGGCAACTCCTCACGCAGTGCCTCGCGCAGTTTGTAGTCGAGATTGGCGAGCGGCTCGTCGAGCAGCACGAGGCCGGCATCCTTGACCAGCGCCCGCGCCAGCGCAGTGCGCTGCTGCTGCCCGCCGGACAGCTCGCCCGGTCGCCGATCCAGCAGCGAGGACAGCTGCAGGAGCTCCGCGATGCCGCCGACCCGGGCCTTGATTTCGGCGCGGCTGGCGCGCGCAACCTTCAACGGCGAGGCGATATTCTCGAATACGGTCAGGTGCCCGTAGTTGATGAACTGCTGATAAACCATTGCCACGCCGCGGGCACGCACCGGCACCCCGGTGACGTTTCGTCCGCGAAACCACAGCTCGCCGGTCGTCGGTTTCAGAAGGCCCGCCATCAGGCGCATCAACGTAGTCTTGCCGGCCAGGGTGGGTCCGAGCAGGATGTTGAATCCCCGCGGCGCGAACGCGACGTCGACAGGGTGGATGTGGGTCTGGCCATCCACCCGCAGTTCGACGCCGCGCAGTTCGAGTCCCGATTGGGTCACGCTCGCTCACCGAATCCGAACATGCTCACGCACGGGGTGCCTGCGCTCAGGGAGCCTTTGTCGCCCAGCGCTTCACCAGCTCGTCGTAGTCGACGGTCTGGCCTTTGGGCTTCTCGTTGGCGAGTTTGGCTTTTGGACCGTCGGGCTTGCCCAGCCACTGCTTCGGATCCTTCGGCTTGTTCAGGCGCGGACCGCAACCACCGTAGGTCTTCGCTTTTTCATCGGCCGACTGCATGCGCGCCATCACGTCATCCATTTCGCCAGCCAGCCGGTCCATCGCCTGCTGCGCTGTGAACGCGCCGGAGTTCACGTCCCCGATGTTCTGCCACCAGAGCTGGGCAATCTTCGGATAGTCGGGCACGTTGATGCCGGTCGGGGTCCAGAGCACGCGGTCGGGCGAGCGGTAGAACTCAACCAGGCCTCCGAGCTTCGGCGCGCGCTCGGTGAAGGACTTGTGCCGGATCGTGCTGTCGCGAATGAATGTCAGCCCGACCTGGCTCTTCTTCACGTCCACCGTCTTGGAGACGGTGAATTGCGCATAAAGCCATGCGGCCTTGCGGCGGTTCAGCGGCGTGGACTTGAACATCGTCCACGAACCGGTGTCCTGATATCCGAGCTTCATGCCGTCCTGCCAGTATGGGCCGTGCGGCGACGGCGCCATGCGCCACAGCGGCATGCCTTTGTCGTCGACGGTGTTGTTGCCGTCCTTTTTGGGCCTGACCATCTCCGATGTGAACGCCGTGTACCAGAAGATCTGCTGCGCGACGTTGCCCTGCGACAGTGCCGGCAGCGACTGGTAAAAATCGTAGTCGGCTGCTCCGGGAGGTGCGTACTTGCGCAGCCATTCGTCCCACTTCGCGACCGCGTACACCGCGGCCGGGCCGTTGGTCTCGCCACCGCGCGCGACCGACGCGCCGGCTGGATTGCACGACCCCTTTTCCATCCGGATGCCCCACTCGTCGATCGGGCGGCCGTTGGGCAGGCCCCTGGAACCCGCACCGGCCATCGATAGCCAGGCATCGGTCATGCGCCAGCCGAGATCCGGCGCGCGCTTGCCGTAGTCCATGTGACCGTAGATGCGCTTGCCGTCGATCTGCTTCACCTGCACGCTGAAGAACTCGGCGATGTCCTCGTAGGCGGACCAGTTGACCGGCACCCCCAGTTCGTAGCCGTATTTTTCCCGGAACTTCTTCTTGAGGTCGGGACGCTTGAACCAGTCATAGCGGAACCAGTACAGGTTGGCGAACTGCTGGTCGGGCAGCTGCCAGATCTTGCCGTCGGGGCCGGTGGTGAACGAGATGCCGATGAAGTCCTTGACGTCCAGCGTCGGCAGCGTCACGGCCTTGCCTTCGCCAGCCATCCAGTCGGTGAGGTTGACCGCCGACTGCAGCCGGGAGTGCGTGCCGATCAGGTCGGAGTCGTTGATGTAGGCATCGTACAGATTGCGGTTGGTCTGCATCTGCGTCTGCACCGCTTGCACGACTTCGCCTTCGCCGAGCACCTGATGATTCACCTTGATGCCGGTGATCTCCTCGAAGGCCCTGGCCAGGGTCCTGGACTCATATTCGTGGGTCGGGATCGTCTCCGACAGCACGTTGATCTCCGTGCCCTTGAACGGCAGCGCGGCGTTGACGAACCATTCCATCTCCTTCAACTGCTGCTCCTTCGTCAGCGTGGAAGGCTGGAACTCCTTTTCAACCCATCGCTTTGCCGCCGCCATGTCGGCGTGGCTCGCAGTGACATTCGCCATCGCCAGGACGGTCGCGAGGATTCCTGCCGCCAGCCGCTTTTCTCTCATGATGGCTCCGATCCTGTAGGCGCCCGATAATCCGCGGCATCCTATCAGCGAACCGCAAACGCATGTCAACGTCGCGAGGGCGGGGGCAGTTTCCGTTCGCCCTTCCCGCCCCGCGCGGTTTCGCGCATGATCGGGCACCCGCCGCTGAGCCCGCCGATGACCGAGACGTCGAACGCCGAGGACTTCCAGGCCGAGATCACCAGGCGCTACGACGCGCCGATGTATCGGGCCATGCTCGAGGTCTATGGCGACCAGATTCATCCGGGGTTCCTGGAAGGCGATGACGACGACATCCGGGAGGCCGCGCTGCGCGCGACCGCCCGGCTTGCCGAGCTGGCGCATGTGACTGCGGGCGCGAGCGTGCTCGAGACCGCGTGCGGTGTCGGCGGTACGGCGCGATACCTGGCGGCAATGCGTGGCGCGAGGGTGGTTGCCACCAATATCGCGCGCTCCCAGCTCGCCATCGCCGGGGAATGGACGCGGAATGCGGCCGGCGCCGAGCGCATCCGCTTCGAGTTTGCCGATTACCACGCGCTGCCCTACGCCGAGGCAAGTTTCGACGTTTACTGGTGCCAGGACTCGCTCCTGTTCTCGACCGACCGGCCGCGTGCGCTGGCAGAGGCGGCGCGCGTGGTGCGACCCGGCGGCACCATCGCGATCTCGGACCTAGTCGTCGTCGGCACACCGGCGCCAAGTGCCGCCGCCCTGCTTACGGCGATCTCGGCGCCCGGCTTCTGGTCCGCCGAAGATTATCGAGAGGGACTCGCGGCGGCCGGATTCGAAGCGATCGTCGCGGAGGACTGGAGCCGCCACGCGCTGCCTTCGTTCGATCGCCTCGCGGCCGAGATCGCGGCCAAGCGCGCGCGCCTCGCCGCGATTGCGAACGAAGCGGACGTCGCGGAGACCCTGGAACGTTATGCGCTGTGGTGCAAGGCGACGCGCACGGGCAATCTCGGCTGGTTTGCGTTCGTCGGAACCCGGCGGACAAAGCGGTGACAAGCGCGGCCGACCGCGCAACCGCGCGGGCGGCAATCGCAACCGTGCCCCTGCTGAGCCGCCTCGACGCAGCGGCGCTCGACATCGTGCGCCTGGGCGGGCTGACCAACCAGGTGTTTCGTGTGCAGGCCGGTGGCGAGGCTTACTGCCTGCGTGTCCCCGGGAAGGGCACCGATGCCTTCATTGATCGCAGCGTCGAGGTCGTCAACGCGCGCGCTGCTGCCGCCGCCGGCGTCAGCCCCGAGGTTCTCCACTTCGGGGACGACGGCATCATGGTCACGCGGTTCCTCGGCGGCTGCGTCACCATGACGCCAGAAACCCTGCGCGCGACGCCCGGCGCGCCGGCCCGCGTCGCCCGCGCGTTCCGCCGGCTGCATCGGAGCGGCCAGACATTCGCGTTCCGCTTCGAGCTGTTCGCGATGATCGACGGCTACCTCGCTCATCTCGATACGCTCGGGACGAGCTTGCCAGAGAGCTATCACGAGACCGTGACCGGGGCGCAGGTCGTGCGCGAGGCGCTGGCGGCGCGCCCGCTGCCGCTGGCGCCGTGCCATTGCGATCCCTTGTGCGAGAACGTGCTCGACGACGGCCGGCGCATGTGGCTCGTCGACTGGGAGTATTCGGGCATGAATGATCCGATGTGGGACCTCGGCGATATTTCGGTCGAGGCCGGGTTCGGCCCCGAGCACGACCGCGCGATGCTCGAGGCCTATTTCGACGGACCGGCGTGCCCCGCCGATTTCGGCCGCATGGTCATCTACAAGGCGATGTGCGATCTGCTGTGGACGCTCTGGGGGCTGATCCAGCACGCCAACAAGAATCCCGCCGACGATTTCTGGGGCTATGCCGTCAGGCGTTTCGCGCGCTGCCGCGCGCTGATGGCGACGCCCGCCTTCGCCGCCCACGTCGCCGCGATCAGGGGCGCAGAATGACCGGCGATCGCGATGCGCTCTATCGTGAAGTGGTACGCCAGACGCAGGCGCGCAACTGGCGCGAAGCTGACGCACGCTGCCGGGAGCTGAACACCGCCGACCGCGCATTCGCCCCTGGCTGGCTGCTGGCGAGCGTGATCGCCCAGCATTTGAATGAGCATGAACGGGCGTTGCAACTCGCCGAACACGCCGTCGCTGTCGCCCCGAACGACCCGTCGGCACTTCTGCGCCAGGCGCAGTGCCTCGATGGATTACGGCGCCGGCCGGAAGCGCTGCGCGCTGCAGCAGAGGCCGAGCGCGCATCCGGCGGCAACCCGCGCGCCCTCGCTGCGATCGGCGTGTTCTACAACGCGGCTGACGAGCACTTTCGTGCGCTGGCCGTCTACGAGCGCGCCTGTTCTCAGGCGCCCGACGACCCACGGCTGCTGTTCGGCCGCGCCGTAGTGCGCAGGTTCATCGGCCAGCTCGAAGAGGCGGAAGCCGACTACGACCGTGTCATCGAGCTGGACCCGAAGCTCTACGAGAGTTACACGAATCGATCCAACCTGCGCACCCAGACGCCGGATCGCAATCACGTGGGCCTCCTCGAGCAGTTGCTCAAGCGTGGTGGCGCCGACGCGAACGGCGAAGTGCAGCTGTGCTACGCGCTCGCGAAGGAATACGCGGACCTGGGGCGGCACGCCGAGTCGTGGACGCAACTTGAGCGCGGCGCGCGGCTCCGGCGCCGGAATCTGAAGTACGACATTGCTGCCGACCTCAACACCGTGGACTGGTTGATCGAGGCCTATCCCGCCGGGCCCTTGCAGCTGACCGCCGGGGCGGCGGCCGATGCGCCGATCTTCATCGTCGGCCTGCCGCGCGCCGGATCGACGCTCGTCGAGCGCATCCTGTCGAGCCATTCGCAGATCCACGCGGCAGGTGAGTTGCGTCACTTCACCCTTGCGATCGCCGCTGCCGCGCGCGCGAAAAGCGGCCTTGACGATCCGCCTCTTCGACAGATCATCGCGCTCTCGGCGCGGTTCGATTTCGCGGCACTCGGCCGGGATTATCTGGCGCGCTGTCGACCGGTCGCCGGCGGGGCGCCGCGGTTCATCGACAAGATGCCGGTCAACTATCTGTATTGCGGCCTGATCCGCCGCGCGCTGCCGAACGCAAAAATCGTCCACGTCACGCGCGGTCCGCTGGCTGCCTGCTACGCGATCTACAAGGTGCTGTTCCTGGACGGTTACCCGTTCTCCTACGACCTCGATGAGATAGCGCAGTACTACATCGCGTACCGCCGGCTGCTGGATCACTGGCAGCGCACGATGCCAGGCGTCATCCACGAACTGTCTTATGAGCGGCTGGTCGCCGATCAGCTCGGCGAAACGAGACGGCTGCTCGAGTTCTGCGGCCTCGAGTGGGAAGACGCGTGTCGCGACTTCCACCTGAATCCTGCCGCGAGCGCATCCGCGAGCGCGCATCAGGTGCGCCGGCCGATTTATCACTCGGCCGTGAACGAGTGGCGTCACTACGCCGCGCAGCTCGCCGCGCTCCGTGCCCGGCTCGAGGCGGCAGGGATCACGGTCGAGACACCCGAATGATCCGGGGCGCCGAAGGAGGCGCAGCGCGTGGATCGTCGGCGGAATTGACGTCGTCGACGCCACTGCGTCTGCGGGTATGCGAGGATGACTCCAGAAGCCCTGCGCGCGACCGGGCGGACGGCGGTAGAGGATGGTCGTGATCAGGAAAAAGAAGGCCCGTGCTGCAGGCCGTGGGATGACCGGGGCCCGACCAGTGCGTGCCGTGCTCTTCGATCTCGACGGCACGCTGGTCGACAGCGAGATACACACGGATGAAGCGATCGGCGCGGTCCTTGCGCAATACGGAATTGCGGGCTTCGCGCTTCCGCACACCGAGACGCGGGGCCGCACCTGGGCCTACATC
>JANOSR010000137.1:0-13240 GCA_031415935.1 Steroidobacteraceae bacterium | reverse complement strand
CGCGCGCGGCCCGCCACGCATGCCCGCCGCGCGCGGGGCTAGCCGCGACAGTTCCTGATCGGCCTCGTGATACGATGACACCCCGCATTTCTACAAGGTGCCGGTGTTACGTATTTCGGTTTTGCGCAAATCCGAAATCCGTAACTCCGGCACCTTGTAGAATTGCGGGGTGTCATCGTATCTCGAGGCCGATCAGGAACTGTCGCGGCTCGCCCGGCGCGCGGCGGGCATGCGTGGCGGGCCGCGCGCGCTGATCCTGCCCGGCATCATGGGCTCGACACTCGGCCGCCCGCGCAAAGGCTGGCCAGACGACCTCAAGTGGTTCGACCCGGCCGAAATCGCGCTCGGCGGCATGACCAAGCTCGCCCTGCCGCGCGGCCGCCGCTACGGGCCGCTGGGTGTCCTGCGCTTCGCCTACGAGCGGCTGCGCCTCGTACTGCGGATCGCGGGCTATGACGCGGTATTCCATCCCTACGACTGGCGTCTCGACCTCGCAGCCAACGGGCGCGCGCTGGCGGAGCGCCTGGTCACTGAGCGCCGCCAGGATGTCGTGCTGATCGGCCACAGCATGGGCGGGCTGGTCGCGCGCGCAGCGCTCGCGCACAAGGGCGCTGCGCGCATTGCGCGCGTGATCCAGCTCGGCACGCCCAATCGCGGCACTTTCGTTGCGATCCAGGCCTTGCGCGGAACCTATCCGTTGATCCGGCGTCTCGCGATGCTGGATCTGCTGCACGACGCGGATGAAATAGCGCAACAGGTACTGACGACCTTTCCGGGTCTTTGCGAACTGCTGCCTCCTGCCATTGCCTGCAAGGGCTTCGATCCATTCGATGCGACGCAATGGCCCAAGGGGCCAAGCCCGGCGCCGAGCTTGCTCGCGAACGCGCGGCGTGCGATCGAATCGTTGCCGCCGCCCGACGAGCGCTTCCGGCTGATCGCCGGCTTTGGCCAGGACACAGTGCTCGGCCTCATACGGGGCGCCCAACGCCTCGATTTCGGCCGCGGGCCGGCGGGCGACGGTACCGTGCCGCTCGCGCTCGCGCATTGGCCGGGGCTGCCGACCTGGTACGTGGAAGAAACCCATGGCGCGCTGCCCGGCAACGCGGAAGTCGGCCGCGCGGTGATCGATCTGGCGCGCGGTGATACGACAGCGGCACTTCCGCACGTGCTGCCACGCCGCCGCGGCGTGCCGACATTGTGGGAGAGCGATACCCGCCGCGCGGCGTCACCCGCAAAGATCGCCTGGAGCGATCTCTCCGAGCGGCAGCAACGCGAATTCCTGCACGAATTCGTGGCCGTCGCCGATACGGCCACGGGCACCACACCCGTCGCGAGGCGCGGCGCACAGTCGCGCCCGGTTGAGCTCGCCTTCATCGAGGGCAGCGTCACGCAGAGCGACGCCTCGGCCATCGTGCTGGGTGCCTTTGCGAATGTCGAGCCGGCCGGTGCCGCTCTCGCCGTCGATACGATGTTGCACGGCGCGATCAGCGATCTTGCGCGCCGGCGTGCGATCGGTGCCGCGGCAGGCGAAGTCTTTGTGCTGCCGGTCGGCCGGCGCGGGCTCGCGGCGCGGCTGGTGGTGCTCGCCGGGCTCGGCGACTTCGGGCGTTACGGGCCCGATGTGCAGCGGCTCGCCGCCGCGAATGTCACCCGCACGCTTGCACTCGCAGGTGTCGGCGATTTCGCGATGGTGCTGTGGGGTACGGCCTCCGGAGCCGACCCGGCCGATGCCGCGCGGGCGCAACTCGAGGGCGTGCTGACCGCGCTTTCCGATCTTTCGCCGGAGCTGCGGCTGCGGCGCATCGCCATCCTGTCACGCAGCGCCCAGCGACTCTCCGCGGCGCGCCAGGTCGCGAAAGACCTGCTGCGCTTGCATCCTGCGGCGCCGCTCCTGCGCCTGCAGCCGGCGCGCAAGGCGGGGCGCAAGCCTGGCCGTGTCCTCAAACCGACGGCAACGCCGCTCGCATGGCTGTTCGTGCAGGAATCGGCCGGCCAGATGCGCGCGGCGCTCCTCGGCACCGCACCGAAGGCCACTGCGCTGACTGCAACCCGGCGGCTCGAGCTGCGCGCGCTCGAGCGCGAGCACGCGCGGCTCGCGCCCGGCATGCCGGTCGCGGAACTCGAGAATTTCGGCGAACGGCTGGCGGAATTGCTGCTGCCCGAGGAAATCGTCGCAGCGCTGCCGTCGATACGCGCGGCACCGCTCGTCGTCGTGCACGACAGCGCGAGCGCGCGTTGGCCCTGGGAGGCACTCAGCATCAAGGGCTGGGCGCCCGCCGCTGAATCCGGATTGAGCCGCCGCTACGCGGCCGAGGGTATGTCGGTCGCCAAGTGGCGCGAGCAGCGCCGCCGCGAGCGCGGTCTCAACGTCTTGCTGGTCGTCAATCCGACTGGCGACCTGCCCGGCGCGGTCGAGGAAGGCGAGCGCGTCGCGCAGATGCTCGCGCGCCTCCCCGGCACCGGCATCACAGCGATCCGCAGCGGCGAAGCGACACGCGCGCGGCTCCTCGCCGAGTTCCGTTCCGGCGATTACGACGCGATCCATTTTGCCGGCCACGCATTCTTCGACGCCGCCGCGCCCGCTTCGAGCGGCATCCTGTGCGCCGGCGGTCGCGTGCTGTCGGGCGCCGATCTCGCGGCCATGGATTCCGTGCCGGCACTCGTGTTCTTCAACGCCTGCGAATCCGGACGCCTGCGAAGTGCGGTCAAGCCGCTCCGGCAACTGGATCGCAGCGTCGGATTCGCAGAGGCATTCCTGCGCGGTGGTGTCGCGAACTTTATCGGCACCTGGTGGCCGGTATCCGACGCGGGCGCCACGGCCTTTGCGACACTGCTTTATCGCGAGCTTGCGAAGGGCACGTCGATCGGCGCGGCGCTCAATGCGGCGCGCTCCGCGGTTCGTGCGTTGCCATCCTCCGACTGGGCCAATTATCTGCACTACGGCAGCTTCGACTTCGCGCTGAAGGCCAGCCGCTGAAATGCCGCGGCTGCTCGTGTTCCAGCATGTCGCCAGTGAAACGGCGGGCACGCTCGATCCGTTCCTGCGTGGCTCGGGATTCCGGATCCGCTACATCAATTTCGAGCGCACGCCCGACTCCGACCCGGATCCGCGCCGCTATGACGGCCTAGTCGTGCTCGGTGGCTCGATGAATGTGGACGAGACCGACGCTTTCCCGCATCTGAAAACCGAAATCGAGGTGCTGAAGGAAGCGCTCGCGCGGGAAATGCCGATCCTCGGCATCTGCCTCGGCGCGCAACTCCTGGCCTCGGCGCTCGGCGCCGAGGTGCACCCCGCGCCCGTGCGCGAGATCGGCTGGTATCCGCTGCAATCCTCGCCATCGGCGGGCAACGATGCGCTGCTGCGCCATGTCACTCACGGCCAGCACGTGTTCCAGTGGCATTCTTACACCTTCGCCGTGCCGCCCGATGCCATGCACCTGGCGAGCACGGCGACCTGCGTCAACCAGGCCTTCCGGCACGGCACCAATGCCTACGGGCTGCAGTTTCACCCCGAGGTCGACCGCGACATGATCGCGCGCTGGCTGTCGGTACCTGCCTACCGCGAGGAACTCGAGGCGGCGGTGGGCCCGGATCACGCGCGCCAGGTGCATGCCGACACACACCGCTACATCGGGTCCGCGACCGAGGCTGCGACCCGCGTATTCGACGAGTTTGCGGGACTCTTCCGCCGCGGTCCGCGCTTCCGCGTGCTCGACTCGCGCTAAGCTAAGGCGATGCCAAGTATCGCGAGCCTCCACATCTATCCGGTCAAGTCCTGCCGCGGCATCGATCTGGCCAAGGCGCGCATGACGGCGACCGGACTCGAATGGGACCGGCGCTGGATGATCGTGGACGGCAAGGACCGCTTTATCACACAGCGGTCGCATCCGCGGCTCGCGACCATCTCGACAGCGGTCGCCAACGGCCGGCTGGAGCTGACAACGGATGGTCATCCGCCGCTCGTTGTTGACGCACGCGCCGACGGCAGCATGCGGCGGGTGGAAATCTGGAAAGACAGCTGCGCCGGCATCGATGCCGGCGATGGCGCCGCCGCGTGGCTTACCCGCGTGCTCGGAGATCGGCTGCGGCTCGTGCGCATCGATGAGCGGGTGCCGCGGCTCGCCAATCCCCGCTATGCCGGGCCCAAACCGCAGCCCGTGACCTTCACGGATGGCTATCCCGTGCTGCTACTCTCTCGCGCATCCCTTGCGGAACTCAACCGGCGGCTGCCCGCGCCGGTGCCGATGAACCGCTTCCGGCCCAATGTCGTCATCGACGGTGTTGCGGCACATGCGGAGGATGCCATGGGCAATTTTCGTTCTGGTGCGGTCGTGCTGCGTGGCGTCAAGCATTGCACGCGCTGCGTGACGACGACGACCGACCAGCACGACGGCTCGCGCGACGAGCACAACCAACCGCTCGCGACGCTCAAGACCTACCGCTACGACCGCGGCCTGCGCGGCGTGACCTTTGGCCAGAACTGCGTCGTGACCGCGGGCGGGATACTCGCGGTCGGCGCGCCGCTATCGCTCGAAGCTCACCAGGTGTAACGAACCCGGTAGGTGACGATGGCTTCACCGTCCGGTGCGATTCGCACCGGAAATTCGATGGTGCGCGTGTCCTTTTTCTCTGACGGTGTGGACTGCTCGATGAGCGCCCACTGGTTCCAGCGATAGAGATTCTCGCGCACGACCACGTTGACGGCCTGGTCCTTGTGATTGCGGACCTTGATCTCGAAGGCCTCTTCCATGACCTTGCCGCGCGAATTGAGCTGGAAGTCCGTCTGGCGCCGCTCGCCGACCACGTCGAAGGCCGTGCCGAGCTTGACCCGCACGTTTTCGTCCTTGGGTGTGTGGTCGATCTTGTCCTCGCCGATGAATTCCAGGCTGCCGTCCGCCTTGTCCTGCTGCGAGACGCGGATGCGGCCCGCCGGCAGCGGCATGCCGAGACCCGAGGCCTTGTCGTTCTTGAGTGTCAGCCAGATGTCCACTTTCGTGTTCGAGGTCGGGCCGTACTCGCGGTCCAGCATCAGCGAGCCGTAGTAGCGATAGCCCTCGGCACCGTAGTAGACGAGCTGTTTCTTTGCGGGCACGCGGGTCGCCGCATCGAAAAGCTCGATCTGTTTGGTCGAATTGTTGGGAAGCGTCGCCGGCCGGCCCAACGTGTAGAGGTGATACTCAAAGAAGGCCTTCTCCTCGAAGCCGGGAACCTCGGCCATCGCCTCCATTGTCTTCATACGAGAGGCCGTCACCATGATCTGGCCCAAGTCCGGCCGCACACGATTGACGTCGCCAGCGATCAGCTTGAGCTTCGTGTCCTGGTAGCTCGCGCCGGACTGGTTCAGGAGGCTCACCCAGGCGCCCACGTCCACGAAGCCCGAGTTCGCATCGGCGCCTTCGGTGAATATCAGGTTGTAATCGGCCCACCAGGTGATGCCACCGGTCTGGTAAGAGACGCGCGCGCGGTGATTGCCGCCTTTCGCGGCCAGCACATCCCATTCGAGCGTGGGCCGCGTGATCAATCCACCCGGCAGCTCGCCGAAAGTCATGCCATTCCAGTTGCGCAGTGCGTGGATTTGCCCATCGTCGCCGCGCAGCACAAGGCCGTCGTACGCGGAGAGCAGCGTGCCTTCGACGACCTTGACGCCGTCGCCCTGCTCGCTCTCGACGCTGACCTTGCGGTCCACGTAGCGCGACAGGAGTTTTTCGGTGCTGACCAGGTCGAACTGGAAATTCTGCTCCAGCACTTTGGTGCCGGTGGGATCGGTCAGCGAACGGAACTGCACCGTGGTCGGGTCGATCAACGCGGCCACGTCCGTGAATTGCAGCTTGCCGCGACCGCGCACCAGCTCCAGGTCCCGGTCCACGCGCACCAGCGCAAAACCCGGCAGCGAGCTCGCCTGCGGCGTGCCCATGCCGGGCAGCGGGCGATACCACTCGGCGGGAATGCCGCCTGGCTGCGCCGAACTGTAGACGGTCAGCGCCGTCTGGGGATCGGCCGCCAGGGCGGATGCGGCCAGCAGGCTACCGGCCAGCAACAGGTGGATACGGGCGGACAACGATGTCATGACGGGCACTCCTGGGTCTCTGAACGCATAGAATAAACGCAGCGAGCCACGGAGTCGGGTCAATGAATATCGAATACCCGGAATGGATGGCCCGGTACCAGAAACCCGAGGTCCTGGCGGGCGCCGCGGCCTTGATCCTGGTACTGGCGCTGGCCTTTGTCTGGACCGCCTGGCGCTGGAATGTCGCCCTGGACCGGATGGAGATGCTGAACGCTCAGGCCGCCGAGGGTTTCCTGCGGCCGCCCTCCTCGACCCAGACGCTGCGCATCGACCCGCGTGGGGGTGGCCTCGCCGGCATCGACGCGGGCGGCCTGCCGAAGCGGATCGACCTCGCCATCGCGGTGATCAGTGACAGTTACGAACGCTTCCGGATCTCACTCTCGCGAGACGACGGCACAGCGCTCCTGCGCACCGAACGACTCGCGCCGGATTCCAACGGCAACCTGCATCTATCTTTCAATACGTCGCTGCTGCCGGATGGAATTTATCGGCTGCGCGTCGAAGGCTACACGCGGCGCGGGGAGTTGGAGCGGTACGCGGAGTCGAGGTTGAGGGTTGGAGGAAGGTAGGACGTCGCCATTCTTCGCAGTGGGCGCGCTGTGAACCGGGCACACCGCGGCGCAAGTGCAGATAGAATGCCGCGATGGCGCGCTCCCCGCCACCGCTCTCACCGTTCCTGTCGTGGCCGCCATACCTCGCGACTCCTTCCGCCGCGCTTAAGGACGTGGTGCGCGGTCTGGAAGCATCAGAGCGGTGGCCCGCGCCTGAGCTTGTCGCCGGTACACAATCGCAGCTGAAGCTGCTGCTCGAGTGGGCCGCCAATAACGTGCCGTACTACATGAGGGCGGGCTCGCTGATGGCCGCCCTCAAGATCCTGCGCCGCTCGCCCGGGCGTTTCGAGGAACAGTGGCTGCAGCTGCCATTGCTGACGAAGGCAACGTTGCGAAGCGACGGTCACGCGCTCAATGCACCAGTCGTGCCACATACCCATCTGCCGCTCGATGTGGTCCGCACCTCGGGATCCACGGGCATTCCGGTCGAGGTGCGTACCACGGCAGTCACGCGCATCGTCTGGCACGCGCTCGCCGTGCGGGAACATCTCTGGCAGCGGCGCGACTTCTCCAAGCGCCTCGGGGTCATCCGCTCCTTCCAGCCGGCTGAAGGCATCCGCCAGGGAATCGACAACCCGGACTGGGGGCCGCCGGTGGCGGATCTCCATCGCACGGGTCCGGCATCCGTCGTGCATGTGAAACAGCCGGTCGAAGTGCTGGTCGAGTGGCTCCGCCGATTCGACCCGCATTACCTGTTGACCTACCCGAGCGTCGCGGCGGCGATCTTCGATGCGCTGGGTCCGGGCGGCAGGACGCCCTCACTCGAAGAAGTGCGGCTCATGTCCGAGCCGGTGGACATCGAGTTCGAGGCACGCATCAAGGCCGCGTGGGGCGTGCGCGTATCCGACATCTATTCGTCCAACGAGAACGGCAAGATCGCGATGCGTTGCCGCGAACACGACAACCTGCATGTGCAGAGCGAGGGCACCTTCGTCGAGATCCTGAACGAGCGGGGCCTGCGTTGCTCGACCGGCGAATCCGGCCAGGTGGTGCTGACGTCCCTGCACAACCTCGCAACACCCCTGATTCGCTACCAGATCGGCGACTACGCGACGGTCGGCGAGCCCTGTGGCTGTGGCCGCGCATCGTTGGTAATACGCAAAGTGCAGGGCCGGGTGAAAAACATGGCCACGAGTCCCGACGGGCGCCGCTACTACCCCAGCACCCTCTACAGGATCCGCGCCGTTACCGTGGTTCGCCAGTCGCAGTGGGTGCAGACGGCGCGCGATGCGATCGAGTTGCGCGTGGTCCTTGAACGCCCGCTGACGGTGGCGGAAACGCAGCAGGCGATCGACATCGTCCGCGAGACGCTCGGCTTTCCGTATCGGGTGGACATCATCGCCGTGGAGGCTATCGCACGCGGTCCGACCGGCAAGTTCGAAGAATTCCTGTCGTTGCTGCCCGAGTGGGGACCCGCGCCGCTCACCCCTGCTTCAACGTACTGATCGGCGGGTGATTGATGACATCGCGCGCGGCGAACGTGCCGGCGCCGCCGACGATGACGGCACCCGCTGCGAGCCCGATCACCCATACCCAGGGATCGAGCGTGTATTCCAGCTCGAAGACCTGCTCGGCGAGCAGCCATCCGGCTAGCGTCGCCCCCAATGCGGCGAGCGTACCAGACAACATCCCGAGCGCCGTGAACTCCGAGGCGACGCCCGCAAGCACGACACGGCGGCTTGCGCCCAGCGTGCGCAGCATCGCGCTCTCGTAGCGGCGCTCGTCGCGCGTCGCCTGGATCGCGGCGAGCAGCACCGTGATGCCGGCCGCGAGCGTGAACAGGAACACGTACTGCACCGCAAGCGATGCGCGATCCATGATGTCGCGCACCTGGGCAAGGATCGAATCGATGTCGAAGATCGAGACCGATGGGAAGCGCCGCACCAGATCCGCCAGTAGCGGGCGTTGATCCGGCTTCAATCGCATGCTGGTGAGCCAGGTGCCGACCAGGCCATCCAGCGTGCCGGGCGAAAAGACCAGGAAGAAGTTCGGCTGGAAGCCGTCCCACTGAACCTCGCGGAAGCTCGCGATTTCCGCATCGAGCGGCTCGCCAGCGACGTCGAAGGTCAGTTTGTCGCCGAGCTTGAGCCCCAGCTCCTCCTGGTACTCGGTCGTGACGGAGACGAGCCGGCGGCCGCGATCCGCCTCAGTCCACCAGCGGCCCGCGACGATGCGGTTGTCCCGCTGCAGATCTGCGGCCCATGACAGATTCTGTTCGCGCTCGGCGAAGCCGTGCCCGCGATCGGTCTGCAGCCCCAGTTCGTCCATCGGCCGGCCATTGACCTCCGTCAGGCGCGCACGAATCATCGGGAACAGGTTCGGGCGTGGCAGGCCGCGCTCGCCGATGAATTGTGCGAATGCCCCGGTCTCGGTCGCCGGGATGTTGACCATGAAATAGTTCGGCGTGTCCTCAGGGAGGCTCGCGCGCCAGTCCTCGAGCAGGTCATTGCGCACGACCGCGAGCAGGAGCAACACCATCAGCCCCAGGCCGAAGGCGACCACCTGCACGATGCTCTCGCGGCCGCGGCGCGCGAGATTGGCCAGTCCATAGCGCCAAGCGACGCCGACCGCGCCACGCATGCGCCCGGCGAGACGCACGAGCAACCAGCCCGCGCCAAAGAGCACGGCGAGTGTCCCGCCGACGCCCGCGGCGACGTAGACCACCAGCCAGCCATCGCGCACCAGCCAGTACAGCACGCTGAGAAGTGCTGCGAGCGCAAGGCCATAGGACACTGAATAACGCAATGGCGGCGGCTCGAGATTGCGGCGCAGCACGCGCGCCGGCGGCACGCGCTTCAATTGCAGCATCGGCGGCAGCGCGAATCCGACCAGGATCGCAAGCGCCGTGACCGCGCCCATGATCGCAGGCGCCGCGGTCGGCGGCGGAAGTTCCGCGCGCACGATGTCGCCCAGGAGCCACGCGAGGATCTCCTGCGCGAGAAACCCCAGCGCGCTGCCCACGGCTGCGGCGATGAGCGCGAGCAGACCGAGTTCGATCACGGTGACCTGCAGCACCAGCGCCTGCGGCGCGCCCAGGCATTTCATCACTGCGACGTTGTCGAGATGACGCTGCGTGTAGCGGCGCGCCGCCATCGCCACCGCGACCGCGGCGAGCAGCACGGTGATCAACGCCGAAAGATTGAGGAAGCGCCCCGCGCGCTCGGTGGATGAGCGGATCTGCGGGCTTGCCTCGGCGACATCCACCAGACGCTCGCCCGGCTTGCGGCGCTCCGCAAGCACCGTCTTGAACCCGCGAATCGCCGCAGGCGCGCCCGCGAACAAGAGCGACCAGGTCACGCGGCTGCCGGGACCGAGCAACTCGGTGGCATTGAGATCCGCGAGATTGATCAGCAGCGACGGTGCCAGGTCCACGAATGCGGAGCCCTGGTCGGGCCGGTAATCCAGCACCTGGGTCACGGCGAAGGTCGTTGCGCCGACGTTGACCCGGCCCCCGACACGGGCGCCAAGTCGCGCCAGCAGCCGCGAATCGAGCCAGGCCTCGCCGCGTCCGGGGAGAGCCGTGGTCTCGCGGGCGGGCTCAAAGGGGGCGTCCGAGATCTTGAGCCGGCCGCGCAGTGGATAGCCGGGGCCGGAAGCACGCAGCGAAGTGAGCGCAGAATCCTCGCCGAAGAACACGACACTCGGGAAGGAAACCGTGGTAGCCGTCGCAATGTCCCGCTCGTTCGCGAGCGTCACGTACTCAGGATTGAGCGGCTGGCCGGCCTGCAGGCGCAGATCCGCCGCGAGCACTTCCGCCGCCCGCAACTCGACCGCCTGGCCGATTCGATCGGTGAAAAATCCGACGCCGGTCAGCGCCGTGACCGCGACGAGCAGCGCCGCGAGCAATACGGCAAGCTCACCCGAGCGCCAGTCGCGCAGCAGCGCGAGCAGTGCAAAGCGCAATGCGCGCATGTCAGTGCGCTCGCGCGATCAATGGACCAGCCTGCCGGCATCGAGCTCGATCACGCGATTGCAACGCGTGGCGATCGCGCGGTCGTGCGTGACCAGCACCAGCGTCGTGCCGGACGCAGCGTTCAGATCGAACAGAAGTTGCATCACTCGCGCGCCGGTTGCCGTATCGAGATTGCCGGTGGGCTCGTCGGCGAACAGCACCGAGGGTCTCGTCACGAAGGCGCGCGCAATGGCGACGCGCTGCTGCTCGCCACCCGAGAGCTGGCGCGGGTAATGGCCGAGGCGGCTCTCGAGCCCGACCTGGCGCAGCACTTCGCGTGCCGTGGCGCGCGCGTCGGAGCGGCCGGCAAGCTCGAGCGGCAGCATGACGTTCTCGAGCGCGGTCAGCGACGGGATCAGGTGGAAGGACTGGAAGACGAAACCGACGTGCTGCGCGCGTGTGGCCGCGCGGCCGTCCTCGTCAAGCGCCGAGAGCTCGACGCCTTCGAGCCAGACCGCGCCATGACTCGGCTCATCGAGGCCCGCGAGCAACGCAAGCAGCGTGGACTTGCCGGCGCCGGAAGCCCCGACCACCGCGACCGACTCGCCGGCGGCGACCTGGAAGCTGACGTCATCGAGGATGGTCAGCATTCCCTCCGGGCTGGTAACCTGCTTGCGCAAACTTCTGGCTTCGAGCACTGTCTTTCTGTCCATGCGTCTCGTCCTGACACTGATGCTATGTCTGATCGCCGCCGCGCCGTTACCGGTGCGGGCCGCGGAACCGCCGGTCATCCTGGTCGTCGGCGATTCCCTGTCGGCCGGCTACGGGCTCGCGCCCGGGCAGGGCTGGGTGACGCTGCTGCAGCAGCGGCTGAAGCGCGAAGGTTACGGTTACCGCGTGGTCAACGCCAGCGTGACCGGGGAGACCACGGACGGCGGGGTCCAGCGGCTCAATCGCGCGCTCACGCAGCATAAGCCCGCGGTCGTGATCATCGAGCTGGGCGGCAATGACGGGCTGCGCGGCCTGCCGGTCTCGAGGGTGCGTGCGAATCTCGAATTGCTGATCATGAAGAGCCGCGCCGCGGGCGCGCAGGTGCTGCTGGTCGCAATTCGCGTGCCGACCAATTACGGGCAGCGCTACACCACATCGTTCCAGAGGATCTACGCGGATCTTGCGACCCGCTACCGGATCGGCCTCGTGCCCTTCCTGTCCGACCAGGTCGCGGTGGACCTTGCGCTGTTCCAGCCGGACGGCATTCACCCGAATGCCCAGGCGCAGCCGCTGCTACTTGATAATCTGTGGCCGCAGCTTGCATCGCTTTTGCGACGCAACAATGAATGATGTGACCTATTGGCGCAGGGATTATCCGCCGGGCGTGCCGGGGGAGATCGATCCGGACTCGCTGCGCTCGCTGAAGCAGATGTTCGAGGACGCCTGTCGCATTTACGCGGCCGAGCCGGCCGTCTCCAATATGGGCCGGACGCTCACCTACGGCGAACTCGATGAGCTGTCGCGGAGCTTTGCTGCGTGGCTGCAGAGGCAGGCAGGGCTCCGGAAAGGCGATCGCGTCGCCCTGATGATGCCGAACATCCTGCAGTACCCGATCGCGATCATCGGCGCGCTGCGCGCCGGCTGTTCGGTCGTCAATGTCAATCCGCTCTACACGGCACGCGAACTCGAGCATCAGCTCAATGATTCTGGCGCTACGGTAATCCTGATCTTCGAGAACGCCTGCGCGACACTCCAGCAGGTGATCGCCCGCACCCAGGTAAGGCGCGTCATTGTCACGGGCATCGGCGACATGCTCGGCTTCCCGAAGGGGCCGATCACCAACTTCGTGATCCGGCGGGTCAAGAAGATGGTGCCGCGGTGGAAGTTGCCGGGTGCGCTGCGCTTCAACGAGATCATGCGGGTCGGTGCGTCGCTCAAGCTCGATCCGGTGGATGTGAGCGGCGACGATGTCGCCTTCCTGCAATACACCGGTGGCACGACCGGCGTGTCGAAAGGCGCGGTGCTCACGCACCGCAACCTGGTCGCGAACACGCTGCAGGTCGTCGCGTTCATGCCGGAGCTCAGCGAGATCAGGAATTCGATCGTCATCACCGCACTGCCGCTCTATCACATCTTTGCGCTGACCTCGAACTTCCTGGTGTTCACGCGGGTCGGCGGCCACAATGTGCTGATCACGAATCCGCGCGACATGGCCGGCTTCGTCGCGGAATTGAGCCGCGTCCGCTTCACCTTCATCACGGGCGTCAACACGCTTTTCAATGCGCTCTTGAACACGCCGGGCTTCGACAAGCTCGATTTCAGTTCGCTGAAGGTCGCGCTCGGCGGTGGCATGGCAGTGCAGGCGGCGGTATCCGAACGCTGGCGGCAGGTCACCGGCCGGCATATCTGCCAGGGCTGGGGACTCACCGAGTCTTCGCCGGTCGGCACCGCGAATCTGCCGGGCACGACGGAATTCACGGGCTCGATCGGCTACCCGCTGCCATCCACCGAGATTTCGATCCGCGACGACGACGGCAATGCGCTGGCGATAGGCTTGGTCGGTGAGATCTGCCTGCGCGGGCCGCAGGTCATGCGCGGTTACTGGAATCGCCCCGAGGAGACCGCCCAGGTCATGCTGCCGGGCGGGTGGCTTCGCACCGGCGACATCGGCCGCATGGA
>JANOSR010000136.1:0-9106 GCA_031415935.1 Steroidobacteraceae bacterium | reverse complement strand
CTCGAGGCGGCGCTTCGCCGTGCTTTTGGGGACTGGCGTGAAGGCGCGCCGGCTTCCGACTTGCCGCCAAAGGCCAGCGATGTCCTGCAACTGCAGCTGATCGACCGCCCGGGCGCGCCGCAGTCATCACTGCGCATGGCGGTTGCGGTGCCGGATCCCGCGGCCGCGCTCTACTTCCCGACCACCCTGACGAACAGCCTGCTGGGTGGAACTTTTTCTTCGCGTATTACGACCAACCTGCGTGAGGACAAGGGTTACAGCTATTCGCCCGACTCCTCGATCAGTGCGCGCCGCGGCAACGCGCTATGGATCATGCAGGCGGAGATCACCGCTGCGCACACGGCCGCGGCAATCACCGAGATCTTCCGCGAAATCGAGCGCCTGCAGAGAGAGCCACCGGCCGCGGAAGAACTCGATGCAATCAAGCGCTACCGCGCCGGTCTGTTTGTCATCGGCAATTCCTCGCCGAATGGCGTGCTGGGCCAGCTCGCGTTCATGGACCTGCACGGGTTGCCGCCGGAATTCCTGACGCAGTGGGTCGCGAACATCCACGCGGTGACGCCGCAGCAGGTCATGGACATCACGCAACGCTACATCGTGCCAGCGCGCATGACGATCGTAATCGTCGGCGACCTTCAGAAGATCGGCGACAGTGTCCGCGCGCTGCCGCAGTTGCAGGGGGCGCGCATGCCATGACCGATCGCGACGTCATGGAATACGACGTCGTAATCGTCGGTGCGGGCCCGGCCGGTCTCGCCACTGCAGTCCGCCTCAAGCAGCTGAAGCCGGACCTTTCGGTTTGCGTGCTGGAAAAGGCTTCCGCAATCGGTGCGCACATGCTCTCCGGCTGCGTGATGGAGCCCGCAGCGCTCGATGCGCTGCTTCCCGAATGGCGCAAGACACCGCCGGGCATCTGTGTGCCCGCGAAACGTGACGAGTTCTGGTTCTTCACGCACAAGTCGGCCATCCGCCTGCCGAATCCGCCGCAGATGCATAACCGCGGCAATTTCATCATTTCGCTTGGCCTGCTCGTGCCGTGGATGTCGCAGCAGGCCGAGGCGCTGGGTGTCGACGTGTTCCCGGGCTTCGCGGGCGCTGAGGCGTTGATCGAAGAAGGCAGGGTCGCGGGCGTGCGCCTGGGCGATATGGGCATTGACAAGGATGGCAAGCCAGGCCCGAATTACGCACCGGGCGCCGACATCCGCGCCGGCACCACGATTCTTGCGGAGGGTTGCCGCGGCAGCATCACAAAGAAGGTCGTCGCGCAGCTGGAACTCGATGCCGGCTGCTCGCCCCAGACCTATGGTCTCGGCTTCAAGGAGCTCTGGCAACTGCCGCCGGGACGCGCCGAGCCCGGTCTCGTCCAGCACTCGGTCGGCTGGCCAGTCGACAGCCACACCTACGGCGGTAGCTTCCTGTACCACCTGGACCAGGATCGCGTGTACGTCGGTTACGTGGTTGGACTCGACTACGAGGATCCGCGATTCGCGCCGTTCGAGGCCTTCCAGCAGTTCAAGCATCACCCGCGCGTGCGCCGGCTGCTCGAGGGCGGCGAGCTGCTGTCTTACGGCGCCCGCGCGATCGCGGCCGGCGGCTGGCAGTCGCTTCCGCACATGGATGCGCCCGGGCTGATGCTCGTGGGCGACGCGGCAGGCACGCTCAACGTGCCGAAGATCAAGGGTGTGCACCAGGCGATCCGCTGCGGTGTCCTGGCTGCGGAACATCTGGCCGAGCACGGCAAGACGGATGGATTCGATGCGCGCTGGCGTTCATCCGAAGGCGGCCGTGAACTGAAACGCGTGCGCAACTTCAAGCCGGGTTTCCATCGCGGCCTCTGGTTCGGCCTCGCGAATGCGGCTTTCGAAACCGTCACCGGCGGCCACAGCCCCTGGACGCTGTCGCACACGGAAAATCACCTGGCGCTGCATCGGCTCGGCGAGGCAGAAGCGCCGACCCGCAACTGGGGCGAGCGCGATCTCCCGCCACGCGATCGCGTCAGCGCCGTGTTCCACGCCGGCAATGTGCATGACGAGAGCCAGCCGGTGCACTTGAAAGTCGCCGACACCTCGATCTGCGCGACTCGCTGCATCACCGAGTTCGGTAATCCCTGCGAGCGCTTCTGTCCGGCCAATGTTTACGAGATGGTGGACGACGGCGCGGGCGGCAGGCGGCTGCAGATCAATGCCGCAAATTGCGTGCATTGCAAAGCCTGCGACATCAAGGACCCTTACGGCATCATCACCTGGACCACACCGGAGGGTGGGTCGGGTCCCAACTATCATAATCTCTAGATGAGTGCCGAGCAGCCGATCTGGACGCCCTCACTGCTCCGCATCGCGGACGCGAACCTGTCGCGCTTCATGGCCTATACGGGTGCATGCGGCGCACCGACCGATGACTACGCGGAATTCCATCGCTGGTCGGTCGAGCAGCCGGCGGCCTTCTGGGAAAGGCTTTACGAGTTCGCGGACGTCGCAGGCATTCGCAGCGGTCCCGTGCTCGAGCACGGCGATCGGATGCCGGGCGCGCGCTGGTTTCCCGACACACGGCTCAACTTCGCCGAGAATCTACTGCGCGGCCCGGATCGCGAACCGGCGCTGGTGTTTCGCAATGAACGCGGCACGCGGCGCGAACTGAGCTGGCAGGAGTTGCGCAGCGAAGTCGCGCGTATTGCCGATGGCCTGCGCGCTTCGGGGGTCGGCCCCGGCGATCTCGTCGCGGGTTTCCTGCCGAATCTGCCCGAGGCCGTGATCGCGATGCTGGCGACCGCGAGCATCGGTGCCGCCTGGACCTCCTGCTCGCCGGACTTCGGCATCAATGGCGTGCTGGATCGCTTCGGCCAGGTCGCGCCCAAGGCGCTGTTCACCGCCGACGGCTATTTCTATGCCGGCAAGACCATCGATTCCCTGGTGTCCGTCGCGGCTGTGCTCGCAAAACTCCCATCCGTTTCGCGCGTCGTGGTCGTGCCCTATGTGAGCGAGGATCCGGCGATCGGTGGAATTGCCGATGCAGTTCCGTTCGCCCAATTCGGGCGTAACGCGGCGCCGCCGTCCTTCGAGCAGCTGCCCTTCGACCATCCGCTCTATGTGCTCTATTCCTCCGGCACGACCGGCGTACCCAAGTGCATCGTGCACGGCGCGGGCGGCACGCTGCTGCAGCACCTGAAGGAGCATCTGCTGCACACCGACGTCAAGCCGGGCGACCGGCTGTTCTTCTTCACGACCTGCGGCTGGATGATGTGGAACTGGCTCGCGAGTGGACTCGCCGCCGGCGCGACACTCATTCTCTATGACGGCTCGCCGCTGCACCCGGGTCCGGGTGTGCTCTGGGAGATGGCGGCTGACGAGGGCGTCACGATTTTCGGCGCGAGCCCCAAGTATCTCGCGGCGCTCGAGAAATCCGGATACCGGCCGCGCGATCGGCACAGCCTGGCAGTGCTCCGCACGATGCTGTCCACGGGATCTCCGCTTGCACCCGAACAATTCGATTTCGTTGCCGACGCCATCGGCGCCGACATCCAGCTCGCCTCAATCTCCGGCGGCACCGACATCGTGTCCTGCTTTGCACTCGGCAATCCGCTGCTACCGGTCTATCGCGGCGAGTTGCAGTGCCGCGGGCTCGGCATGAAGGTCGAGGTCTGGGACGATCGCGGCCAGCCGGTCACGGATGAGCGCGGCGAACTGGTATGCGCCGCGCCATTTCCCTCGATGCCCGTCGGATTCTGGAATGACCCGGACGGCAGCCGTTACCACGCGGCCTACTTCGAGCGCTACCCGGGTGTCTGGCACCACGGCGACTATGCGCTGCTGACCGAACGCGGCGGCCTCGTGATCCTCGGTCGGTCGGATGCCGTGCTGAACCCCGGTGGCGTGCGCATCGGAACCGCCGAGATCTACCGGCAAGTAGAGCAGCTCGACGAAGTGCTGGAAAGCGTGGTCGTCAGCCAGGACTGGCAGAATGACGTGCGCGTCGTGCTGTTCGTTCGCCTGCGCGAGGGCCTCGCGCTCGACGAGGCGCTCTGCGACCGCATCCGCCGCCAGATCCGCGCCAACACCACACCACGGCATGTACCTGCCGTGATACTCCAGGTGCCCGAGATCCCGCGCACGATCAGCGGCAAGATCGTCGAACTCGCCGTGCGCGAAACCATCCACGGCCGGCCGGTGAAGAATACGGACGCACTTGCCAATGCCGAAGCGCTCGCGCACTTCCGAAACCGCCCCGAACTCCAGGGTTGACGCGCTTGCCGGCCACCACACCGCTGACGGAGCGATGCCAGGCCTTGCTTGCGGCGCATGGCCATTCGCTCGATGACGCGCAGCGCCAGGTGCTGACCCGCCTCGAAGACCTGCGGCGGCGACTCATCGCGCGGCAATCCGGCAGCTCGCTGATCAAGAAGAGCCTCCGCTTGCTGCCCGGCACACGCCGCACGCCGCTTCGTGGCTTCTGGCTCTGGGGCGGCATCGGCCGCGGCAAGACCTTCCTGGCCGATCAGTTCTATGCGGAACTGCCGCTCGCCGCGAAGCGCCGCGAGCATTTCCATCGCTTCATGCAGGAAGTCCACGCGGGCCTCAGGCGACATCGCGATACGCCCTCGCCGCTCCAGCACGTGGCCGAGGGCATCGCCCGGGAGGCGCGCGTGCTGTGCTTCGACGAGTTCGCGGTCAGCGACGTCGCGGATGCCATGATCCTCGCGTCGCTCCTGGAAGCGCTTTTCAGGAACGGCGTGACGCTGGTCGCGACCTCGAACCTGGCGCCCGGAGAGCTCTACCGTGACGGTCTTCAGCGGACGCGCTTCCTGCCGGCGATCGCGTTGATCGAGCGTCATTGCAAGATCATGGAGGTCGATGCCGGCGTCGATTACCGGCTGCGCCGGCTGGAGCGCGCGCTATTGTTCCTCGGCCCGGGAGTTGCGGATGCCGAATCGCGCATGACCGCGGAGTTCGAGCGCATGGCGGAAGGCCCCGGCGTCGTAAACGCCGAGATACAGGTTGAGGGCCGGCCCGTTCGAGCGCTGCGCGAAGCCGAGGACCTGGTCTGGTTCGGATTCCGCGAGCTTTGCGAAGGGCCGCGCTCGGCAGCGGACTACATCGAGATCGCTCGCTGCTATCACACCGTGCTCGTCAGCCGCGTACCCGTCATGGATGCCGGGACCGACGACGCGGCGCGGCGCTTCATCACGCTGGTGGACGAGTTCTATGACCGCGGCGTCAAGCTGATCCTGTCCGCGGGCGCCGATGCACCGGAGGGTCTCTATCGCGGAGAACGGCTTGCCTTCGAGTTTCGCCGCACGTCGAGCCGTCTGCACGAGATGCAGGGGCGGGAGTACCTGGCGAGGCCGCACCGGCCCTGAGCCTGACTTAAATCGGTTCGCCATGCACCTGCGGCCGCGGCTCTCCCATCCGGTAGACCGCGATGATTCGGTGCGTCACGGTGTCGCGCAGGACATTGAACCACTGGCCGCAGCCGTAGCTGTGGCACCAGCGCTCGGCGTGCTGGCCCTTGGGATTCGAGCGGAAGAACAGGTAGGCGGACCAGGCTTCGTCGCTGCAGTCCGGAGGCGGCCGGGAGATGTGCGACTCGCCGCCGTAGGTGAACTCCGGTTCATCGCGGGTTCCGCACCAGGGGCACTCGATCCGCAGCATTTCGGTATCCTACCGAGGACATCCGATGCTGCGCTATTCCTTTCCTGCCCTCGCCCTGCACGCCCTGCGCGGCCACAAGCGCTGGCCGCGGGCATTGCGTTCGGCTGACCCGAAATCGGCCTATGACGCGGTAATCATCGGTGGCGGCGGCCACGGGCTCGCTACGGCGTACTTCCTCGCGAAAGAACACGGCATGCGCCGCATTGCCGTACTGGAGAAGGGCGTCATCGGTCACGGCAACTCCGGCCGCAACACGCAGGTGGTCCGATCCGATTACTACCACCTGCCCAGCTCGAAATTCTTCGAGCGTTCATTGCGGCTGTACGAGGGCCTGAGCCGGGAGCTGAACTTCAACATCATGCTGAGCCAGCGCGGCAAGATCAATCTGGCCCACAGCCCGCATGAAATGGAGATCCTGCGCCGCGCGACCAATGCGATTCGCATGAACGGGGTCGACGCCGAGATGCTGTCGGTCGAGGACCTTCGCAAGCTGGAGCCCGCACTCAACTTCAACGGCCGCTTTCCGATCGAGGGCGGCTCGGTGCAATGGCGCGGCGGTATCGCGCGTCACGATGCGGTCGTCTGGGCATTCGCGCGTGCGGCCAGCGCGCTCGGGGTGGACATCGTGCAGGGCTGCGAAGTCACGGGATTCCTGCTCGAGAACGGCCGCGTGACCGGCGTCGAGACGAATCGCGGCCGCATCGCGGCACCGCGCGTTTGCATGGCGGTCGCCGGGCATTCGAGCGTGCTTGCGCGCAAGGCCGGCGTTTCGCTCCCGATCAACAGCATCGCCCTGCAGGCCATGGTCACGGAGCCGGTCAAGCCGATGCTGAATCACGTCCTGATGTCAGCCGTGGTTCACGTTTACGTCAGCCAGTCGGATCGCGGAGAGGTCGTCATCGGCGGTGGCGCCGACATCTACCACTCCTATGCGCAGCGCGGCGGTCTGCCGGTCATGGAGGCGAACGCGCAAGCGGCCATCGAGTTGTATCCGTCCCTGGGCCGGCTGCGCGTCATGCGCCAGTGGGCCGGCATCGTGGACATCTCGCCGGACACGAGCCCCGTGATGGGCCCGACGCCCGTGCGAGGGCTCTATGTCAGTGCCGGCTGGGGTACGGGCGGGTACAAGGCGATTCCCGCCGGCGGCGAGACCATGGCCTGGACGATCGCAAATGACCGCCCGCATCAATTGATCACGGAATTTGGCCTCGAGCGTTTCACAACCGGTGCGCTCGTCGACGAAGGCGCGGCTTCCGGCGTGGCGCACTGATGGCCACCCGTTCTGATGACGCAGGTTTTCGACTCCCTGCCGGTGGCCGCATCGATCGCGCGCGCCCGCTGTCGTTCCGATGGAATGGTCATGACCTCCCCGCCTTTTCCGGCGACACGATCGCGTCGGCGCTGCTCGCCAATGGGGTCCGCATTGTCGGCCGAGGCATGAAATTTCATCGCCCGCGCGGCACCCTGACGGCGGGCATCGAGGAACCCAATGCGCTCGTGACCATTGGCGCCGGCGCGACGATCGAGCCGAACGCACGCGCGACGATGATTCCCGTGCGCGAGGGACTCGAGGTGCAGGCCCAGAATTGCTGGCCGAGCGTCGCGTTCGATCTTGGCCGTATGTTCGACGCAACATCGCCGCTGTGGCCGGCCGGCTTCTACAACAAGACCTTCATCTGGCCATCGTGGCACTTCTATGAACGGTTCATCAGGAGGACCGCCGGTCTCGGGCCTGCTCCACGGCTGCCAGATCCGGCGCGCTACGAGGCGGTCAACGCGCACTGCGATCTGCTCATCGTCGGCGGAGGACCCGCGGGCCTGCATGCAGCCGTCATCGCCGCCCGCGCTGGCATGACGGTGATCCTCGCCGAGCAGGACATCGAGTGTGGCGGGCAGCTGCTCTTCACGAAGGCCACAATCGACGCCCGACCAGCGATGGATTGGGTCGGGCGCATCGTCTCGGAGCTCAAGGTCCTGCCCCATGTCACGCTGCTCACCGCGACGACCGCGTTTGGGCTCTACGACCATGGCAATGCGGGCTTGCTGCAGAGACTCGACCTGGTTCGCGCGGAAGCTGCGACCCGACAGCGTTACTGGCGCGTGCGCGCGAAACAGACCTTGCTTGCCACAGGCGCGATCGAGCAGCCGCTTGTTTTCGAGAGCAACGACCTGCCGGGCATCATGCTGGCAAGTAGCGTGCGCCAATATGCGATTCGCTATGCGGTAGCTGCCGGTCGGCGCGTCGTATTCGCGACCAACAATGACTCGGCATATCTTGCCGCGCTCGACCTCGCGGCGGCTGGCATTGACGTGCCGCTCCTGCTCGACAGCCGCGCCAACGTTCCCGCGACACTCGCGGGCGCATTGCGTACGCGAGGAGTCGAGGTCCGCGCCAGCGCTGTCATGATCAAGGCGTCCGGGGGCAAGGCGCTTCGGTCATTGCGCTTCGGCTCGCTGACAGCCAATGGCTCGGTCGCCGATGAACGCGAGATCGCCTGCGATGCCCTCGGCATGTCCGGTGGGTGGTCGCCGACCGTGCACCTTTTCTCGCACGCGCGCGGCACGCTCGATTTCAACAACCTGCGACAGTGCTTCCTGCCGCGAGCAGGGACCGCGCCGGTCCTTTGTGCCGGCGCGCTTGCTGGCTCGGCCACGCTCGCCGAAACGCTGGCGAGCGCCTCGGATGCCCTCAGCATGTCGGGAGGCCCTGTTGCGATACCGATGATCGACGAGCTACGCGTGAGCGCTGAGGTCGGCGTCGTGCGCCGCGGGCCTGCCGGGCGCGGACGGCGCCAATGGCTGGATCTGCAACACGACGTCACCGTCGCCGACGTCGAGCTGGCCCTCTCCGAAGGTTTTGAGAACATCGAGCATTTGAAGCGCTACACGACGGCCGGCATGTCGGTCGACCAGGGCAAGACCAGCAATCTCAATACGCTTCTGACCGTTGCCGAGCTCACAGGCAGCAAAGCCAGCGACATCGGCACGACGACCTACCGGCCGCCCTACTCGCCCGTCACGCTCGGCGCGCTGGCGGCGCGCCAGACCGGCGATCGCTATGCGCCGAGGCGCCTGCTGCCGGCGCATGCTGAGCATGAAGCATTGGGTGCGCACTGGTGGGAAGCCGGCGGTTGGATGCGCCCGGCCTGTTATCCGCGCGCCGGTGAGTCGGTGCACGACGCGGTCCAGCGCGAAGCGCGCGCGGTGCGCGACACCGTCGGCATTTACGACGCCTCGCCGCTCGGCAAGATCGAGGTCACGGGGCCGGATGCGGCGCAATTCCTCGATCGCTTCTACATCAACAATGTGATGACGCTCGAGCCGGGCCGCACCCGTTACGGACTGATGCTCAACGAGAATGGCGTCATCATCGATGACGGCACGATCGCGAGGCTGGATGCCCTGCGCTTCGTGATCACGACGACGAGCGGGGGCGCCGGCCGCGTTGCGCAATGGCTCGA
>JANOSR010000135.1:0-8290 GCA_031415935.1 Steroidobacteraceae bacterium | reverse complement strand
GGTTGTTCAAGGGCAAGCTGCCGGACCTGAATCTCGGCACGGTGAGCGGTACCAGCTGCGCACCGGCGCTGCGTGTTGCATTGGCCCAGGTGCTGGCCGGCCAGAAGCGCTTCTCGCAGGTTGTGGATGGCCGCTTCAAGGGCGGCCACATCACACGCTGCTACGGCGATCCGGATCATGGGGTGCACGCAATCCAGCTCGAAATGTGCTGGAGTTGCTACATGCAGGAGACCGCCCCTTATGCCTACGATCCTGGCCTCGCCAGCCGGGTTCAGCCCGTTCTGCGACAGCTGATCGAGACGATGCTGGACTGGAGGCCGCGTGGCTGACCCCGGGTCTCCGCAGCGTCTGTGGGCAGCTCGCGCCTGGGTGGCGGGCCGCTGGCGCGCATCGGTTCTGCTGGAATCAGCCGCGGACGGCCACTGGTCCGCCGTGCAGCCGGAGACACCGCAACCCGACGGCGCAACCGTCCTGCCCGGCCCGGCCTTGCCCGGCCTGGTGAACGCCCACGGCCATGCATTTCAGCGCGCGTTCGCGGGCCTTGCGGAACGGCGCGATTCGGACGGTGACGATTTCTGGGGCTGGCGCGACCGAATGTACCGCGTGGCATTGCGCATGACGCCCGAACAACTCGAAGCGGTGGCCACCCAGCTCTACATTGAGCTGCTGCATGGCGGCTACACCCACATGTGCGAGTTCCACTACCTGCAGCACGCGAGCGACGGCTCGCGCTACGACGACTCGCTGGCGATGACACACGCTTTGATCCGGGCGGCTGCTACGGCCGGCATCGGCCTGACGATCCTGCCGGTGCTGTACGGACGCGCTGGCTTTCAGCAACCGGCGTTGCGCGACGACCAGCGGCGCTTTGCGACGACCCCTGACGACGTGCTCCGTCTGCGCGACGGCGTGCGCGCGATGAAGGCGCCACTGGTCGGCGCGGGCGTGGCCATCCATTCGCTGCGTGCCGCGTCGGCTGACTCGCTCTTCGAGCTGGTCGAGCGCTGCGACGGCGACGAGGGCCCGATCCACATACACATCGCCGAGCAGACCGGAGAGGTGGACGACTGCATCGCATCGACCGGTGCGCGTCCAATCGAATGGCTGGCGCAGCATGTCGCGCTGGATGCGCGTTGGCAGCTCGTTCACGCCACGCACGCAATGCCCCACGAAATCGCGGCGGTTACGCAAAGCGGTGCTGGCATCGTAATCTGCCCCAGCACGGAGGCCAACCTGGGTGACGGGTTCTGCGACCTGCCGCGCTGGCTGGCAAGCCGCGCGGTGTTGTCGATCGGTTCCGACAGCCATGTCACGCGCGACTGGCGCGAAGAGCTGCGGCTGCTCGAGTACGGCCAGCGCCTGCTGCTTCGACAACGCAACATCGCCGCCGCGCCCGAATTGGGATCACCCGCAAGCGCGCAGCGGCTGTTCAATTGCAGCCTTTCCGGCGGCGCCACCGCAGCGGGTTTCACCAACTGGGGGCTGCAGCCAGGCGCGCGCGCCGATCTGCTGGTGGTCGACACCAACGATGCATCGTTGCTCGGCTTGCCCGATGAGCACCTGCTCGATGCATTGGTCTTTTCAAGCCCGAGCCGCCCGTGGCGCGACGTGATGGTCTGCGGTCGATGGGTGGTGCGCGATCACCGCCATGACGTCGATGCCGCGCAGGCCTTCAGGGCCGCGATGCTGGCGCTGCGGGGCGGCTGAGAGCGTTCAGAACAGCTGTTGGCCAAGCCACCACGCGCCGGCCGCCATCAGCGCCGAGGCCGGTATCGTCAGGATCCAGGCGATTACGATATTGCCGGCTACGCCCCAGTGCACGGCGCGGACGCGGTGCGTCGAGCCGACGCCGATAATGGCACCTGTGATCGTGTGCGTCGTCGAGACCGGGATGCCGAAGCTGGTCGCGAGGAACAGCGATATCGCGCCGCCGGTCTCCGCCGCAAAACCGCCGACCGGCTTCAGCTTGGTGATGCGCTGGCCCATCGTCTTGACGATCCGCCAGCCGCCGAACAGCGTGCCGAGCGCGATCGCGACATAGCAGGAAACGACGACCCAATACGGCAGATGCTCGCGGCCCGTCAGCCCGGCCGAGATCAGCAGAAGCCAGATGATGCCCATGGTCTTCTGGGCGTCGTTACTGCCGTGGCCAATGCTGTACAGCGCGGACGACACGAGCTGCAGGCGGCGGAACCAGCGGTCGGTCACGCGCTGTGTCCGGCGCACGCAGATCCACGACACGGCGACCGTCAGGAGTCCCGCGAGCAGCATGCCGAGCATCGGCGCGACGATGATGAAGCTCGAGGTCTTGATGATGCCAGGCGCCAGCAGCGGTGCCGTGCCGGCCTTGGCGATGGCCGCACCGATCATGCCCCCGATCAGCGCATGCGAAGAGCTGGACGGCAGCCCGTAGTACCAGGTGATGACGTTCCAGGCGATCGCACCGATCAGCGCACCGAAGATCACGTAGTTGTCGACGATGTCGGGATTGATGATGCCCTTGCCGACGGTCGCGGCGACATGCAGTTCAAACAACGCAATGGCGACGAAATTGAAGAACGCAGCCCAAACGACCGCCTGGTAAGGCTTCAGGACCCCGGTCGAGACGACGGTTGCGATCGAATTCGCGGCGTCATGGAAGCCGTTCATGAAGTCGAAAACCAGCGCGAGCAGCACCAGGGCTATGAGCGCCAGCGTGACGACACCGACTTCCATTGTCAGCCGTTCTCGAGCACGACGCCCTCGATGACGAGCGCGACGTCCTGGCATTTGTCGGTGGTCAGCTCGAGCAGTTCGTAGATGGCCTTGAGTTTGACGAGCTGGCGCAGATCCTGCTCCTCGCGGAACAGCCGCGAGATCGCCGCCTGCATGACCCGGTCGGCATCGGATTCAAGCGCATCGATTTCCTGGCAGATTTTCAGGATCGCCGGCCCGTTGTCCATTGACGACAGCTGCGTGACGGCGTCGTGGACCCGTGTGCAGCAAATGTGGACGAGGTCTGCGAGGTGGGACACCTCGGGAGTCAGGACATGGACGTCGTACAGCGTCAGTGACTCCGCGGTGTCCTGCATCAGATCGAGTATGTCGTCCATGCGCTGGATCAACTTGTTGATCTGGTCACGGTCGAAGGGCGTGACGAAGGTGTTGTGCATCAGCGCGACGGTCTGGTGCGTGACCTCGTCGGCCGCTTTCTCGAAGCCCTGGATCTTCACGATGTAGGCGTCACGCCGGCCATTGTTGGAATAGTTGGACAGCATCTCCACGAGCGCAGCCGCTCCCTGGACGACGAGCGACGCGTGGCTGTTGAACAGGGTGAAGAACTGCCGCTCGCGCGGCATCAATACGGATAGCAGGCGCATGGCTGATCCCCGGTGCGTGTCCCAGCGGCCACATTCTAGTCACCTCGCGCGAGGCGTTGGGGTATCTTTGGCGGCATGAAATTCGCCTGGCGACACCCGCTGCCGTACCTGGCCGCGAGCCTGCTGCTGTTCGCGGTCTCCCAGGCCGGTGCGCAGGCAACCGACGTCGAAACCGCCCGCCTGATCGCGGACCTCGACCTGAAGGAATCCGCCAGGCCGGTTTCCGAGTTGCCCGGCTGGCGGGCGCCCGCGCGCATCGTTGTCTCGACCGGCGATCCCGAGCGTCTCGCCTGGCTGCAGGCCGCCGTGCCGGGTGTGAAGCTGGTGGGCGCGAAGAATGCCGACGAAGCGGCCCGTGAAGCGCGCGATGCCGACGCGGTGATTGGTTTCTGCACGCCCGCGGTGCTGGAGGGCGGCCGCCGCATTCGCTGGATCCAGCTGCTCTCTGCTGGCGTCGAGCGCTGCGTCGCGGTGCCCGACTTTGCTGCGCGCGGCATTGTGCTGACCAACATGCAGAAGATCGCAGCCCCCGTGATGTCCGAGCACGTGCTCGCCTTCATGCTGGGCCTTGCGCGCGGATTCGCGAGCTATGTGCCGCTGCAGCGGGAGGGCCGCTGGTCGGAGGATGCCGTCGAACCGGCGCGCCTATGGTCGCTCGAGGGCCGCACGATACTGGTCGTGGGGCTCGGCGGCATCGGCACCGAGGTTGCGCGCCGCGCCAACGGGCTTGGCATGACGGTCATCGCGATACGAAATTCCAGCCGCGAAGGCCCGCCGTATGTCAGCGAAGTAGGCTTGAGTCCACAGCTGCACGCATTCGCGAAACGCGCCGACGTCATCGTCAACACACTGCCGCTGACGCCGGAGACCCGGGGCATCTACGACAGCAGGTTCTTTGACGCGGCAAGACGCGGTGCACTTTTCATCAATGTCGGGCGTGGCGCGAGTGTCGTGACGGCCGATCTGATCGCCGCCTTGCAGGACGGCCGGCTGGGCGGCGCAGGACTCGATGTCACGGATCCCGAGCCATTGCCGGCCCATCACCCGCTGTGGCGCGCGCCGAATGTATTGATCACGCCGCATGTCTCGGCGGTCGTCGAGCTGGGCGAGGAACCGCGCTGGCTGATCGTGCGCGAGAATCTCAGGCGCTATGCCGCGGGCGGCCGCCTGCTGTCGGAAGTCGACGTGAAGCGGGGCTACTGAGGATTGGAACCTCGTGTCGAATCGCACACTGCCGCTCGACGATCGTCTCTACGACTATCTGCTCCGGAAATCGCTGCGCGAGCCGGCAGCACTCGCCGCGCTCCGCGCCGAAACCGCGTCGCATCCGCGCGTCAACATGCAGATCGCGCCCGAGCAGGGCCAGTTCATGCAGATGCTGGTGCGCCTGATGGGCGCTCGCCGCACGATCGAGGTCGGCGTGTTCACGGGCTATTCGAGTCTTGCGGTCGCACTCGCGCTGCCGGACGACGGGCGCGTGCTTGCCTGCGACATCAGCGAGGAATACGCGGCAATCGCGCGCCGGCACTGGCAGCAGGCCGGCGTGGCGCACAAGATCGAATTGGTGCTCGCGCCCGCGCTTGCGACGCTGGATGCCCGCCTCGCGGCAGGCGAGGCCGGCAGCTACGACTTCGCCTTCATCGATGCGGACAAGGGGGGCTACCACGCCTATTACGAGCGGCTGCTGCGCCTGATTCGACCCGGCGGGCTGATTGCCGTGGATAACACGCTCTGGAGCGGCGCGGTCGCGGACCCCGGCGACCGCGCTGCCGACACGCTGGCCATTCGGGAATTCAACGACCGCCTGCTGGCGGACCAGCGCATCGACCTGTCGCTGCTGCCGATCGGCGACGGCCTGACGCTCGCGCGTCGGCGCGCCTGAGTCCACTGCCACCCGGCGGTGACGCGAGTATGATCCGATGAGGCATACCAGAGGGGGGATGCGTCATGAACCGTTTTCACCTCGCCCCATGGATCGCCTTGATCGCGCTGACCGGCCTCGCCGGCTGTGAACGCGCCAAGGCGCCGGAACCGTTTCCGCAGGCCGCCGCCGATGGCTGGGTCGCCGCGTTCAACAGCGGCGACGCCGCGGGGCTCGCGCTGATGTACAGCCCGGAAGCGAAAATCCTGCCACCCGATCAGTCGATCGTCAGCGGTTACGGGGCGATCGAGGAGTTCTGGAAGTCCTTCAATCCCGGCAATGTGCGCATTGAAACTTCCGAGGTCGAATCCGTGAAGCTCGGGGACTACTGGTTCCGGGAAGGCACTTACATCGGGCTGTACCCGACCGAGGGCGAGCCACGGGTCGGCAAATTCATCGAGTTATGGACAAAGGTGGACAGCGCCTGGTTAATCCATCGCCATATGTGGAGCCCGAACGCACCGCCACCGAGTGAAACACCGGAGCCCGCGCCGGCGCCCTAGCGGAGAAGTCGATGATCAGGACTGCGGCGATACTCGTTCTAATCATGATTGCGGCCGGCTGCGCGCAAAGCCCGGCACCGGAGGCGTTCCCGCAGGATGTCGCGGACGCCTGGGCCGAGCGATATGCCGCCAACGACGCGGCGGGTGTTGCGGCCCTCTACACCGAGGACGCGCAATTGCTGCCGCCCGACATGGAAGTCGTCAGTGGCCGCGCGGCGATCCAGGAATTCGTCGCGAAGACCAACCCGCCCGGCGGCCCGGAATTCGAGATCGCAACGATCGAGACGCTGGTGTTCGGCGATTACGCCCACCGGCAGGGCAGCTTCAGGGTCAAGGGTCCGGATGGCGCAGCGATCGAAACCGGCAAGTTCATCGAGTTGTGGAAAAAAGCAGACGGCAAGTGGCTGATCCACCGCGACATGTGGAGCGGGAACGCGCCGCCGCCGGGGCCGCCCGCGACGGATACGCCACCCGATGAGCCTGCGTGACCACGTCGAAGCGATCCTGCCGGAATGGGAGCGCTGGTATCCCAGCCTGTTCGACGCCGCGCAGGATCTCGGCGTGATCCGCGCGCGGGTCTGCCCGCCGTCGGCGCTGCTGTTGTCGCGCCGGCATGCCGTGATCTACGGCGAAGCGGTGCAGGCATTTCGCGAACGCTGGAACGCGCTCGAAGAAGATAGCTAGCGCTCCGGTTGCCAGCCGGCGCGCGTGACGCGCCACTCGCCGTCCTCGCGCGCGAGCCGCAGGTCGAAGCGCTGGATATCGGCCGCAAGATCCCAGTTCGAATCCGACTCGCGCCCCAGCATACCGACGGTTACCTGCGCCTTTGCGACCTCCGCGCCCTCGAGCTCGATGGCATCGATGCGCGTGATCAGGCGTATGGACTGGTGGGCGATCAGATAGCCGTGCAGATAACGGCGGATTTCGTCGGCGCCGCGGCCGTCACCGTCGCGGTAGTCGTCGGCAATCAGCTCGCGCAAGGCTCCCGCATCGCGCGTCTCGGCCGCAGTCTCCGCGGTTTCAATCAGCGCGCGGATCTCATCCTCGGGCGTGGTTCCGGACCCGCAGGCTGCAAGAAGCCAGGCGGCAGCGACGAGGGCGTTACGCGCGTGCAGGATAGGGCTCCCACTGTGGTAGCCCGTCTGTGATCTCGAACCAGGGCGCGCGGCTCGTGGCAAAGATATGGCCCAGCGGCTTCCGGCCCGGGTCGGTGTCGAGACCGCCGCAGGGCGCGACGACACGGCCGGTCGCGGCATTAACCCGCGGCACCGGGCTGCCGCAGCGGCCGCAGAAATCCTGGCCGAAATATTTCGCGCCGGGCAACGAGTAGCTTTTCACGTCACCCACGCCCCGCAGCCACGAAAGTCGCTCGCGCAAATAGAACGCGTTGGTCGCGTGCGCGGCACTCCGCGCTCGGCGGCAACGCGAGCAATGACAGCTCTGCATGCGCTCCGGCTTGCCAGTGAGTTCCCGGGCGATGGCGCCACAAAGGCAGCTTCCCGTATACATTGTGATACCTTAAAGCAGGATTCGAGCTGATGTACACGCTTTACTATTCACCCGGTTCGGCAAGTTTCGCCGTGCACTGGATGCTGATCGAACTCGGCGTTCCGCACGAGTTGAAGAAAGTGGACCTGGAAGCCGGCGAGCAACGTCAGCCTGCGTATCGGAAGCTGAACCCGAACGGCCTTGTGCCGACCCTGATCGTGGACGGCACGCCGCTCTTCGAGAGCGCGGCCCTGTTGATGCTGCTGGCAGAACGCCATCCGCAGGCGGGTCTTGCGCCGCCCGTTGGCAGCCCGCAGCGCGGCGTCTACACGACCTGGATGTTTCACCTTTCGAACACGCTGCAGGCCGCGTACCGGGACTGGTTCCATTCGGATCAGCAGGCTGACGCGGGCTCTGCCGACGCCGTCAAGACGGCGGCCCGAACGAAGATTGAGGCCTGCTGGGATCGCCTCGAGATGCAGATCAATGCGGGCGGTCCTTACATCGCGGGTGATCGCGTCGGGGCGGTCGACTTTCTCGGGACCATGCTGATGCGCTGGTCGCGCAACATGCCAAAGCCCGCAACCGAATGGGCTACGCTCGCGAACTACGTCGCGCGCATGAAGGCGCGGCCGTCGTTCAAGACGCTCTACATACGCGAAGGCCTGACCGAGTGGGCCTGAGGATCAGAGGAAGGTGTAGGTCAGGCTCAACGAGATCGTGCCGAGACTCTCGTCCTGGATGATGTTGAAACGCTCGTACTCGAGCCGCGCGCCGATGCTGCCGAAACGCGCCTGTACACCCGCGCCCCAGGCGAACTCCGTGCCGCTCTCGTCGATCCGGAAGAACGAGAACGCCGGCGTCGAGCGACCGTCGAACTGCCAGGCATTGAAACCGGCCTTGACGAACAGGTCGATGAGCGGCAGGTCGAGATAACCGACGGCGAAGGCGGCGGCCGTTTTCGCGTGCAGGTTGGTGCGGTCGGGGCAGGGCACGCCGATCACCTGGATGCAGACGAT
>JANOSR010000134.1:0-9807 GCA_031415935.1 Steroidobacteraceae bacterium | reverse complement strand
CGTAGGCCGTGTACTCGCCGCCATGCCTCTCCGCCATCACCTTGGTCAACGCCGCCGTCAACGTCGTCTTGCCATGGTCCACATGCCCAATCGTCCCGACATTCACATGCGGCTTCGAACGAATGAATTTTTCTTTAGCCACGACTCACCTCTATCGTCTCTATCGTTATGGAGCCCACGACCGGAATCGAACCGGTGACCTCGTCCTTACCAAGGACGTGCTCTACCGACTGAGCTACGTGGGCCCAGGTCCACCCGACTGGAGCGGGTGGTGGGAATCGAACCCACGTCATCAGCTTGGAAGGCTGAGGTTCTACCATTGAACTACACCCGCATTCCTTCACGCCGCGAACACGCAGGTTTCGTGGGTCGCCAATGGCCAAGCCACCCGGTTGTTATCGACAACTGGTGGAGGGGGTAGGATTCGAACCTACGAAGGCATGAGCCAGCAGATTTACAGTCTGCCCCCGTTGGCCGCTTGGGTACCCCTCCCAAAAATGAGCCGCATATTTTCGGGCCGGACGGCCGTTGTGTCAACGCAAAAAAGGCGGCTAAGTCCCTGATCCGGGCTAGGGGTGGGGCGCCGGCAGCCCATATCCCCTGGCGACCAGAATCGCGAGCAACGGCAGGAGCAGCATGAGCCCCAGTTGCAGCGCGAGACTTCCTCTCACGCGCTCGAGCTCGCGGGTCAGCGGCGCAAAGGCCGGCGCGGTCCTTGCCTCGCGGTTCCAGCGAATGTATTGACGGGTCGGGAACAGGGCGATCAGCCCGATCGCGACGAAAATGGCAATCTTCAGCCAGAACAACCGGTTATCGAGGTAGTAAGCCGTGTCCTGTCCGAAGAAAAGCACTTGGGCTAGCCCCGTGGCAAGGCTTCCAATCAGGGCCAGGAAATAACCCAGGTCCACCGTCCCCAGCAACCGGACCTGAAGACGGTCCGGGATGCGCCGGCACAGCCAGTACTCCGACAACAAGAGCCCCACCGCCAGCCCGACCGCAACCAGGTGCAGCCAGGCGAAGAGGGCGGCGGCCGCCGAGGGCCCGGCCGGCATCTCAGCTCCCAACGAGACGCGTGAAACTCGCCGTGTCGATGTTTGCGCCGGAGACGATCAGCCCGACCCTGCGGCCGGCCAGACGTTTGGCCAGCGGACCCAGGAGGGCCGCCGTCGACGCTGCACTGGCCGGCTCGACTGCCAGGCGCGCGTGTTCCAGCAGAAAACGCATCGCTCCGACGAGTTCCTGGTCAGTGACCCGCACCAGCTCGTCGATGTGGGCGCGGCACAGCGCATACGACATCGGCGTCGCATAGGGAGCGCCGAGACTGTCGGCGATGGTCGTCACCTTGTCGATCGCCATCGGCCTGCCGGCC
The DNA here is from genome assembly GCA_031415935.1 of Steroidobacteraceae bacterium. Classification (GTDB taxonomy): domain Bacteria; phylum Pseudomonadota; class Gammaproteobacteria; order Steroidobacterales; family Steroidobacteraceae; genus SCUD01. The sequence goes on along the minus strand of JANOSR010000134.1, from coordinate 8,438 downwards.
GCAAAACTCCGGTACATCGAGTCGGCCCCGAAGGGCTCGACGCCGAAGACTTCGCAATCGGGCCGCATCAGCTTGACCGCCGTCGACACACCGGCCGCCAGCCCGCCACCGCCGATCGGCACGACGACCGCATCGAGATCCGGCACCTGTTCCATGAACTCGAGCCCCAGAGTGCCGGTGCCCAGCGCGACGCGGAGACCCTCGAAGGGATGAATGAACGCGCGCGATTCTGTCTGCTGGATTTCCTCGACGCGGCGAAATCCCGCGTGCACGTCCGCGGCAAGCTCGACCTCCGCGCCGTAGAGGCGGCATTGCTCGATCCGGAACGGGTTCGCACTCGCGGCCATGACAACTTTCGCGCTCGTACCCAGGCAGCGCGCGGCGTAAGCCGTCGCGATCGCGTGATTGCCCGCGCTGATCGCGCAGACGCCGCGCGAGCGTTCGGTCTCGCTGAGCGCGAGCATATTCAGGAGCGCAGCACGCGGCTTGAAACTGCCGGTGCGCTGGAACAGCTCGAGCTTCAGGAACGCGTGCGTGCCGGGCGCGAACGCGGCTTCCACGGAAGGGCCGGACAACTGCTGGACCGGTGTCTTCAGCACGCGATCGCCGAGTTGACTGCGCGCCGCCCGAATGTCGGCCAATGACAGCCTTGGCATGGTTTCCGCGTCCGCGTTCATGGCTCTTCATGGTATCGGATCGGCTGGCGCGGGCCTCTGCCAGCCGGGCGATTATTGCATTGCAACAGAACTGGCTGGTCGCAACCACCGCCTGTAAATCATTGAATTTGCGTGGCCGTCCGGCCCGCTCCGGTCGACGGGGTCGCCGGCGCTTTCCTCCCCCGGTCCGGGCCTGCATACTCGGTATCGCAGTCCACTCCAGGCTACAAACCAAAGGCGGGGATCGGGAGATGGAACGCCGTCTGCATACGCGGCATCGTGCTCGTGCCACGGTCTATCTGATCGTGCCCGGACGCCGTGGCGCGTTGTGCAAGGCCTGCAACCTCAGCGCAAACGGCGTGTTCGTCGAGACCCGGAACCTCGGGCTCGCGAAGGGATCGATCGTGGAACTCGCGTTCGCGATCAACCTGGGCGCGGTGACCAAGATCCACCGTCGCCAGGCCGTCGTCGCCCATGTCTCGCAGGGCGGCACCGGCCTTCGGATGGAAAGCTACGCGGTGCGTTGAGCCGCAAGCAGAAGGTTTCCATGTCGGGTGGGGTTCCCGGTGCCCAGCCGGGCCCGGGACCCCTCCCCTTTTCCGGTAGCCCGACAATCGCAAGATAACCGGCCGCTATCAGCAGAGGGTCATTGATCATTTACCAGCCGGGCCCGACCACGCCTAAGCTGGTACACGGACATCGGGGACATCCATGGCGCAAATCTACGACAACATCCTGCAGACCATCGGCCGCACGCCGCTCGTTCGGCTCAACAAGATCGGCCGCGACCTGCCTGGCCGCATCGTGTTGAAACTCGAGTTCTTCAATCCCTGCGCAAGCGTCAAGGATCGCATCGGCGTCAGCATGATCGAAGCACTGGAAAAACAGGGACGCATCGGGCCCGACACCGTGCTGGTCGAACCGACCAGTGGCAACACCGGCATCGGACTCGCATTTGTGGCCGCGGCCAAGGGCTACAAACTCGTGCTGACGATGCCGGACACGATGAGTCTGGAACGGCGCCGCATGCTCACCGCCTTCGGCGCGGAACTGGTGCTGACCGAAGGCGCCAAGGGCATGAAGGGCGCAATGGCGCGCGCCGCGGAAATCGTCGCGAGCGACCCGAAGCGCTACGTGCTGGTCGGCCAGTTCACGAATCCCGCCAATCCCGAAATCCATCGCCGCACGACGGCCGAGGAAATCTGGAATGACACGGATGGCCAGGTCGATTTCCTGGTCTCGGGCATCGGCACCGGCGGCACGATCACCGGCGTCGGCGAGGTCATCAAGGCCCGCAGGCCCTCGTTCCGCACGATCGCCGTGGAGCCTGCGGCCAGTCCGGTCCTGTCCGGCGGCCAGCCCGGCCCGCACAAGATCCAGGGTATCGGGGCCGGTTTCATTCCCGAAATCCTGAACACCAAGATCATCGACGAGATCATCCAGGTGACCAATGAGGAGGCCGGCGATTACGCGCGCCGGCTCGGGCGCGAGGAAGGAATTCTCGTCGGTATCAGCTCGGGGGCCGCGCTCGTCGCGGCGCTCAAGGTCGCCGCGCGCGAGGAGAATCGTGGCAAGCTGATCGTCGTGATCATCCCGAGTTTCGGCGAACGTTATCTGTCGACCTGGCTCTACGAGGAGGCACCCGCCAATGCGCCCCAGCTCGTCGCCAGCAACTGACTTGCCTGACGGCTACGCGCGGCTCGCCGCCGAGCTGGTGGCATCCGGCGACGCGGCCGGTTTCCAGGCCCTGAAGAAGGGAATCTGGCCCGACCGTACAGTCGTACTCGCGACCATCGATCGCCTGCACCGCCTGTTGATCGCCGAAACACTGCCGGCGCTGACGCCCGGAGAAAGTCCCGAACGACGGGTCGAACGCGAGCTCGCCGAAATCGAGGTGCTGCTCGCAGCCCAGATCCGGCTCGCACTGGATTTTCCGGGCGGACCCGGCGAGGAGCACTCACGAGACCAGCGCACGCTCGACGCGGACAGCCGGCGCCTGGCCTGCGAACTGATCGGCCGGCTGCCCTGGCTGCGCGAGCGCGTGTTCGAAGATGCGCGCGCCGCCTGGCGCGGCGATCCGTCCTGCCATCACCCGATCGAGGCGCTGTACGCATATCCGGGCGTGTTCGCCGTGACGCGTCATCGCATCGCGCACATTCTCTATGAACTGGACGTGCCGCTGCTGCCGCGACTCGTCGCCGAAGACGCACATCAGCGCACCGGCATCGACATCCACGCCGGCGCGCAGATCGGCCGCGAATTTTTCATTGATCATGGCACGGGCGTCGTGATCGGCGAGACCGCGATCGTCGGCGAGCGCGTGACGCTTTACCAGGGTGTCACGCTCGGCGCGAAAAGCTTTCCGGTGGATACCTCCGGCCGCCTCGTGAGGGGCCTCCCCCGGCATCCCATCGTCGAGGACGACGTGACCATCTACGCGAGCGCGACCGTCCTCGGCCGGGTCACGGTCGGGCGCGGCAGCGTGATCGGCGGAAACGTCTGGCTGACGCACAGTGTGCCGCCGAACTCGCGCGTGGCGCAGGCGGCGCCGTTGCAAACCGGTTTCGAGCACGGCGCGGGCATCTAGAGTCCATGCGTCGACCTCTGTCCCGCCGTGAATTCACGCGCCTCGCGGCCGCCGCAGGCGCGGTGGCGATCGTGCCGTTTGGAAGCGCCACATCCCAGGTCCGCTTTGGTTCCTATCCATTCCAGCTTGGTGTTGCTTCAGGCGATCCATCGGCCGATGGCTTCGTGATCTGGACCCGGCTCGCGCCCGAGCCCTTCGTGCCTGAGGTCCTGGGCAATACGATCTACGAACTCAGCTGGGAAGTGGCGGAGGACAGATCCTTCTCGCGGATCCGCGCGAGCGGCACGGGCCTTGCGCGGGCGCACCTCGCGCACGCCGTACACGTCGAAGTCGGCGGCCTCGACGCGGGGCGCGAGTATTTCTACCGCTTCCGCATCGGGAAATATGAAAGCCCGACCGGGCGCGCGCTGACCTGCCCGGCCGGCGCGACCGACGGCCCATTGCGTTTCGCAGTCGCTTCCTGCGCCCACTACGAGCAAGGGTACTTCTCGGCCTACCGCTACATCGCGGACGACAGGCCTGACCTCGTGCTGATGCTCGGCGACTACATTTATGAGGACGCCTGGGGCGAACGTCGCGTGCGGCTCTTTGATACCCAGGAAGCGCACACGCTGACCGACTATCGCCACCGTTACGCCCAGTACCGCACGGATCCCGACCTGCAGGCCGCGCACGCGGCCTGCCCCTGGCTTGCGGTGTGGGACGATCACGAAGTCGACAACGATTACGCCGGACTCACCGGCGAGGCTGAAGTCTGCGGCGGCGAAGCCGTCAGGAAATCGTTTCCCGCCCGGCGCGCAGCCGCATATCAGGCTTTTTTCGAACACATGCCCGTGCGGCCTTCGCGGCTCCTTCCCGGCATGGCGGCGCGACTCTACGGCAGCGTGGACTGGGGGACGCTCGCGCGCTTCTATGTGCTCGACACGCGCCAGTATCGCTCCGTGCAGGCCTGTCAGAATCCGCCGACACCCTGGCGCTGCGACACCGAGCGCGGCAAGAAGATCCTGTTCAGCGGCGCCGGCGGCGGCAGCTTCGCGAATCCGGAGGAGCCTGTCTGCAAGGCGGCGCTCGCGGATCCTGCGCGTACGATGCTGGGCGCCGAGCAGGAGCAGTGGCTCGACGCGGCGCTCGCGGAGAGCCGCGCAGGGTGGAATGTGCTGACGCAGAGCATCATGTTCGTGACGATCCGGGAGAGCTGGAACGAGTCGCCGCGGATCTTCACGGATGCCTGGGCGGGCTACCCGCCGGCGCGCGAGCGTCTGCTCGCCTCGCTTGCCCGCCACAAGACCGCGAACCCGCTCGTGCTGACAGGCGACATCCATTCCTTCTGGGTCAACGAGATCGCGAATGCCGCCGGGCGGCCGTTCGGCGTCGAGCTCGTGACTTCATCGATCGCGACTTCCACCAACGACAAGTCGCAGATGCTGCCGCTGAATCCGCAGGTTCGTTTTCACGATGGCAATCACAGCGGTTACATCCGCTGTGAGCTCGACCGCGACAAGTTGCGTGCCGACCTGGTCGCCATCGACGACCGGCTCGATCCGCGCAGCGGCCGGAGCGTACTCGCGAGCTTCGAGGTGCGCGCCGGCGAACCGCGCGCCGTCAGAATCTAACCGCGGATGCAGTTGAGATAGAGCCGCTCGAAATCCGCGACCGTCATCGGCAACGGATTGCCGCCGGTCGAAGGATCGGCCAGGGCCTGCGGGGCGAATGCCACCGCATGCTCCTCGCGCACGCCGAGGCTCGCTAGCGTGGGCGGGATACCGATGGTCGCGCGCAATTCCAGCACCCAATCAAAGAATCCGTCGTAGGACTGGCGCTTGAGACCGAGCCATGCAGCGAGCCGCCCCAGACGCTGCTCGATCGCGCGCCGGTTCCAGGCGAGTACATAGGGCATCACGACCGCATTGGTAAGTCCGTGGTGCGTATCCAGATTCGCGCCGCAGGGATGGCTCAGGCTGTGCATCGCACCCAGGCCCTTCTGGAATGCGGTCGCGCCCATCGAGGATGCGATCAGCATGTGCGAGCGGGCCTCGAGATCCCTGCCATCCGCCACCGCGCGCGGCAGGAAGTCGTGAATCAGGCGCATGCCCTCGACCGCGATGCCATCCGCCAGCGGGTGAAAAAACGGCGCGCAATAAGCTTCGAGGCAATGCGAGAGCGCGTCCATGCCGGTCGCGGCCGTCACCTTCGCCGGCAGGCCAAGCGTCAGCTCGGGGTCCGAGATCACAACGCCGGGCATCATGTTCGGGTGGTAGATGATTTTCTTCGTGTGATCCCGCAAGTCGGTGATGACCGAGGCACGGCCGACCTCTGAGCCCGTGCCCGCCGTCGTGGGGACGGCAACGACAGGCGCCATTCCAGCCACATCGACGCGTGTCCACCAGTCCTCGCGGTCCTCGAAATCCCAGATCGGCCGCGTCTGTCCGGCCATCAGCGCAATCGCCTTGCCGGCGTCGAGTGCGCTGCCGCCGCCGAAAGCGATCACGCCGTCATGGCCGCCCTCGCGATAGAGACGCACGCCATCGCTGACGTTCTGCTCGATGGGATTCGATCGGACATCGGAAAACACAGTGCAGTGCAGGCCCGCCTGACGGCAGACTTCGACCGCGCTCGCGATCATCGGTAGCGCCGCGAGACCGGGATCGGTGACCAGCAGCGGCCGGCGAATTTCCAGCGTCGCGCAGGCCTGCGGCAGCTTGCGGATATTGCCCGCGCCGAACAGGATCCTGGTCGGATAGTTCCAGTTGCCCTTGAGCGTCATGACGGCCTCAGGTCTTCAAGCGCAGATGATAGGACTTCGGACGGGTCAGGTGTTCGAAGCCGACGCGCGACAGGGTACAGCCACGCCCGGAATCCTTGACCCCGACCCAGGCGAGCGCCGGATCCAGGTAATCGCAGCGATTCATGAACCAGGTGCCGGTCTCGACGCGCGCACCGATCGCGAGCGCCGCATCGGCGTCCGCGGTCCAGACCGCAGCCGTCAGCCCATAAGGACTGTCATTCATGAGCCGCACGGCCTCGTCGTCGCCTGCCACTGGCATGACGCCAGCTACAGGACCGAAGATTTCCTCGCGCATGACGGGCATCGAATGATCGACGTCGAGCAGGATCTGCGGCGCCAGGTAGGGTGTTGCCGGGTCGCTCGCGCGGAATTCGCGCTCCTCGATCGCGGCGCGCGCGCCGGCCGCGATGCTGGCCGCGATCTGGGCGCGGATCTGCCGCGCCGCCGCCGTGCGAACGACGGGGCCGAGCGTGGTCGCGGGATCGGTGGGATTGCCCAGCACGTAGCGGCGTGTCATTTCGATGGCGCCAGCCACGAATTTCTCGTAGATCCCGCGATGGACGTAGATGCGCTGGATGCCGCAACAGGACTGGCCGCTGTTGAAAAAGGCGCCGTCCACCAGATTTTCAACGGCATGCGCGAGATCCGCGTCCTCGCGCACATAGGCCGGGTCGCAGCCGCCGAGTTCGAGTCCGACGCCGATGAAGCGCTCCGCCGCTGCGCGCTGAACGGCGCGGCCGCCGTCCACCGAACCCGTGAAAGCCACGAAATCCACGCGCGTATCCCGGATCAACCGCGCGGTCTGCTCGTGCGAGAGCTGCAAGGCCTGGAACAGGCCGTCCGGCAGCCCGGCGGCGCGCAGGCAGTTCTCGAAGCGCTCGGCGCACAGGGGCGTCTGCGCCGAATGCTTCAAGAGCACCGCATTGCCCGCCATCAGCGCCGGTATCACGCTGTTGACGGCGATCAGGTAGGGATAATTCCAGGCCGCAACCGCAAGGACGACGCCCAGCGGCTCACGCCGCAGGAAGCGGCGGAATCCTTCCTTTGGCCCGGCATCGAGATCGGCGAGCGCATCATCCGCGATCGCGATCATGTGCCGCGCCCGCTCGAGCGTGCCGCGCACTTCATTCGGCGCGTAGCGGATCGGCCGGCCCATCTGCCAGGTCAGTTCCGTCGCGATCTCGCGAGTCCCGGTCTCGAAGTGCCCGCAGAATGCGAGGCAGACCCGCGCGCGATCCGCGACCGGCGTGAGCCGCCAGCTTTGTTGCGCCCTGCGCGCCCGTGTGAGCGCGGCATCGATCGTCGCATCGGTGGCGAGGTCCCGCTCGCAATACACCGACCCGTCGACCGGGCTGATGGTCTTCTGCGTGGTCAAATGATCTCGAAGTAGCGGGCGAGTTCCCAGTCCGTGATGTGGCGGCGGAACTCGCGTTCCTCCCACTCGCGCGTCGCGGCGTAATGCTCGACGAACTCGTCGCCGAACCAGTCGCGCGCCATCTTCGAGGCCTTCAGCCGTTGCGCGGACTCCCACAACGTGCGCGGCAGCGCCAGGTATTCCGGGAAGCGTTTCTCGTAGGCGTTGCCCTCGACCATCGGCTCGGGCTCGACACGATGCTCGATGCCCCAGAACCCCGAGGCGAGCGCCGCAGACAGGATCACGTAGGGATTCGCATCGGCGGCCGCGATTCGGTACTCGACACGTTGCGCCTTGGGCGAACCGGCGATCACCCGCAGCGAAGTCGTGCGGTTGTCCACGCTCCAGGCCGAGTCCGTCGGCGCCCAGAAGCCCGGGATCAGGCGTCGGTAGGAATTGACCGTCGGCGCGACCATCGCGAGCAGCTCCGGCATCAGTTTCTGCTGTCCGCCGACGAACCAGCGCTGCGTGTCGCTCATCGAATGCGGTTTTGACGCATCGTGGAACACCGGCGTGCCGGCGCTGTTCTTCAGCGATATGTGGATGTGGCCGCTCTGGCCGGGCCAGTCTTTCGACCACTTGGCCATGAAGGTGGCCATCAGGCCGCGGCGCTGCGCGACCACCTTGCTGAAGGTCTTGAACAGCGCCGCCTTGTCGGCCGCGGCGAGCGCGCGGTCCACGGCGATCGCCGCCTCGATGACACCCGGACCGGTTTCCTCATGCAGGCTCTCGATCGGAAAGTCCATGCGCTCGGCGGTCTCGAACAGGGCACGGTAGAAATCGCTCCAGACGCTGTTGCGGATCACCGAGTAGCCGAATGAATCCGGCGCGATCGGCCGCATGTCGCGGTAGTTCTTCTCGCGCACGGAGTCCGGCGTCTCGGCGAATACGAAGAACTCGTATTCGAAGCCGGCATAGGGCTCGAAGCCCATCGCACGGCCACGTTCGAGCACGCGACGCAGCAGTCCCCGCGGACAGATCCGTTCCGCCGCCCCG
>JANOSR010000133.1:0-10528 GCA_031415935.1 Steroidobacteraceae bacterium | reverse complement strand
ACATCGACCCCACCGGCGTGGATCAGAATTTCGACGTCTTCGTCGTGCCGGCCACGGGTGGCAAGGCCCGCAACCTGACCGCCGACAATTCCGCCGATGACGAGGACCCGACGTACAGTCCCGACGGCCGTTGGCTGCTGTACACGCGCCAGACGATCAAGGATTTCTACGCCGACTCCTACCAGGCATGGCTCGTGGACAGGAAAAGCGACGCGCGCCGGCGCCTCGCTGCGGATTGGGACCGTTCGCTAAACGGTTTCGTATGGGCTCCGGATTCGAAGAGCCTGTATGCGGCGATCGACGATGCAGCGACACAGCGTATCCATCGCATCGACGTCGCAAACGGCCGCCACGCGCCCGTCACGACGGCTTCGAGCTTCTCGGGTCTTGCCATCGCAGGCTCACCCGCGACGCTTGTCGCCGTTCGCCAGTCCTTCAGCGAGCCGCCGACTCTCATGCACATCAACGTGCGCGACGGTTCGGTGACGAAGCTCTCCGACCTCAACGACGCGCTGCTCGCCACGGTCGCGTTCGGCAAGGTCGAGAGCGTGACTTACCAGGGCTCGGGGGGCGCCGATATCCAGATGTGGGTCGTCTACCCGCCCGGCTTCGATCCCGGAAAGAAACACCCGCTTTACCTGCTGCTGCACGGCGGCCCGCACAACGGCATCACCGACTCCTGGACCTTCCGCTGGAACGCGCAGGTGTTTGCGGCCTGGGGCTATGTCGTCGCCTGGCACAATTTCCACGGTTCCAGCGGGTTTGGCCAGGCTTTCACGGATTCCATCAACCCGGACCGGATCACAAAGCCTTACCAGGACACGATCCACGCTGCCGAGTGGTTCGCGTCGCAACCGTGGATCGACCGTGATCGCATGATTGCCGGCGGTGGCAGCTATGGCGGCTTCCTGGCGGCGACGCTGAACGGCCGGCCGCATCCATTCAAGGCGCTGGTCGCGCACGCGGCAGTCTACAACGAACTCTCGCAGTACGGCTCGGACTATGGCGCAGGCAAGCGGCGCTTCTTCGAGGCCTGGGAGCGACCCGAGGAATTCGCGCGCTATTCGCCGCACTCGAGCGCCGGAAATTTCGCGACACCGACACTCGTGTTGCACGGGCAGCTCGACCAGCGCGTGCCGCTCAACAACGGCGTCGAATTGTTCAATACGCTTCAGAATCGCGGCGTCGAGAGCCGCCTCGTCTATTTCCCGGATGAGAATCACTGGATCCTGAAGCGGCAGAACTCGCTGTATTGGTACAAAGAAGTCAGGAACTGGCTGGCGCATTACGCAGCGGCCGGCGCGCGCTAAGAGACGGAGACAATAATGAACAGGACCCGCCGCAGCATCCTGAAGGCCGGCGCCGGAACGGCACTGGCACTCGCCGCAAGCCGGCTGGCAGCCGGCGAGCAGAAGCAGAAAACCCTGCTGATTCTCGGCGGCACCGGCTTCATCGGCCCGCACTTGACCGAGCAGGCGCTCGCGCGCGGCTGGAAGGTTACGCATTTCAACCGCGGCAAGCGCGATGCCGAAGTCGAGAACGTCGAGACGTTGCTCGGCGACCGCAAAGGCCAGCTCGATTCGCTGAAGGACCGGAGCTGGGACGCGGTCGTGGACAACACCGGCTACATCCCGAGGTTCGTGAAGATATCGTCGGACCTGCTCGCGCCAAACACCGGCTACTGCCTCTACATCTCGAGCATCTCTGCCTATGCGAGTTTTGCCAAGCCGAATGACGAATCCTCGCCCCGCGGCGTGCTCGCGAATCCCGACGAGGAACAGGTCACTAACGATACTTATGGCCCGATGAAGGCGCTCTGCGAGAATTACGTGCGGCAGGCCTTCGGCGCGCGCTCCTCGGTCGTGCGCCCCGGCTATATCGTCGGGCCACTGGACCCGACCGATCGTTTCACCTACTGGCCGGTGCGCGTCGCGCGCGGCGGCGACATGGCGGTGCCTGGCACGCCGGCCGATCCGATTCAGGTCATCGACGTGCGCGACCTGACGCGCTTCATGCTGGATCTCGTCGAGCGCCGCGTGGACGGATTCTTCAATGCCGTCACACCGCCCGGCGCGATCACGATGGGCGCGCTGATCGACTCGAGCAAGCGCATTTCCGGCACCGACACGTACGCGACCTGGATCGACGAGGATTTCCTCGCGAAGGAATTGAAGCCCGAGGAGATGAATTTCGCACCCTGGTCGCCCATGCGTGGCGAAGAAGCTGGCGCCTCGCTGACCGGCATTACGCGCTCGGTGGCCGAAGGCCTCACGAGCCGGTCGCTGGACGATACGGTTCGTGACACGCTCGCCTGGCACGCGACCCGCCCGGCCGAAAGGCAGGCGCAGCTGCGCTCGGGTCTTGCTCCGGAACGCGAAACTCAGCTCCTGGCGGCCTGGAACCGGAGAAAAACCACCTGATCGGCGGTAAGATGCCCTGGTCAAGCCGGTTTCCAGGGGGCCACATGCGCACGGTCAGGCAACTGCTCGACGGCAAGCCGTCCGGGATTCACACCGTGAACACCGAGGACCCGGTCCGCACCGCGATCCAGCTCATGGCTGATCACTTCGTCGGCGCGCTGCCCGTGCTGAGCGGCGGCCGGCTGGTCGGCATCGTCTCGGAGCGCGATTACGCGCGCAAGGTCGTGCTGATGGGCCGCAATTCCACGGAAACGACGGTCGCCACGATCATGAGTGCGCCTGTCATCCAGGTCGGACCGCAGAACAGCGTCAATGACTGCATGACGCTGATGACCGACAAGCGGATTCGCCACCTGCCGGTGGTCGAGAATGGCGAGCTGATCGGCGTGATCTCGATCGGCGACTGCGTCAAGGCCGTCATCGACGAGCAACGCCACGAGATCGAGGATCTCCGACGCTACATCGCCGGCTGAGTTCTACCAGGTTCCTGTGTTCGGCATGGACGCCCAGGGCTCGCGGGGTGGCAGCGCCTCGCCCTTCTGCAGCAATTCGATCGAAACATTGTCCGGCGAGCGCACGAAAGCCATGTGCCCGTCGCGCGGCGGCCGGTTGATCGTGATGCCGGCAGCCATCAACTTCCCGCACAACGCGTAGATGTCGTCCACCTCGTAGGCGAGGTGGCCGAAGGCGCGGCCCATCGTGTATTGCTCCGGATCCCAGTTCCAGGTCAGCTCGACCTGTGCTTCGTCGTCACCCGGTACGGCGAGGAATACGAGCGTAAAGCGCCCGCGCTCGCTGACGTGGCGGCGCAATTCCACGAGCCCGAGCTGCTTGCAGTAAAAATCGAGTGACCGGTCGAGATCGGTGACCCGGATCATCGTGTGAAGGTATTTCATGCGCGGAAACCTAGCAGGAGCCCCGCGAGCGCGCCACCCGCGATGACCCATAGTACGTCCACGCGGGTCCTCTCGAGCAGGAACAGCGCGGCCGCCGCGATCATGAATGCCGGCCAGTGCGGCGCCTCGATGCCGGCGGGGAATATCACGGCGCCGGCGAACAAAACGGCGAGATTCGCGATCACGCCCACGACCGCCGCCGTGATGCCCGCAAGCGCAGCCGCGAGGCGCGGGTTCGCCGTCAGGCGCTCGAGGTAGGGTGCGCCGACCAGGATGAACACGAAAGATGGCAGGAAAGTCGCCCAGGATGCCAGGAGCGCCGTCGTCGTCGCGGTCGCGGCCGGGCCGGCGCTGCCTGGCGCATTCCAGCCTGCCATGAAACCCACGAACTGCAGCACGATGATAAGCGGACCCGGCGTCGACTCCGCCAGCGCGAGCCCGGCGACCGTTTCCGCCTGGGTGAGCCAGCCGTAGACCTCGACCGCCTGCTGGGCCACATAGGCGAGCACCGCATAGGCGCCGCCGAATGTCACGAGCGCCGCGGTCGTGAAGAAACCGTAGACCTGCGTATAGAGCGAATCCGGCCCGGTCGCGGCCAGCAGCGCGGCGGCAGGCAGCGCCCACAACAGGACGCCGATCAGCAGGCTGCGCCAGGGAAATTTCGCGGCGGGGGCGATCGCCGGCGGCGCGGCCTCACGGCGCATCAACCAGCCCAGCAAGGCGGCCGCCAGCAACAACAGTGGAAATGGCGCGAGATTCCAGGCCATCACCGCAAACGCAACCGGCGCGATCAGCCAGTGCACCGGGGCCGATAGCGCGCGCCGCGCGACCCGGATCAGCGCATGCACGATGAGCGCCACGACCGTCGCCTTGAGGCCGAAGAGCAGCGCGGCGATCGCCGGGACCTCGCCGTAGATCGCGTAGGCGAAGGACAGGCCGAGCAGCAGCACGATGGCCGGGACGATGAAGCACAGGCCCGCGACGATCCCGCCCGTCACGCCATGCAGCCGCCAGCCGAGGTAGATCGCGAGCTGCAGCGCCTCGGGGCCCGGCAACAGCATGCAGAAATTCAGTGCATGCATGAATGGCTGCTCGGCGAGCCACCGACGCCGCTCGACGACCTCGCGGTGCATGATCGCGATCTGCCCGGCCGGCCCCCCGAAGGAGATGAAGCCGAGCTTCAACCAGAACAGGAATGCTTCGCGGCGCGACGGAATGGTTTCTAGCGGAATAGCAGCCAGCTCAGGTGGAATCAGGGCTCGGTGATCGGCGCGTACCAGGGCAGCGCCTTGAAGCCCGCGATCCAGGCGCTGATCGCCGGATAGTCCGCGAGCCGGTAGCCCGCCTCGTCCGCGACATGCGTGTAGGCGAAGAGCGCAATGTCGGCGAGCGTCGGCGTGTCGCCAACCAGCCAGCGCCGGCCTGCGAGCCCGTATTCGAGCACGGCGAGCGCGTCGGCGCCGCGCTGGAAGCGCTCCTTGTAGCGCTCGCCGAGTTCCTCCGGCGTCTTCTTCAGGGACTTGAGCCAGAAACGCACGGTCGCCACGCCCGGCTCGACCTGGTACTGCTCGAAGCACATCCATTGCCACATCAGCGCGCGCTCGTAGGGATCGGAGGGCATCAGCGACGAGCCTTCCGCGAGATAGGCAATGATCGCGTGGCTTTCGGCGATCGGCCCGCGGCCCGGCACCATCAGTACCGGGATCTTGCCATTCGGGTTGATGGCGAGATATTCCGGCGTAGCGCCTTCAGCACCAGCCGGCATTTGTAGCCATTGCCCGAGGGCAGGTAGTCGTACAGCACGAAACTCATGTGGCGGACCCCGCAAGCAGGCGGCGCGCGTCGCGGGCGGCGCGCAGGCCCGACAGATGCGCGCCGTGCAGCGTGCCATAGGCCGATTGCTCGGTGTGCTCGCCCGCAAACACGATTCTGCCGCCGACCGGGCGGGTCAGCAGCGCGCGCGCGCCGAAGCGGCCCGGCAGGCAATGCGAGTACGAACCGCGGGCGAAGGGGTCGGATGCCCAGGCGGTCGCGGCGCCGCGATCGAACTGGCGTCGCAGGTCGCCGCCCAGCATCGTCGTGAGTTCCGTGAGCGCATGCTCGATCGTCGCCGTCTCGCCCGCCGCCTCGATTTCGTGCGCGAACCTGCCCGACGAAAACCCGATACAGACATGGCTGTCCCAGTGCCGCGTCAGGTAGCTCATGCCGCGCCCGTCGTTGCGGCGCAGTTGCCAGAACTCCGTGCGCTCCGACGGAAACACATTGCGCTTGAAGCGCAGCGCGACCTTATTCATCAGACCGAGCGGCAGGTCGTGGTGTGCCTGCAGCACTTCCACCGGCAGATGCGGCGAGAAGATCACGGCGCCACCCGTGATGACCGCGGATGGCAGCGCGACGACCGCCACGCGCGCGGTGATTGCCCCCGCATTCGTGTCCACCGTGATGCCGCGCGCCGTCCAGCGGATGCGCGAGACCGGCGTGCGAAGCCGCACGGGGACTTCGCGCGCGTAATGCGCGAGCAACGTGCCGTAGCCGCGCGGAATCATCAGGTCATCGCCTTCTTCGATGAACTGGTACGAGTCGAGCGTCGAGTAATTGGGCGGCTCGATGCCTTCCCAGGACGTCAGGCCCGACTCGGCCATCGGGTACCAGCGATCCGCGAGCGTCGCCTGCGTGAACGCCGCTGCGGCCGGAATGTCGAGTCCGCGGCGCGCGGCCTCCTTCAGTTCGCGTCGCATGCGCTCTTCGACGGCGCGCAGGCCTGCCGTCTCGGCGCCACCCATGCGCCGCGATCCGTCGTAGATCTGGCGCGGAAACTTGTCGGCGAACACTTCGAAGTCGTTCTGCCGCGCATAAGCAACCCAGGGGTTCACGTTGGAGGCATGCAGCCAGGAACAACCGCGATCCCAGGGCACGCCGAGACTCGTGTCCGTGAAGGCGCGCCCGCCGATGCGATCGCGTGCTTCGAGCACGAGCACGCTGATTCCCGCAGCCTGTAGTTCCTTCGCCGCCGTGAGTCCCGCGCCGCCGGCGCCGATGACGATGACGTCAATTGGTGCCGCCTGCGCCAGCAGCCGCGCGCTGAAGCCGCCGAATGCAACCGCGGCGGCGATGCCCTGCAGAAGGCGCCTGCGTTCTCGTGAAAAGGGTCGATGCAAGATCAGGCTCCCTTCAGGCGGCGAGTGCGCGCCGCCAGGCGCGTAGCTTACGCGGGTAGGACATCCCGGCGTGAGCCGGGCTGGTGGATGGCAGCAACTCGTAACTCAGTTCGCACGCCCGGGGCAACTCGCGCAACACGTAGCGCCGCCAGGCGGCCTCGGCCTTTCGGCCATTGAAGCAGACGCGGCGGATTTGCGGGTGCGCGGCCAGAAACCCGGTGAAAGGATTCACGACGATGGTTCGCTCGTCGATGTCCGCATCGAGGCTGCCGGGTCGCGCGCAGGAGGCGAGCACGTCCCACAGCGCGACGCCCGCAAGACAGAGCGCCTGCGTGCGGCGCCGATAGTTCCCCGCCGGATCGAATCCATAAAGCTCACCGACGATGCGCCAGAACTGGTTCCGCGGGTGCGCGTAATATTCTTTTGTCGCGAGCGAAACGACACCCGGCATGCTGCCGAGCACCAGCACCCGCGCGCTGCGCCGTTCGATCGGCGGAAATCCCCGGATCATGGTTTCCAAGAATAAAGGGGGCGCTTCCCTTTTTCCCCACTCAAGAAAAGAAAAAGGGAAGCGGCCCCTTTAAAAAGAAAGGCCCGCCGAAGCGGGCCTTTCATCAGCAGAGAAAGTGGAGCCTTACCAGCGGCCACCACCGCCACCGCCACCACCACCGCCGCCGCCACCCGAACGGAAGCCACCGCCACCGCCCGGACGACCGCCGCCACCCGGACGGCCACCGCCGCCGGCGCCGCGCGGACGATCCTGCGCTTCATTGACGCGCAGCTGACGACCGCCCAGCGAGAAGCCGTTCAGCGCCTCGATGGCCTTCGCGGCCTCGGCCTGCGGCATTTCGACGAAACCAAAGCCGCGCGGACGACCGGTCTCACGATCGGACGGCAGCGCAACGGACTCGACCGTGCCATGTGCGGCGAACAGGTCGCGAACCTGTGTTTCAGTCGCCGAAAAAGGCAAGTTTCCAACGTAGATCTTCATGACTCAAGCTCTCACTTTTCATTAACAATGGGCTGCGATCCGCTATCAAACCGATGAGCGGAAGCGGCCATTCACTACACGGCAGGAAACACGGTCGGGATCGTCTGGCGGGCGTGGGCCTGGCTAGGGCGAACCTTCGAACAGCTCCTGTCACCTGATCGCTGGATGTAGACGATGCACCGGGGCGCTTTCAAGCGCTTGAAAATGCAGGGTGAACAGGCTGCGATCGGCGCGGAGGATAGCACGGTGGCCGAATCGGCACCATTTCCGCCGCTGCATGGCCAGGGACGAGGGTACCGCCGCGCCGATTTCGTGAATCAATCCAACCGCTTGCGGAACCGGCTGGCCGCCAGGGTGAACATCAGGACCAGAAATATGACCAGTTTCAGGAGTGGGACATGCATGTCGGCGAGCGTCGCCACGCGCAACGCGATCCCGCGGATGATCTCGTTGAAATGGGTCAGCGGGAGCACTTGGGCGATGACCTGGGCGAAGGCCGGCATGCCCTCGAACGGGAACATGAAGCCCGACAGCAGGATCGAGGGCAGCATCGTCACGAAGGCCATCTGGAAGGCCTGGAACTGGGTCTGCGCAATGGTCGAGATGAAGAGGCCGAGAGAGAGCGACGCGGCGATGAAGACCAGCGCTCCGAGGTAGAGATCCACGAAGCTGCCGGCCATCGGCACGCCGAACAGGACCCGCCCCACGCCGAGAATCAGCGTCGTCTGGATCAGGCCGATGATCACGTAAGGCAGCAGCTTGCCGGCCAGCAGCTGTCCGCGCGTGACCGGCGTCGTGATCAGAAGCTCCAGATTGCCGCGTTCGCGTTCGCGAACGATCGCTCCTGAGGTGAATATGACCATGGTCATCGCCAGGATCACGCCGACCAGCGCCGGCACGATTTGCACCGCCGTGCGCCGGGCCGGGTTGTACTCGGTGCGGATCTCAAAATGCCGGGCCTCGACTGCTCGCACACCGGCGCGTTGTAACACGGGCATCGAACCCAGACCCTGTGCGAGGTCCTCAAGCGAGGGCTGACTGCCGTCCACCAGGAGCTGCACCGCGGACCGGTCGCCCTCGAAGAGGCGCCGCTCGAGGTCGGCGGCGATGACGATGCCCACTCTGGCGACTCCCTGCTGCATCAGCTCGCGCAATTCGCGTTCGCTGTCGGCCTGGCGCACGACGTGGATGACCTGGGTCGCTTCCAGGTCGCCGACCAGCTGTCGCGACAGCGCCGTGCGCGACTGATCCAGCACCGCCGCGTTTACATCGCGCACATCGAAGTTGATCGCGTAGCCGAACAGCAAAATCTGCATGATCGGCACGCCGATGATCATCCCGAAGGTGACCCGGTCGCGCGCGAGTTGCCGGGCCTCCTTGGCGGCGATCGCGACCAGGCGTTCGAGCCAGATCACGCGGCACGCTCCACGTCCGGCGCCTTGCGCAATTGCGTGGCGGCGACGAACACGTCTTCGAGCGTCGCACCGACGCGTTCGACGCGTGCATCCGCGCATTGGCCTGCGAGCAATGCTTGCAGCTCGCGCTCGGGATGCACCGCGTCGCGATGCACCAGCACGTGCAGGCGGTTGCCAAGCTGCGCGATGCTCCTGACTGCCGGCACGGTGGCCAGCACGCGCCGGACCGCCGTGAGATCCGCGCATTCGATCTCGATCACCGTCGCGTCGATGTCGCGCGCGAGTTGCTTCGGCTCGCCTTCGGCGGCGATGCGGCCATGATCGAGAATCGCGAGCCGATGGCAGCGCTCGGCCTCGTCCATGTAATGAGTTGAAACCAGGATCGTCGTGCCGCGCGCGACGAGCGCGAATAGGTTTTCCCAGAAGTCGCGGCGATTCTGCGGATCGACGGCACTGGTCGGCTCGTCGAGCAGCAGCAGCTCCGGGTCGTGCAGTGTCGCCGCGGCGAGCGCGAGGCGCTGGCGCTGGCCGCCGCTCAGGGTCCCGGCGCGCTGACCGGCGAACGCCGCGAGGTCATAGTTTCGGATCCGGTCCTCCATGCGCATGCGGCGGGTCGCGCGGTCGAGCCCATAGATGCGGCACATGAAATCCAGATTTTCGGTGACGGTCAGGTCGTCCCACAGCGAGAAGCGCTGGGTCATGTAGCCGAGCTTGCGGCGCACGGTCTCGGCCTCGCGCGGCACTTCGTGGCCGAGCACATTGACCGTGCCCCTGGTGGGCACGAGCAGGCCGCACAACATGCGGATGGTGGTCGACTTGCCGGAACCGTTGGGGCCGAGAAATCCGTAGATCTGCGCCCGCGGCACGTCAAGGTCGATACCGTCCACAGCGATTACCGCACCGAAGCGGCGCGTCAGCCCGCGCGCGGAGATCGCAACCGTCACGGCCCGGCCTGGGCTTCCGGCAGCGTCACTTCGACCGGCATGCCGGTCGGAAGACCCGCAGCCTCCGGCTCGGTCAGCACGATCTCCGCGAGGAATGACAGCCGGCTGCGGTCGCGCTCGTTGAGCGCGTAATAAGGCGTGAAGGCCGCCTCCGAGGAAACATAGCGAAGCTCGCCGCGCCAATCGCGCTCCGAACCGTCGATTCGCACGATTGCGGGACTTCCCGCCTTTACCGACGCCCGCTGCGGCTCCGGGATAAAAATCCGCGCATAGGGTTGCCCGGCTGC
Source organism: Steroidobacteraceae bacterium (assembly GCA_031415935.1). Taxonomy (GTDB): domain Bacteria; phylum Pseudomonadota; class Gammaproteobacteria; order Steroidobacterales; family Steroidobacteraceae; genus SCUD01. The sequence goes on along the minus strand of JANOSR010000133.1, from coordinate 417 downwards.
GAGCAGCACGGCGACGGGCGCGCCGCGCGGCGGGCGCTCGCCGAGTTCATATGGCAAGGCGTCGATGACGCCGGCACGCGGCGCGCGCACCGTGTGCCGTGCGAGGGAGAGTTCGAGTTCTGCGACCTGTGCGCGCGCGCCGGCGAGAGCGGCGGACGCCTGCTCCACGACTTCGCTGCGCGTGCCGCGCTCGAGTTCCGCGAGCCTCTCTTTCGCAGCGCGCTCCTCCGCAACCGTTCCGTCGCGCAGGGCGCGCTGGCGGTCCAGTGCACTCGCCGGCAGCATGCCGTCACCGACCAGCGTTTCGATGCGCCTGAATTCGCTGGCCTCGGCCGCCGCGCGGGCCGTGGCACCTTCGGCGAGCGCGCGTACCTCACTAACTTGCTCGCGGCGCGCCCCGGCGACCAGTTCGGCATG